>DASXNR010000057.1:0-13150 GCA_036494925.1 Acetobacteraceae bacterium
GAGTGGAACACGGCGTCCACCATCGCGTCCTGTAAGGCACGACCGGTTGCCTCGCGGCGCTGGCGTGGCGTCAGGCTTTCGCCATCCGGCGGCGCCAAGGTCACCGGCGGCAGAATGTTCAGGCGCAGCCGCGGAAACCAACGCAGACGCAGACTGCCGCGCATGCGGCCGAGACGGCTGAATTTCAGGCCCTCGATGCAGATCGGCACGACTTTCGCATGCGACTTGTCGGCCACCATGGCGGCGCCTTCGTAGATCTTCATCAACCCGCCGGTGCGCGTCATGCGCCCCTCGGGGAAGATCATCAGCTTGCGCCCGTGATCGCGCACCGCCTCCACCATGCGCTTCACCGAATAGGGTGACTGGACGTCCACCGGAAAGGTTTCGACCGCGGCGAGGAACGGCTTGAAGTACCACTTGGCGGCCTGTGCCGTGTGGATCGCGAAGGTCGGGCTGTCGGGCAGGCAGGCCGCGATCAGGCACGCATCGAGATAGGAGTGGTGGTTGGAGACGATCACCACGCGGTCGCCTGCTGCCTGGTAGTTCTCCAGGCCGCTCACCTGCAGGCGGTGGAAGCGATTGAAATACCAGCGCAGCACGGTGCGATAGACCTCGTGCGGCAGGATGCGAATGATCCACAACGCAACGAAGAAATTGGCCACGGCGGCGATGTGCAGCACCGCGGGCGCGCGCAGGCCCAGCGCGGCGAGCGAAGCGGCGGCCGCGGCGCCGGCCACCATGAACAGCGCGTTCATGATGTTGTTGGCCGCGATCATGCGCGAACGCTCGGATGGCGCGGCCGCATCCTGGATGATCGCGTACAGCGGCACGGAGAAGATGCCGCCGCAGGCAGCCAACAGGAACAGATCGATGATCATCCGCCAGCCGGCGAATGAGGTCAGCGCCACGGCGGCGGTCGCGATGGTGCCCGCTGATGCCGCAGCCGATGCAAAGTCCCAGCAGAACAGCGAGATGCCGAGCGCGGCGAATGGCACCAAACGCGCAGAGACCTCGCCGTGCAGCAACCGGGCGCACTGCACGGAGCCGACGCCGACGCCGATGGCGAACACCGACAGCAGCAATGTGAGCACGGTGCCATCGGAGCGCAGCGTATCGCGCGCCACCACCGGGAACTCGGTCATCAGCGTGGCGCCGATGGTCCAGAACCAGGACAGGCCGAGGACCGACAGCCAGATCGGGCGGATCGACGCGGCGTGGCGGGTCACCCGCCAGGTCTCAAAGAACACATTGGGGGAGATGCGCAGCGACGGATCGGCTGCCGGCGACGCCGGAATCCTGACCGCGCCGAACAGACCGACCAATGCCAGCACCACGCCGGCCGCACCGACCCAGGCGGTGCCGTGCGGCAGCAAAACCAATGCACCGCCCAAAACGGTGCCGCAGACGATCGACAGGAATGTCGTCGCCTCGATCACGCCGTTGCCGGCGACCAGTTCGTTCTCGGTGAGGAGTTCCGGCAGCACGCCGTACTTCACCGGACCGAACAGCGCTGCCTGCACGCCGAGGCCGGTCAGCACGAGCAGCAGGGCCGGCACACTCTCGGTGAGGAACGCCACAACCGCCGTGCCCATCAGCAGCAGTTCGGCCAGCTTGTAGACCAGGATGACGCGCGGCTTGGAGAACCGGTCGGCGAGCTTTCCCGCGGTGGCAGACAGCAGGATGTAGGGTGCGATGAACAGCGCGCCTGCGAGTGCCGACAGTCCAGTGCCGCCGATGCCGAGCTGGAACAATGCCAACACGACCATCGCGTTCTTCACCAGGTTATCGTTCAGCGCGCCACAGGACTGAGTGAGTGCGAGCGGCCACAGGCGGCGGGTCTTCAGCAGTCCCAGCGGCGAGACGGACATGGGGTGTCCTTTCGATGCAGCCTGTAGGCGACGATAACGCGCGCCAACCGATGGCAACACCGGTCTGTCCGGGAATCACTGTGATGCAGAGCGTTTTTGCCGGCAGGCCGCGGCGCTGAGCAATGGCAACAAGCGCAACGAGGGCGCGGCAAGGCCGAAATGCCGCGCCCCCAGACGGCATCTTCAGTCAGGCCGCATGATCGGAGCCGGTCGGCAGCAGCTCGGGACGATAGGTCGGCCGCAGAATATCAAGCCGCATCGGCACCGGCGTGCCCATCCACAGCGCATTCTTGCTGTGGTCGTCGTACGAGCTCTCGGTCAAAGGATGAATGAGAACGTCGAGACCCGCACGGTTCAGCATCAGCCAGGGCACGATCTTTTCGAACTCTCCCGTCTGAAAGATGATGTTGAACTGCGAGATCGGGTGCGGGCCTCGCGGCTCATCGCTGAAGGCTCCAGGCTCTACCGTGAAACGTCCGATGATCGTGTCCCGCAGACCCTCGGCGATCTTCTTGGTTGTTGCATCGTAATAGACATGGGCGTGATAACCTTTGATTTCGGTCACTGGAAGTCCTCCTGTTGGTGGTTACTAGTTGTGTCAGGTCCGTTCCACGCTGATGGCCGCGCCGTCGATTGCGGCCGCCACGGCGTTGATCTGCTCTTCGCTGAGAGGACCGCGAGACAGGCGCAGTCGCAGCGCGAGCTTCATGTTCTCCATCGCGCGCAGGATCTGTGGCGCGGGGCCGCCGCCATGCACGCGGCTGGCCTCCTCCATGCGGGCGAGGAGGGCATCCACGGCAGGGCGATAGGCATCGAGGTAAGCCCGGCCTTCCGCGGTGACCGCATGCAGCTTCTTTGCACCGTCGCCGGTGCTGACCGTCACGTGGCCGAGTTCCTCGAGCAGGGTCAGCGTCGGATAGATGACACCCGGACTTGGGCTGTAGGAGCCGCCGACCTGCTCCTCGATCGCCTTGATGATCTCGTACCCGTGCCGTGGTTTCTCGGCGATGAGGTGGAGAATGACCAGGCGAAGGTCGCCATGAGCGAAGAAGCGGCCAAGTCCGGATCGGCCGCCGCGGTCATGCCGTCCGTGACCGGGCTGGGAGTCGTCGTGGCGGTGTTCCCGGCGGGCGAAGCGCCGGTCGTCGTCGTGATGGGAGTGTCTATGGGGCATAAGTAATCCAACTGAGTTTCGACATAGCGGAAACACAGATATATCTGAATACGCTCAGATGCAAGGGCACCCCACCGCAAAATTTTGCGCTTATGGTCGTAATGGATGTCGCCAGCTCACCTCAGCTGGGAATGCCTACCACCCCACCGCGTAAGCCGTGCGTCGTGGGTCAGCGCCTGCCCACTTCACGCCGGTGCGCGGATCGGACTGTATCGTGCACACCGAGCCGGCGAGGTACTTGCGCTCCGGCCACCGCTCCACGCGATGACCGAGTCCCGCCAGTGCGTCGCAGGTCGCCGCACCTACATCCTCCTCGACGCACAGATGCCCCGGCCGATAGGAATGCGGCAGCTGCGATTCCGGCCATGAATAGGATGCGAAGCGCGGAGCCTCGCAAGCGGACTGCGGGTCCATGCCGAACACCGCCTGATTGAGGAACACCTGCACCATCGCCTGGCCGAGCACCTCGCTGCCAGGCGAGCCGAACGGCATCACCAGTTCGCCCGGCTTGATCGCGATCGCCGGGTTGGCCGACATGCGCGGCCGCCGGCCAGCGCCGACGCGCGCCGGATGGTCGGGCCCGGTGTAGCCGCGCGAACCCCACATCGAGACGGTGATCCCGGTGCCCGGCACCACCGGCCCGGCAATCGTCGGATCGCTGGGTGTGGCGGCAAATACATTGCCACGGCCGTCGGCAACGCACAGGAACGAGGTCTCCGGCCTGCCATCGGCGATCTCCAGCGGCGCGCCCGCGGACGGATCGGGGCGCCACGGCGGAATCGACACGCCACCGACCTCGCCCGCCGGTGGCATCCCGGGCCACGCTTTGGCCGGATCGATGAGCGCGCGCCGCCGTGTGGCGTAATCGTCCGACAGCAGCGTATCCAACGGCACATCGACGAACGCCGGATCGCCGAAATACACCTCGCGATCGGCGGCGGCGAGCTTCAACGACTCGGTCACCGCATGAACATAGGCTGCTGAATTGTGCCCCATGCCGCGCAGATCGAGGCCCGTCAGGATGTTCAGCGCCTCCAGCACCATCGGACCCTGCGACCACGCGCCGCAGCCAAGGACTTCGAACTCGCCGAACTGGATTCGGCAGGGCGATTCGATCGGGCTGTGAAACTCGGCGAGATCGCGCTCGGTGAGCCAGCCACCGTTCGCCTGTTGATGGCGCAGGATCGCGCCGGCGATGTCGCCGCGATAGAACGCGTCGCGCGCCGCCTTCAGGCCGGCAAGGCGATCGCCGCGCGCGTGCGCCCGCTCCTGATCGGCCATGTATTGCAGGGTACGGGCAAGATCGCTTTGCACGAAGGTCTCGCCCACCTGCGGCGGCCGCCCATTGGGCAGAAAGATCGCGGCGGTGCCCGGCCAGCGGGCAAAATCCTGCTGCCGGGCGGCCAGCTGCTCGGCGAGGAAGGGATAGGTCGGGAACCCCTCGCGCGCAAAGCGGATCGCCGCCGCCGCGACGTCACCGAACGACATCGTGCCGAAGCGCGCCAGCGCTACGATCCAGATGCTCGGCGCGGCGGGAACCACAGTGTGCAGCAATCCCTCGGGAATCCGACCGCCGAAGTTCCGATGGAAATGCTCGATATCGGCGCCTTTTGGCCAGACACCGACGCCGCTGATCACATGGGTCTCGTTGCGTTCGGCGAGATGGATCATCGCCGGAGCGACACCGCCGAAACCGACGAACTCGCTTTCCAGCACGTCGATCGCCAATCCGGTCGCGACGCCCGCGTCCACCGCGTTGCCGCCGGCCTCCAGGACCTGAAGACCGGCGAGCGAGGCATAATAGTGGCCGGACACCACGACGTGGTGGCGCGCCATGACATTGGGGCGGCGCGAGCGCCCTGGCCCGAACAGGTATCCGGGATCCGGCAAGCTGCTAGCCCGGCTGCTTGTCCTTGTCACCCGACAGCGACAGTGGCACCCACTGCAAGCCGTCCTGGCGCTGGATCAGCATGAGAACCGACTTGCGGTTCTCCTTCTTCACGGTGTCCACCTTCTGCTGAACCTCGGCCGGCGAGGACACCTCACCCTGCTGCACCTCGACGATGACGTCGCCCGCCTTCAGGCCGCGTTCGGCAGCCGAACTGTTGGGCGCCACGTCGGTGATGACCACACCTTTCTGGTCGGCGCCGAGGGAGAACTTGTCCTTGGTGTCCTGGCTGATCGGCGCGAGTTTGATGCCGAGCCCTGAAATCTCGGTCGGCTTCTCAGCCTTGTCGGCCGGTGTGGTGGCGGCAACCTGCACGTCGTCCGGCTTCTCGGCCAGCGTGGCCTGCACCGTCACTTCCTTGCCGTCACGCCATAGCAAGACGGGCACCGACTGGCCGACCTCGGAGTCGGCCACGATGCGAGGCAGCGTGCGCATCTCCTTCACGTCCTGGTTGTTGAACTTCAGGATGATGTCGCCATTGCGGATCTTCGCCTTGTCGGCTGGGCCGCCGTCGTTGACGCCGGCCACCATGGCGCCAGTCGAGTCCTTCAGGCCGAGGCTTTCGGCGATGTCGGGCGTGACCTGCTGAATGCGCACCCCGAGCCAGCCGCGGCGCGGGTGGCCGAAGTCCTTCAACTGCGCCACGACCCCCTTCACCATGTTCGCCGGGATCGAGAAGCCGATCCCGATCGACCCACCGGAGGGCGAGTAGATCGCGGTGTTCATGCCGATCACCTGGCCGTCCATGTTGAACAGCGGACCGCCGGAATTGCCGCGGTTGATCGCCGCGTCGGTCTGGATGAAGTCGTCGTACGGACCCTGGCGGATGTCGCGGCCACGCGCTGAGACGATGCCGGCGGTCACGGTGCCGCCGAGGCCGAACGGGTTACCGATCGCGAGCACCCAGTCGCCCACGCGTTCGGCGTCGGAATCGCCGAACTGCACCGCCGGCAGCGGCTTATCCGGCTTCACCTGCAACAGCGCGATGTCGCCGGTCTCGTCGCGGCCAAGCACCTTGGCCTTGAGCGAGGTGTTGTCCTGCAGCGTCACGGTGATCTCGTCCGCACCGTCGATCACGTGGTTGTTGGTCACCACCAGGCCGGAGGGATCGATGATGAAGCCCGACCCCAGGCTCTGCATGCGCCGGTCGGGCGCCGGCTGGTTGTCACCGTGCCCGCCCTGGCCGCCGGGCTTGTTGCGGTTGAGGAAGTCCTTGAAAAACTGCTCGAACGGCGAGCCTGGCGGGAACAGCGGAATCTCCGGGCCGGCGCCGGGCCCGCCGGCACGCGCCTGCACCGCCTGGGTGGAGGAAATATTGACCACCGCCGGCAGCAGCTTGGCGGCCAGGTCCGCGAAGCTGTCAGGCGCCGCCCTGGCGACGGCCGGCACAGCCGGCGTGCCGATGGCGAGCGGCACGGCGAACGCCACAGCGAGTGCCAGCGTGGCGGCGCGGGCGGACGGGCAGCTTATCAGGCGCATGGTCGGACTTTCTCTGGAGGACGGACCGGATATGGTCCGGCGCACGGCGGCTGGCAACTGGACTATTGCCCCCCCGGCACCGGCAGCGACTGAAGATAGCGCAGGAATTCGTTGTCGGGGGTAAGAACCAGGCGGGAATTGCCGGTATCGAAGGCCTCACGGTAAGCCTGCAGCGTGCGCCAAACCGAGAAAAAATCGGCGTCCTGCTGATAGGCCTTGGCAGAAATGCGGGTCGCCTCGGCTTCGCCTTCGCCGCGAAGGCGGTCCGAGGTGGCGCGCGCATCGGCCAGCAGCACGGTCCGGTCACGTTCGGCATCGGCGCGGATCTTGGCCGCGGCCTCCGCTCCCTCGGCGCGCGCCTGCGCCGCCACGCGCTGGCGTTCCGACTGCATGCGCGAGAGTACTGCCTTGGTGTTTTCGTCCGGCAGGTCCGCGCGGCGGATCCGCACGTCCTCGATCGAGACGCCGAAACCCCGCATCTCGACATTCACCTGATCACGGATCGTCGCCATGATCTGATCGCGCCGGGCCGACAGCACATCGAGCAGCTTGTTGTTGGCCAGCACGCGGCGCAAGGATGCCGAGACAATGGAGTTGAGCCGGCCGCGGATGCCGTCCTCGGCCGGACCGACTGACTGATAATACAGCAGCGGATCGGTGATGCGGAACAAGGTGAAGCTGTCCACAACCAGCCGCCGCTGGTCGCCCAGGATCACCTGCTCTCCCGGCAGTTCCAGGTTGAGCAGCCGCTTGTCGAAGGTGATCACCGTCTGAATGAATGGGGTCTTGGTGTGCAGGCCTGGCTGCGCAATCACCCGAACGGGTTGGCCGAACTGGGTGAGAAGCACCTGCTCGGTCTGATCGACCGTGAACAGCGACGAATCCACCAGCACGAACAGCACCACCAGGAAGGCGATGCCGGCGATCAGGACGCGGCTCATCGCGGTGTCGCCTGGGAGGGCCCGGGAGCGGCTGCAGTCGATGGGGCGCTGCCAGGCGCCGCCGGTCGTGGCGCAGCCGGCGCCGGCAGATTGAGCGGCAGGAACGGCACCAGACCCTTCAGCCGGTCGTCCACCACGAGCGCCGACGAGTGGGTCATGATGTCCTGCATCGTCTCGAGATACATCCGGCGCAGCGTCACGTCCTTCGCGGTCTGATACGCCGCCAGCACCGAGAGGAAGCGCTGTGTCTGCCCGGTGGCCTGCGCGATAGAGGCCTGCCGCGCGCCCTGCCCTTCAGCGACAATGCGCGCCGCATCGCCGCGCGCGCGCGGCACGATGTCGTTGGCGTAGGCCTGGGCTTCGTTGCGCAGCCGCTCGGCGTCAGTGTTGGCGCGCTGCACGTCGACGAAGCTTTCCACCACCTCGGCGGGCGGGTCGACCCGCTGCAACTGCACCTGCGTGATCTCGACGCCCGATTTGTAGTTGTCGAGGATCTGTTGCGTCTGGTGCAGCACGTCGTTCTCGATCTGCGCACGCAATTCGGTCAGGGCTGGCTGGATCGGGGTACGCCCGATCACCTCGCGCATCGAGCTTTCCGCCACCGCCTTGACGATCAGCGGCGGGGTGCGGGTGTTGAACAGGTACGCGAACGCGTTGTTGATCTTCCAGAACACGGCGAAGTTGATGTCGATGATGTTCTCGTCGCCGGTGAGCATCAGGCTTTCTTCCAGGACGTTGCGGCTGCCCTGGTTGCCGGTGTCGATCTGTGCGCCGCCGGCGCTGCGAAAGCCGATCTCGATGCGGTTGATCCGGGTGACGGCCGGCGTCAGCACCCGCTCGACCGGCCAGGGAATGTGGTAGTTCAGCCCAGGCAGCGTGGTGCGGTCGAAGGCGCCGAAACGCAGCACCACGCCCTGCTCGTCCGGTTCCACGCGATAGATTCCGCTGGCAAGCCACAGCGCCACCACGGCGAGCGCGATCAGCGCGAGGCCTCGCCCGCCGGTGAAGCGGCTTCGCGAACCGCGCCCGCCACCGAGGAAGGAGCGGATAAAGGCCTGCAGCCTGGCGATCAGCGCGTCGAGGTCGGGCAGCGGGCCCGGTCCGCCCGGGCGTCCGCCGAATGGCCCGCCGGGACCGCCGCCCTGTCCCCACGGTCCGCCGCCGCCCGGTGGCCGCTGGCCGCCGCCACCGCCGGAGTTGCCACCCGACGATCCCCACGGGCTCGGGCCACCATTGTTCGAGGACATGCGGACGTTCCTGTGTGATCTCGGCCGCAACGGGCGTTGGCGGATCGAGCGCCACGCGCCATATCCCGCACGGGCAGCGCTCGGCAGCCTGCTTATCGGCCGGCAGCAGGAGGTTTGCAAGCAGATGACGACGGCACCCACGGCTGACGGCCTGCGCGACGCGCTGCGCTCGATCACTGATCCCGCTTCCGGCAAGGACATCGTCGCCGCGGGGCTGATCGAGGGGATCGAACTGCGCGGCAGCCTGGTACAGGTCGCGCTGCTCACCGACCGGGCGCACGCGGAGACGATGGAGCCGGTGCGCCGCGCGGTGGAGGCGTTGCTGTCCCGCCAGCCCGGTGTAACCAACGCGACCGCGGTGCTGACCGCGCACAAGGCTCCCGCCCAGCCTGCTCCGGCGGCCGGGCATGGCCATGGTCATGGTCAGAAGCCGCCATTGCTGCTGCCCGACGTGAAGTCGATCGTGGCGGTGGCGTCCGGCAAGGGCGGCGTCGGCAAGTCGACCGTGGCGGTTAACATCGCGGTGTCGCTGGCGCGCGCAGGGCACCGGACCGGATTGCTGGACGCCGATATCTACGGGCCGAGCCTGCCGCGCATGCTGGGGTTGTCGCGCAAACCCGAGGTGCGGCGCGAGAAGATGATCCCGCTGCAGGCCTGGGGGCTGTCTTGCATGTCGATCGGCTTCCTGGTCGAGGAGGAAACGCCGATGATCTGGCGGGGCCCGATGGTGATGGGTGCATTGGAACAGATGATGGGCCAGGTGGAGTGGGGACCGCTCGACATCCTGGTGGTGGATATGCCACCCGGCACCGGAGACGCGCAGTTGACCATGGCGCAGCGGGTGGCGCTGACCGGGGCGGTGATCGTTTCCACGCCGCAGGACATCGCGCTGATCGACGCCCGGCGCGGCGTACGGATGTTCGAGCGGACGCGCGTGCCGGTACTGGGGCTGGTGGAGAACATGAGTTTCTTCTGTTGCCCGGCGTGCGGGCACCGCGCCGAGATCTTCGGCCACGGCGGCGCACGGCTGGAGGCGCAGCGGCTAGGCACCGAGTTCCTGGGCGAGGTACCGCTGCTGCTGGATATCCGCACGGCGTCGGATGCCGGGACGCCGATCGCCGCGGCGGCGCCGGAGAGTGAGGCGGGCAAGGCGTTTGCCGCGGTGGCGGCGCGGGTGTGGGAGAAGGTGTCGGGCGCGGGGGTGGTGCGGAGCAGCGGGCCGCGGATTGTGGTGGAGTAGGGCAACTGCATTGTCCGGTTCCCGCCGCGGCGCGCACGCGCCGGCAGAAGTGCCACCGATCCGTCAGCGGCTGTGGTAGCCGCGCCCAGCGCCGGAGCTGAGTTCGTAGTCAATGGGACCGATCTTGGCCGGGCACCATAATGCGGCATTTCTACAGTGCTATAATCGTCTGCTCCGAGGGAGGGTTCCCGATCCCGGCGCATGAAGGGGCGTTGGGACCTGCACTGCCTTGCAGCTACAGTCCTTCGGGGTTTCCTGATACACGCCCCGACGATCTGAATATCTGGCCATTCGGCAAGCGAGCTTCAAACGAATCCGGCCCGGTCTGCCAGATTGCCTGGCAGGTCTCCTGCCCATCCCGCAGCCTGGTGTACTTGGTGCACAACAGGTCATCGTCGGTTACTCGCCAGGTGCCGACATCCACAGCGCCAGGACCGCGCCACTTTATTTGTCCGCCGGGCGAGAAGTAGCCGGTGAATGTCTTCGGTCCATACTGCCCAATCGTATAGAAAGTTGCATCGGACTGACGGTTGCGGATCTCGGCGCTGGTTAGTCTGTGGGGATACTGCTGTGCGCCAGCAGCTTGCGACGCTGTCTGTGCTGAACTCGGTACCCCGGCCCAACCAGCCATGGCCAAAACGATCGCGCTGACGGCGACGGATGTTCCTCGCACGGCGGCCCCCCTGTGACGGTCGCTCATTGATACGAGGCCGCTGTTGTTGGCAAGTTCCATTGCGCGGGCATGACGTTGCGATCGACTGCCGTCTTGCCGCAAACGCAGCGAAGATGCCGGCCGGCGGGAGCCGAGCCGCGCATCACCTGAGCGGTCCGGCGAAGGTTCGGAGGTCAAGCGTCAAGTCCAATTCGTCCCGGATCGGAATGCCGTGCTCGCCCACGGCGGAGATCGTGGGTTTCTGTGCTCTTGCCGCATCAACGGCTCCCGGCCGCAGCGCCTGCAGTCGGAAGCCACGCCGTTGGTAGAATCGCAGCGCATCCAGGTTATCGTTCGTGGTGGCCAGCCGGAGCAGCTCAAACCTTTCGAGCTTATCAACAATCGATCGCAGCATTGCGGTGCCAATTCCCTGGAGGCGAGTGAAGGCAGTGATCGCCACCAACTCGGCAATTGGCCTGTCCCGGCCGGACACAGCCGCAAGTCCCGCGAAATCACCAGCGATGAAGAGATCGCACGCACCGATGAGATAGACTTGCGAGCGCACGACGATAGGATCGCCCCACTGTCTGACGAGCAGTTCGACAGCAACTGAGCGCTCTCCTGCCTCCGCTAGACGAACCTGCATGCAGCCCTCCTCTGTCGGAACCGCACCGCAGCCTACTTGTCCGCAACCGCGGGCAACAGACGCGGCCTGAACAGCGCGAGCAACCGGCCATCGATCGCCACCAGCCCAAGCCCGATCAGCACCATTCCGGCGACCTCTGCGCGTCGATCTGCTCGCCGAGAATCGCCATGCCGAGCATCATCGCCCCAACCGGCATGAGCAGTGTCACCAACAACAGATTGGTCGCGCCCGCCGTGGCCAGAATGCGGAAGTAGAGGGCATAGCCCAGTGACGTGCAGAACAGCGCCGCCGCTACAACAGTGGTCCAAGCCGCCACGCCGGGCATCGGCTGTGCAGCCACGGCTGATCGACGAACAGCAAGAGCGGCAGCACCGGGAGAGCGCCCGTCGTCACCTGGCCGGTGGCGGCAACCATCGGCGGCGATCGGCATGCGCGAACCGCTGAGTGCCCGCAATCGGCTCCTGATCGTCGAAGCACTGCCGGTAGGGGGCGATCACGCCATTCCGCATAGCCGTCACGCGATCGGGCGAGATCTGCGCGAGGAAACCAGGGATTTCCGAGATCCGATTTTCCGGCCCACGATTGTTCGACCGGGCCATCACGTGGCACGCGGATGAACGGGTGCATGTTGCTGATGCATAACGGGCGATCCGTCAGAGCGAGCCGGTCCAGATAGCGGCAGCGTCGGTGGGAATGCTTGGAACGCGGGCGGCCGACGGCTACTCGGCGTTCGCTTCCTCTTCCTGCACCTGCTTCGGCCCGCTGTCCTGGCCCTTCGCCGCAACGTCACGGTCCACCAGCTCGATCACCGCCATGTCGGCGGCATCGCCATACCGCGTGCCCGCCTTCAGCACCCGGCAATACCCGCCGGCGCGCGCGCGATACCGCTGCGCCAGCGGCCCGAACAGCTTCGCCACCATCGCATCGTCGCGCAATTGCGCGTGGGCGAGCCGCTGGTTGGCCAGCCCGCCCTTCTTGCCCAGCGTGATCAGCTTCTCCGCGACCGGGCGCAACTCCTTCGCCTTCGGCAGCGTGGTGGTGATCTGCTCGTGCTTGATCAGCGCCGCGGCCATGTTGCGGAACATGGCCTGGCGATGGCTGGACGTAACGCCGAGCTTCCGGCCGGCTACCCCGTGACGCATAGTCCGCTACCCCTTCAGAACGGCTCTTCCATCCGCTTGGCCAGGTCCTCGATGTTCTCCGGCGGCCAGCCCGACACGCTCATGCCAAGCGACAGCCCCATCGAGCCAAGCACCTCCTTGATCTCGTTCAGCGATTTCCGCCCGAAGTTCGGCGTGCGCAGCATCTCCTGCTCGGACTTCTGCACCAGGTCGCCGATGTAGACGATGTTGTCGTTCTTCAGGCAGTTCGCCGAGCGCACCGACAGCTCCAGTTCGTCCACCTTGCGCAGCAGGTTGCGGTTGAACGGCAGGTTGTCTTCCGGCTCCTCGGCGCGGATCTGCTGCGGCTCCTCGAAATTGATGAACAGCTGCAACTGGTCCTGCAGGATGCGCGATGCCAGCGCCACCGAATCCTCCGGCGTCACCGCGCCGTTGGTCTCGACAGTCAGCAGCAGCTTGTCGAAGTCGGTCACCTGGCCGACGCGTGTCGGCTCAACGCGATACGACACGCGTCGCACCGGCGAATAGATCGAGTCCACCGGGATCAGCCCGATCGGCGCATCTTCCGGCCGGTTCACCGACGAGGGCTGGTAGCCCTTGCCGAGGTTCACCGTGAACTCCATGCCGAGCTTCACGCCGTCGTCCAGCGTGCAGATCACCAGCTCGGGGTTCATGATGTCGATGTCGTGGCCGGCCTGGATCTGGCCGGCGCGCACCTCGCCCGGGCCGGTGGCGGTCAGCGTCATCCGCTTGGGCCCCTCGCCGTGCATGCGCAGGGCAAGCTGCTTGATGTTGAGCACGATGTCGGTGACGTCCTCGCGCACGCCGGCACCG
>DASXNR010000058.1:0-1924 GCA_036494925.1 Acetobacteraceae bacterium
AAGCCGCTGCCGCTGTGCACTGGACGCGATCCATTGCCGCCAAGATGGCGAACGATCATCGCGTCCGAGGCCAGCAAAAAGGCCTGGTTAGGGCACTCGCCGCATTTCACCTGTGGTTTGCCGCAAATCCCCGTGACCCACTCATTGGCACAGGCCGGCGCATAACCGGTGCGTCCGGTTTTTGCGTTCTCCCAGCGAACCGGCACGACATCCAGGCGGCCAGCAAACAATCGCCTGAACAGTGCGATCTTCTCGGACCCTGCGTATGAAGCCGTCACGTGCGCGGCGGCTGTGGCCGTATGTGACGCTTGGCGGCGCGATGCGTCATTGTGTCGGAGCAATGCAAGCCGTACCTCGAGTGCTGTTCTCTCCTCGCGCAGCACCGTCAGGCGACTTTGGATCCGGTCAATTTCCTCGTTCATGCAGCGAAGGTCCACGAGTCTTCAGATCACGGGTCGGCAATTCGATAATATGCCGAAGGCATGCGTCAGGCCACGCTGGAGGAGCAGCCGTTACCCTTACAGGGACTTGAACAGGAGCATTGCTGCATCAAGCGCCGACGTCGACCGATACTTGGACGGGATCGAAGAACACCAGCTCAGCGGCACGGCCCCGCGGCTATGATGGACTACGAAGTTTTCTAGCTGTCGATCCCGAATGCGCCAGGATGTTCCCGCCGCGGTGCGGCGTTGACGGAGCAGGCGCAAGACAGAAATCGTCCTCGTGATTGGCCCGCCCATATACCCGGGCTCCGTAGGTCCGATAATCCACGGTCAGCTCCTCGCCCTCGTGGATCCGTCTGCTGGTCAGAAACCGGGCACCATCCTTGGTGTGCAGGTTCGGGTGCGGCGAGTGATTGAGATAGCTGCCGAGGTAGATGATGTTCAGCCCGCAGGTTGGGACGAACAGTTTCCCAGCGGTTGGGACGAAGAGTGCGCGGATCAAAGCAGCAAGCGTTGGCGGCAGGGCATCAAGTTCTGCCTCGGTGGCACGGACAACACCGGTCGTCGCGTATTTCGGCAGGGTCTTGAACGGATTCTTTCCCTTCGGGATGCCGCGGATGGCAAAGACGCCGATCCCGTGAATTCTTGAGGGCCGCAACTGACAGTAGCAGTCCGCCAGGATGCGGCGAAGCAGGTCGGTGCGTTTCATGCCCGCGTGTTGCTCCCTGTTGCCGGACCCCCGGTCACGCCGCCTGGGTGATGGCCGGCCGGAATTCGAACCGCTGACCCGCCGTCTCCCCCGCCGAAAAGGCGTCGGCCAGAACGCGCCTGCCGCGCCCGACCTCACGCCTGTGCAGGTCGAGGCCGAGTTTCGCCAACTCGTCGTCAACCATTGCCGCCTTCACCGGCACCAGGTCGCGGCCCGAGGCGCTGTGCTGGCTGGCGGCGCGTGCTGCCTGCATCGTCGCCAGCTTGTGGCAGATGCCGCGGCCGAGACCGATCTGGAACGAATTGGTCGCACTGCGCCGCGCGCCTGCCATCCGGGCATAGAGCTCGCTGGCCTGGAACGCGTCCGTCTCGGTCTGGAACGCCCGCTCGACCATGTCATAGAGATACTGCGCCGCCGCCACGTCGCCGCGCAGGCCAAAGAATACGTAGCGCAGGGCGCTGCCCGGCGCTCGCTCGACCCAGACACGACAGTCGAAGAACGCGGCGATCCCGGGAATGCAAATGTCGATCGGCCCGAAACGGCGGCGGTTGGTCTGGATCCCGATGCCGTCGCAGGGCTGTGCCCGAAAATCCAGTTCACCGAGCGACAGGCCATAGCGATCCAGCAGTTCAGCCGCCTTCTCGGCGGCTGCGAGCGCCTCCTCTTCGGTGCAGCCCTGCGCGACCGTCTTGGCCCGCAGCCCCTGGATCCGCTGCACCAGGCGCTCCAGCGCCGGGTCATCGCTCCGCCGCGTGCCGTTGCTGCCGGCCAC
>DASXNR010000059.1:0-3583 GCA_036494925.1 Acetobacteraceae bacterium
GACTGCCAGCCGCACGGCGCTGCGCGGCGTGCCGTCGAGATGCACCAGAATGTCCTTCAGTGCCATCGGCCGTTCCCCTTCTCACCAGCGCGTCGTTACGACCTATAGTCTGTCATGCCAACCGGTGCCTTGATTTGGATCAAACCGGCATCGCGCGCCGGAGTCCCCCGGAACTATTGCAACGGCACCCGCAGACTAAGGCCCGGCGTCTGGATCGACCGCTTGTCCTCGCTGGTCTGGAATTGCGAGCCGGGCGTGTAGCCGAGGCTGTGATTGTACTCGTCCACACGGAAATCCCGCACCGTGATGTTCGACAGGGGCTGCGGCCCCTCTCGCGGAGCACTGATGTACAGGTCAGGCACCGGCGCTCCCCGGTCAACCGGCGGATGGGCCGGCGGTACCGGCGGCAACGGCAGCGGCAACGATTGCTTCTGCCCCGCGGCGGCGGTGGCGATGAATGCGACCAGCAGCCAACCCAACCGGCTCATAGTGGCTCCCCTGACATTGGCGGCAACCCGCGGATCGCGCCGCGCGGATCATTTGCCGGATTGCCCGCCGGCATTCCCAACGGTCGCGCGCCCAGACGCCGCCATGCCTCCAACGCCCATATCACCGAGGGAAACGCGATGTCCTCACGCGGGATGCCTGCCCACGGAAACAGTGCCACCTCCAGGCTTTCCGGTCCGGCCGCGAAGCGAGGTGTCGCCGGCGAGGCGAAGCGGCCCCGAAAAATCACCTGCACCTGCCCGATGCGGCTGATGCTGAACACACCGAGGATGCCGTCCAGCACGATCTCTGCCTGAGCTTCCTCCCACGCTTCGCGCGCCGCGCCTTCCTCCAGTGTCTCGCCGTGTTCCAGGTAGCCGGCAGGCAGCGTCCAGAAGCCCCGGCGTGGTTCGATCGCACGGCGGCACATAAGGACGGCATCGTCCGCAACGACCACCGAACCGACGACGACTTTCGGGTTGTCGTAGGCAACGTGTCCGCAATCGGCGCAGATCATGCGCTCGCGATTGTCGCCTTCGGGAACCCGGCGGACGAACTCCGGCATGGCGATAGGGTCGCGCGTTCGCGCCTGCGGTTCAATACCCTAAGTTAAGGTTCCGCAGCAGGATCGCCGCCGCGATTAAACCGAAAGGTCAAGCAGGGAGCCGCGCGGCAGCACCCGGTTCGGTGTGCCCGCCCCTTCGCCACCGGCTGGTGCCGTCGTCGCAGACCGAGCCGCGACAGCCGGCTGCGTCGTCGCGACTTCCGTGGATCGCACCCGCTGCACCGGATTGGCCCCGCCAAGCGCCGCTGGCGCC
Organism: Acetobacteraceae bacterium; assembly: GCA_036494925.1. Classification (GTDB taxonomy): domain Bacteria; phylum Pseudomonadota; class Alphaproteobacteria; order Acetobacterales; family Acetobacteraceae; genus JAMXLO01. Next base: position 1,305 of record DASXNR010000059.1, read on the forward strand.
ACACTCGAGGAAAAGGCCGAAAGTGAGCTGAGCGACAACATGCGCGAATGATGCACCCGGCGCGTTAAGAACGACTGAACGCCCTACACCATCTCAATCCGCAGGGCCTCACGCAGCGCCTCCGCGGCTCGCGCGACGTCGACCTCCAGTTCCTCGCCGATGGCGGCAGCCGCGTCCGGCTGGCCCCGCAACGCACGCATCAACGTGCGCAGCCGAAGCTCGAGCGCCGCCATGCCATATTCGGCCGACATGCCGGCCATGGCGTGAGCCTGGGCGAAGATCGCCTCGGCGGCGCCCTGTCGGAGGGCGTCCTGCAGCAGCCCGACGCGCTCGCTCAGCTCAACCAGGCACTCTTCGACCAGGCCGGCCAGCGTGTCCGCCGGCAGGGTCGCCCGCAGCTCATCCAGCCGGTTGGCCGACAGAATGTCCGGCGCCTTACCGCTGAACTCCGCGCCGGTGGCGGTTTCCGCCGATTGTGGATCGGACCGGTATGGCCAGACGTAGCGTGCGATCGCATCCAGCAGGTCGGGTAAGGCCACCGGCTTGCCGAGCATGCCGCTCATCCCGGCACCGAAGCACTGGGCTTCGCTCTCCGCATCGACACTCGCGGTCAGCGCGAGGATCGGTACGTGGGCGGCCGGTCCGCCGAGTCCCCGGATACGTTGCGTGGTCTCCAGGCCGTCCATGCCGGGCATGAAGATATCCATCAGGATCAGGTCATAGGGTCGGCTCGACGCCGCGCTGATCGCCTCCGGTCCGCTGCTCGCGATATCCACCAGATGGCCTTCGCGGCGAAGCTGTGTGGCAGTGACGAGCTGGTTCGCCAGTATGTCCTCGACCAACAGGATCCGCGTCCGCGGCAAGGCGCGCCTGGGTGGCGGCTCGGTTTGTGATACCCCGCTCCTGGGACCATCGGGCAACGGCTTCACCGGCAGGCTCAGCCAGAACTCGTTGCCCGCTTCGCGGTCGCCCATGCTCCACACGGCACAGCCGATATCCCCGCCCATCAGGCTGACCAGGTGCTGACATATCGTCAGCCCGAGACCGGTACCGACAGGCGCCCCCTCGGTCGCCTCCACCAATCGCGAGAAGGGCTCGAACAGCCGCGCGCGGCCATCGGGCGGGATGACCGGGCCGCGGTCCCGCACCGCAAAGCGAAGCCACGGTTCGCCCTGCGTCCGTTGCGACTCCACCGTGATCCGCACTTCGCCCGGGGCCGCGAACTTCACCGCGTTCGACAGCAGGTTGATCAACACCTGCCGGAGCCGTCCAGGATCCTCATAAAGCTCGTCGGGAACACCGCCGCCGATCGCGATCCGCAGCGCGATGCGCCGCTCGGCCGCCTGCGCGCTGAACATCTCGACAGCGCTCTCGATCAGCGAGCGCAGGTGGAAGCGGCTGGGACGCAGCGCCAACTGGCCCGCGTCCATGCGCGACATCTCCAGCACATCATTGATCAACGATGACAATGCGCCGCCGGACTGCCGAGCGGTGTCCAGCAGCACCTGCTGGGTCGCGGCCATCCCGCTATCGGCCAACAACGTGAGGCTGTTCAGCAGCGCGTTGAGCGGTGCGCGTATCTCGTGCGAGACAACGGCGACAAAGCGCGACGTCGCCTTGCTGGCCGCGGCTGCCACCTGGCTGGCGTGGCGCAACGAGTCCTCGGTCTGCTTGCGCGCGGTGATGTCGGTGTACAGCGTCACGAAACCGCCGTCCGGCATGCGGTTGCGGCGCAGCTCGATCACGCTGCCGTCCGGCCGCGTACGCTCCGTGGTGCCGGCTATCCTGCCGGCGCGGAGCAGGGCCATGCGCCGGGCCGCCTCCGCCTCGATGTCATCGACCGGCCCGAACTGGCCCGCCGCGGCCTGCGCCCGGACGATCTCCTCCATCGGCAGGCCAACGCGCAGCATGCTGGCGGGCACGCCGGCACTATCGGGGAAACGCGGGTTCCACTCGACCAGCCGGAAGGCACCATCGACCATGGCCACGCCGTCGGTCATGCCGGCAAGCGTCGCCTCCAATTGGGCGGTCTTGTTGTCCGCCACCGCCTTGGCCAGTTCCAGTTCGCTGTTGGTGGCGGCCAGCACGGCGCGGTCGCGTCCGAGCACCGCCTCCCGCCGCTGCGTGGACCGCAGTGCGAACGCCAAGATGGCCGCCAGGGCCAGCAGCGCCAGGGTGATGACACCAGCGAACACATAGGCGGCGGTGGCCCTGGCCTGTGCGCCCGCCATCGCCTCCGAAAGGTCCACCCCGACGACAACCGCAAGGTCGGTGTCTGG
>DASXNR010000060.1:0-8644 GCA_036494925.1 Acetobacteraceae bacterium
AACGGCCCCGCGCCGTGATGCAGCGTCAGATCGACCACCGGAGTGAGGTCGTGGGCCGGATGCGCTGTGGTTCGCGGGGTTTCGTCCATGGCGGACACTTGCCACTCGCGCGTTAGCAAATCATTGACGTGGATCAACCCAAGCTTGCCGTCAAACCGGTAGTCTCGGGCCCATGTCGCCACGTATCGTCACAGTGACGCTGAACCCCGCGCTCGATCTCGCCGCCGATGCCGACGAGGTTGTGCCGACGCACAAGATCCGCATGCATCACGAGCACGCCGATCCCGGCGGCGGGGGCGTGAACGTGGCCCGCGTGCTGCAAGAGCTAGGCGGCGACGTGCTCGCGATCGTGGCTGCCGGCGGCGCCACCGGCCGCGTGTTCGAGGAGATGCTGGACGAGGCGCGGGTGCGGCGGCGGAGTGTGCTGGTCAGCGGGCAGACCCGCGTCAGCCTCAACGTCCAGGATCTCAAGCGTGGGCTGGAATATCGTTTCGTTCCGCAAGGCCCGACGTTCAGCGCGGCCGAGTTCCAGGCCTGCCTGGCAGCGATCGAGCAGGAGCCCGGCGAGTGGCTGGTCGCCAGCGGCAGCCTGCCGCATGGCGTCCCGGACGACGCCTACGCGCAGATCGCACGAATCGCGGAGGGCAAGGGGCAGCACTTCGTCGTGGACACTTCGGGGCCCGCGTTGGCCGCAGCGTTGGAGCAGGGCGGGTGCGAGCTGGTCAAGCCAAGCCTCGGCGAGCTGGAATATCTGGTGGGCCACGAACTGGCGGATCCGGCGCAGCAGGACCGCCATGCGATGGCGCTGGTGCGGCGGGGCGCCGCCCGAATGGTAGCGGTGTCGCTCGGGGCCGAGGGTGCTCTGCTTGCCACGGGCGACGGTGTGCTCCGCGTGCCGGCCATGGATGAGCCGATGCACAGTTCGGTCGGCGCGGGCGATGCATTCCTCGCCGCTGCGACCCTCGCCCTGGCAAGCGGCGGCACACCGGCAGACGCGCTGGTCTGGGGTACCGCGGCCGGTGCCGCAGCTATCGCCCGCGCCGGTACAGCAAGACTGCGTCGGGCCGATGTGGAAGCACGCTACCGGACGTTATGCGGGCGCGGCGAATAGAAGTCGGCCTATGCGGTCGACTCTGTCCGCCGCCTTTCAGCCAGCACCGCAAAGCGATCGGCCAGCGTCAACAACGCTTTCGCAACATCGGTGGTACTGGCGGTTGCTGCCATCCGGCGGAGCTCGTCGGCCTTGGCCTGCAACTGGTCGGCGGTACGCTGCGACAGGGGAACATAGACGGAGTCCATTAGGGCGATTCTGACACCGGATGCTTCGGTGTGCAAATGAAAGGAATGTCAGAGATCCGACATTGTTGCCAGCTCGCCGCTGGCCACGATTTGCGTCCAGGGTCGACCCTCCGGTATTCCGTTGAAAGTATTGAATTGGTCGCGAGCCAAGGTCTGATGCGGCGCATGCTGCCTGAGGCCCCGCGAAGCCCTTTTGGAGCGGCTTATGCCCTCGTGTCTGATCCACGGGCGTCAAAACGCGGCGGGCGCCGGGTCCGGCAGCGCGAACCGGGCCCGCGGTGCGGCAGGCGTTCACGCCGGCAGGAGCTACGCCTCCAACATCTGCAGATCGTCGAATGAACACCCTCCGTGACGGGCCATTGCCCGAATCTCGTCGGCGATGGCGCGCAGGCGCGCTCTGATAACGGCATCATTCACTGCCTCGGCGACCCGATCGGTCGCGTCGGCCAATGCCAACAGTTCAAGGTCATCATCGTCTTGATTTGGCTGCACGGTCATTCTCCGTCATCAGCCAATGTTTACCAAATAATTCAGTCACTTGCCTTGATCTGGATCAATCCGTCGGCAAACTCCAGCCACAAACGCCCGCCATGTGCCTCGACGATGGTGCGACAGACCGACAGGCCGATTCCCATACCTTCGGGCTTGGTCGTGACGAACGGCTGGAACAGCCTGGCGACGATTTCGGGAGGCACGCCGCGGCCGGTATCCGATACGCTGACCAGCACGTGATCGGCGCGCGCCGACGCGGCAACCGTCAGCTCGCGGGTCGCGCAGCCCTCCATCGCCTCCATGGCGTTGCGGATCAGGTTCAGCAGGACCTGCTGCATCTGTACCCGATCCACCGACACCTCCGGCAGGCCGGAATCCATGTCGATCAGCACCTTGACGCCACTTTCCTTGGCGCCGACCAGCGCCAGCGCACTCGCCTCCTCGATCAGCTTCGCGACGCTGACCGGCTGGCGCGACACCGCGCCGCGGGCGACAAAGCCGCGCAGCCGGCGGATGATCTCGCCGCTGCGCAGTGTCTGCTCTACCGCGTGGTCCATCGCCTGCCGGACCCGCGCGAGATCGGGCTGGGGCGCCCCCAACAGCCGCAGCGCGGCGCGCGCATAGTTGGCGGTGGCGGTCAGCGGCTGGTTCAGCTCATGGGCCAGCGCCGCCGCCATCTGCCCCATCGAGCGCACCCGGGAAACGTGCAGCAGACCGTCCTGCAGCTCGTGCAGCCGCCGCTCGGTCTGCTGCCGCTCGGTGAGGTCGCGAACGAAACCGGTGAACAGGGGTCGGGCGGTCTGATGCGCCTCGCCCACCGACAACTCCATCGGGAATGTGCTGCCGTCCTTGCGCTGTCCCACGACGATGCGGCCGATGCCGATGATGCGCCGCTCGCCGGTGGAGCGATAGCGGGCGAGATACCCGTCATGCTGTTCCCGGTATGGCGGCGGCATCAGCATCTTGACGTTCTGGCCACGGACTTCGTCCGCCGCGTAGCCGAACAGGCGTTCCGCGGCCGAACTGAAGAACTGCACGGTGCCGTGTTCGTCGATCACGATCATCGCGTCGGGCACGGTTTCGAGGATAGAGCGCAGCAGCGCCGACTCGCTGGGGGCCAGTGCGGATCGGGACGTGGCGTCGGGCTGCTGCATGGCAGCAGCGCACTCTATCCATACCGAGGTTTTGAGCAAGTAGTTTCGTTGCGGCTTCCACCACGATCAGTCGAGCGCATGATCGATGAATTCCAGCAGCAGGTCGTCGTCCAGCGGCTTCTCCATTACCCTGGCCACGTCGAGATCACGCGCCAGCCGAATCAGATCCGCGGATGGCGAGCCGGTGATCAGCGCGACCGGCAAGCTCACGCCCTGGGCGCGCAGGCGGGATACCAGTTGCAGCCCCGTTTGGTCGGGCATGTGCTGGTCCACCACCAGGCAGGTGAGCTGGGCGATCGGCGCCTCGAGCAGGAATTGCGCGGCGGATGCATAGGTGGCGACGGAATGGCCGGCGATCTCGAGCAGGAACCGGAGCGAATCACGCACTGCGTCGTCATCGTCGACCACCGCGACCAGACGGTTGGACCCGTTATGCATCGCGTATGCTCCAGCGAATCCGAGGCAGACATCGTGCGTCAGCATGGCGTCAATCTCGCCGAAACCAGGATGGCACGCCTTGACCTAGGTCAACGATCCAACGCTTTACCTGACGATGCCGTCCTTTCCGCCGCGATCGTCATGCGGACCAGTTCCGGCAGGCTGCGCGCGCCCATCTTCTCCATGACCCGGGCCCGGTGCACCTCGACGGTGCGCGGACTGGAACCCAGGTCGTAGGCAATCGTCTTGTTCGGCTGGCCGGTCACCAGCCGATCCAGCACCTCGCGCTCGCGCGGCGTCAGCGTGGCGATACGCTCGACGATATCGGCCACCGCGGCCGCCTTGTCATGCTGCTGCTGACTGACGGCGATGGCACCGGTGACCGCCGCCAGCAAATGCGCTTCTTCGAACGGCTTTTCCAGGAAATCGGTGGCGCCGGCCTTCAACGCCTCCACCGCGATCGGCACGTCGCCATGCCCGGTCATCACGATCACCGGGAGGCGGATGCCGAGTTCGCCCATGCGCCGCTGCAATTCGAGCCCGTTGAGTTCGGGCATCTGCACATCGGTCAGCACGCAGCCGGCCGCCCGATCCGACGCCGTCGCCAGAAACGCCGGTGCCGAATCGTACGTGCGCACCTCGAAACCGGCTGATTCCAATAGCATCGCCAGCGACTCGCGCACCGACGCATCGTCATCGACCACGTGGACCAGCGGTGCCTCAGCCATCCGGACTCTCCCAGCCACTGAGTTGCGGGAACCATACGTAGCATCCCGTACGTCCCATTCCGAATTTCGCCCTGTGGCCGCGGTCGATACACCCGATACCAACGAAACACACGATCGTTCACGGAGGGTCGGATGCAGGCGACAATGCAGCGGACGGAACAGCGATCTGGCGACACCGCTGTTCGGCGCACCATCCCTCCCATGCTGCAGCCTGCGCCGCACGATGCACTCGCCCTGCTGGAGCAGTTCGGCACCACCGTGGCGGTTCATAGCGACCGGCAGATCCATGGCCAGGGCGACAAGGCGGATTGCTGCTATCGGATCCTGAGCGGCTGCGTGCGCACGGTGAAGCTGATGGAGGATGGCCGCCGCCAGATCGGCGAGTTCCTGATGGCAGGCGACCTGCTCGACTTCGATGCGCTGGGCATCTACGACTTCGCGGCCGAGGCGGTATCCGATGTGGTGCTGCGGCGCTATCCGCGGCGGATGGTGGACGCGCTGGCCGAGAGCAACGTCGCACTGACGCGGCGGCTGCGCGACATGACCTCGATCAGCCTGCGCATGGCCCATGCGCGGGTGGTGCTGCTGGGCCGCAAGACCGCGTCGGAACGGATCGCCAGTTTCCTGCTGGAGATGGCGGAGCGGCTGCCGGATGGGCGTCCCAACGTGCTGAATCTCCCGATGGGGCGGAGCGACATCGCGGATCATCTCGGCCTGACCATCGAAACGGTGTGCCGGGTATTGGGACTTCTGCGCCGCGACGGCACGCTGGCGATCGAGCGCGGCAGGATCACCGTCCGCAACGGTGCCGCGTTGGAGCAGATGGCGTCGGAACTGCGTCACTGAAAATAGCTGCATCGGGATGACCCACCTCTGCCGCATTGCGGAAGAGGTCGCCAAGCACGATAGGCCGATGCCGATGGACGACTTCGTCTGGGCGGCAAAGCGCGCCCACGAGCGGCCGGACGCGTAATCGGAGCCGGCCGAGAAGCCGGCTCCGACAGACCGAGCGACAGAGCTACTGAGCCCGGCGACGCACCGCCGCGACGCCTATCAGCCCCGCCAGCCCGACCACCAGCAGCGACAGGCCCCCCGGCTCCGGCGTGGAGAAGACCGCGATGCAGCCCGGATTCGCGAAACTCGCCGGGCAGGGATCCACCGCGGAGGTGCCGGCCAGCGCCACGAAAACGTCGCCGTTGAACGGATCCACCGTGATCGAATGCGCGCTCGTGGTGGTCGGCAGGTCGACGGTCTGAATGATGTCGCCGCCCAGCGGGTCGTCGGTGACGACGTCGAAGAACCGAGTGGTGTTAGTGCCATTGTTGCCGGTGACGTAGAACTTCTTTGTCGTCGGATCGTACCACAACTCATCCGTGCCACCGAGCCCGGCGAACGTCTTGACGATCGAGCCGGCGCCCGCAGGATTGAGCAGGATCGCAGCCGCCCCCACGTTGCCGCAGCCAACCAGCAGGTTGCCGCTCCCGCCGAGCGCGAGGCCGGTTGGCGAACACGAAGTGATGTTCATGGTTCCGAAATCGATCGTGCGCAGCACGGTTCCGGTGGTGCTGATCTCGGAGACACCGCCGGGATTATTCGTCCCGGCGAGCGCCGGGACGGAAATGTAGAAGGAACCGCCGCCCGGTTTGCTGGCGTCGGGCACCCAGACCGATTGCTCCAGGCCGCCGGCGTCGATCCCTCCCTGGACGGCGGGGACGGTGATCGGGGTAATGGTGAGGGCGACCGGCGGGTGGCCGCCCGTCGTTGAGAAGAGATTTCCGAACGCCGGGGTCGCGGCGTTGTTGGCCGCGAGGACTTGGCCCGTCGCGGGTGAATAAGCCATTTCATCAACCCGGGTCACAGGAGGGGTGTTGGTGGGGTTGGTGGATATCGCAGTCACGAAGGCCGGCGAAGCCGGATTGGTCGTGTTGTAGACCCTCAGCGTGCTGTTCCCATCACCGGCGTAAAGTGTCGTGACCCCTCCCGAAGTGACCGTCAAAACGCCATCCGGGCCGGAAACCGATGTCGTTGCCTGCTGCCCGGTAAACCCGGTCGCCCGGCCGATCAACGACAGGCTGGTTCCCGAGAAGATGTCGACAGCGGCGTTGGACCGGTCAGCAATATAGACGTCCCCGGTCGTCGAGTCGGCGAAGCTGATGTCGAATGCAGAAAATGCACCGCCCGGCTGCATATTCGCGGTGTCCGCCGGGACCGGGATATACGTTAGGAGTGACAGCGTTGGAACCGCCAGGACCGGACCGGTCGTCGCCGCCAGGGCGACCACCCCTGCCAGTCCAACCGAATAAAGATGCCGCATCTGTTTTTTCCTCCGCTGAGTTTGCTATTGACGGTTTGCGCGTACGGGCAATGGCAGGATCACCCGATCGTTAGGTACAGTCTCCCTCAACCGCGGCAGTGCACCTGCCGCGGCAGCTCGCTATCATGACAGTAAGGTCTAGGTTCCGGCTCGCCCCTGATTTATTGCTGTTTATTAATTTCAAAGACAGCCGGAATCGCTGAGCTTCCGCAACTCACTTTGCGGAGATTTCCGGTAGCGGAACGAAGTTACGCCGACATCTGAATCGGCGGCTCCAGATCGTCCGGTAGCGGACACACGTATGGCGTACGCGCCACTCGTGCCTGGTGATCCGCTTTTGCACGCGCCAGTAGCAACTCATCCTCCATTACATCGACCGCGGTGCCGGCCATCACCTTCGCCACGTGCGCCAGGCCTTTGTGCGCCGCCGGCAGCTTGCCCTGTGCGGTGAGCTGCCAGGAATGGCCCGGCGTGCCGATCGCATAGGTTGCACCACGTGCCTGCACCGTCGGCACCACCCAGCTCACATCGCCGACATCCGTGGACCCCATCATCGGCGCGCTCTTCGCATCCGGCGGCACGATCTGGTCGCACAGCGACACGCCAGGCTGCACCGGCAGGCCGACGCGGCGATACGCCGCCTCGATGTCCTCGTCGGTCAGCGTCGCCTGGAACTTCGCGGCGGCCGCACGGTCGGCATCATCGAACGGCGGCGGGCCGAGGCGTTGCAGGTTGTCGTGCATCGCGCGCTCCAGCGGCGTGTTCGCCAGCAGGTTCGACACCGCGCTGACCACCTGCGTTTCCACCCGGGTCTCGGTCATCAGCGCCGCGCCCTCGGCGACCTTGCGCACGCGCTCGATCAGCCGCGTCAGCTCCGGCAGTTCACGGGCGCGGATCAGGTAGCGCACCTTGGCGCGCGCCTGCACCACGTTGGGTGCGATCCCGCCGGCATCCAGCAGCGCATAGTGCACGCGCGCATCCGACGGCATGTGCTCGCGCATATAGTTCACGCCGACATTCATCAGTTCGACCGCATCGAGCGCGCTGCGCCCGAGATGCGGTGCCGCGGCGGCATGCGATGCGCGGCCATGGAAGGTGAAGTCGATCCGCGTGTTGGCGAGCGACACTGCCTCGGTCACGCCGGCGAAGGCTGCCGGGTGCCAGGAGATCGCGACGTCCACGTCGCTGAACGCTCCGGCGCGCGCCATGAAGCCCTTTGCCGCGCCGCCTTCTTCCGCCGGGCAACCGTAGTAGCGCACGCGACCCTTGATGCCGTGCGCGGCCAGGTAGTCCTTCACCGCGGTCGCGGCCAGCATCGATGCCGATCCCAGCAGGTTGTGGCCGCAGCCGTGGCCATAACCGTCGCCCGGCAGCGGCCTGGGTTCCGCCACGCCCGCTTCCTGGCTCAGCCCCGGCAGCGCGTCGAATTCGCCCAGGATGGCGATCACCGGACCGCCGTCTCCAGCCTCGCCCATCACCGCGGTCGGGATGCCGGCGACGCTCTGCGTGACGCGGAAGCCGTGCTGCTCCAGCATCGCGGTATGTTCGGCGCAGGAGCGGAATTCGCCGTAGCAGAGCTCAGGCATGCCCCAGACGCGGTCGCTCAGGGCCTCGAAGTCTTCCTTCCTGGCATCGACCAGACGCCAGATCTCGTCAGTGTTCTGCATGACCGGACTCCTTGTATCTGAAGCATGACACCAGGTGGTCGTTCACCATCCCGGTCGCCTGCATGAACGCATAGCATATGGTGGAACCGACGAAGCGAAAGCCCCGCTTCGCCAACGCCTTGCTCATTCGGTCGGACAGCTCGGTCTTCGCCGGCACCTGTTTGCTGTCGGTCCAGCGATTGACCAGCGGTGTGCCACCGACGAACGACCACAGATAGGCATCCAGGCTGCCGTGCTCGGCAATCACGTCCAGTGCGACGCGTGCATTGTCGCACACCGAGAACACCTTCAACCGGTTGCGAATAATGCCAGACGACGTCAGCAGCTTTTCCAGCGCCGCATCGCGCATGCCGGCGACACGCTTGATGTCGAAGCCGTGGTAGGCACGCCGGTATTCGTCGCGTCGTGCCAGAATGGTGCGCCACGACAATCCTGCCTGCGCACCCTCGAGCGTCAGCAGCTCGAACAGCGCGCGGTCGTCGCGATGCGGCACGCCCCACTCGCTGTCGTGATAGGCGAGCATCGCCGCATCGCCGCCTTCGGCCCAGGAAC
>DASXNR010000061.1:0-22561 GCA_036494925.1 Acetobacteraceae bacterium
CTGCCGTCGGCTCCGTCAACCGCCGCACTCGCAGCCGCCTGATCCTTCGCGGATCGGCATCCAGCACACGGAACTCGATCCCCGACGGATGGCTGATCACCTCGCCCTTCGCCGGCACGCGCCCGGCCAGCGTGAACACCAGACCGCCGATCGTGTTGATATCGGAATCGCGTTCGTCCTCCGACAACACCGGCCCCATGCGGCTTTCGAACTCCTCGATCGGCAGACGCGCATTCACGTCGAGCGCCCCGTCGCTGCGCTCCACCACCATCGCCGCCTGCACCTCGTCGTGTTCGTCGGAGATGTCGCCGACGATCGTCTCCACCAGATCCTCGATCGTCACCAGGCCATCGACGCCACCGTACTCGTCGATCACCAACGCCAGATGCATGCGCTGCTGGCGCATCTGCAGCAGCAGGTCCAGCACCGGAAGCTGCGGCGCCACCATCAGCGGGCGGCGCAGGATCGCCTCGAGGGAAAAAGCCTCCGGCCGCCCGATATAGGCGAACACGTCCTTGATGTGGACCATGCCGATGATGTCGTCGAGCTGCTCGCGGTACACCGGCAGCCGGGAATGGCCCTCGGCACGGATCTGCTCCAGCGCCTGCTCCAGCGTCACGTCCGCCCGCATCGCCACGATGTCGGCGCGCGGCACCATCACGTCATCGGCGGTGGTCTCGCGCAGGTGCAGCACGTTGGCGATCAGCGCGCGTTCCTGCCGGTCGAGCTCCGGCTGCTCGCCGGCGACCACCTGCTCCTCCGCGGCCTCCTGCACCAACTCGGCGATCGAGTCGCGCAGCGAGTGCTCCGGCTGGCGGCCCAGCATCTGCCGCAGCCGGTCAAGCAGCGAGGCGCGCGCGCCGTTGCTGTGGCTCATGCCCGCTTCCAGGGGTTGGGCACGCCGAGGCGATGCAGGATTCGCGCCTCGGCCAGTTCCATGCGGCGCGCATCGCCAGGATGGTGGTGGTCGTGGCCGGCCAGATGCAGTGCGCCGTGCACCACCAGATGCGCCAGATGATGCGCCGGGCGACGTCCGGCGGCGGCGGCCTCGCGGCGGATCACGCCGAGCGCCAGCAACATTTCCGGCGCCGGTGATGCGTAGGTCAACACGTTGGTGGGCCGGTTGCGGCCACGGTGGCGCAGGTTCAGCTCACGCACCGTGCGGTCGGCCGCCAATACCAAGGTCCCGCGCGCGCCCGCTGCCCGGGCGGCACGCGCGGCCACGGTCTCGGCGCGACTCACCAGCCGGCGCCAGGCCGGTTCCGCCACGATGACGTTGATCTCGTCCCGGAGCCCCGCCTGCGCGGGGCCGCTACTTGCCTCGGGGTCCATCGCCTATTTGCCGGTCCCCTTCGTTCTCACCCCGCCGCCGGGCTTCGCGTCGCTTGTCGCCCTCGGCCGCGGCGCGCTGATCATACGCGTCCACGATCCGCGCGACCAGCGGATGGCGCACCACGTCGCGAGTGCCCAGGCGAACCACGCCGATGCCCTGGACACCCTCCAGCGTGTCGAGCGCGTCGCGCAGACCGGATCGCATGCCGGTGGGCAGATCGACCTGGGTCAGATCGCCGGTCACCACCATTCGCGTGCCTTCCCCCATCCGCGTCAGCCACATCTTCATCTGCACCGATGTGGTATTTTGCGCCTCATCGAGGATTGCATAGGCGTGCGCCAGCGTGCGGCCACGCATGAAGGCCAGCGGCGCCACCTCGATCTCGCCGTTCGCCAGCCGCCGCACCACCTGCTCGGCGGGCATCATGTCATGCAGCGCGTCGTACAGCGGGCGCAGATACGGATCGACCTTCTCCTTCATGTCCCCCGGCAGGAAGCCCAGCCGCTCGCCCGCCTCGACGGCGGGACGCGACAGCACGATGCGATCCACCTTGCCGGCCTGCAGCATCGCCACCGCCTGGGCCACCGCGAGATAGGTCTTGCCGGTGCCCGCGGGACCGACGCCGAATACCATCTCGTGGGTCGCCAGCGCCTCGATATACGCCGCCTGGCCCGGGCTGCGCGGGCCCACCGCACCGCGCCGGGTGCGGATCGCCGGCACGTCCGACAGCGGCAGGCGCGGATCGGTCTCGGCATCAGACAGCCGGATCGCCGCTTCGACCTCCGGCCGGCCGACGCTCTCGCCGCGTTCCAGCCGCCGCCACAGCCCTTCCAGCATCGCCTGGACGGCATCGACGCGCGACGCTTCGCCGGTGATCGCCACCCGGTTGCCGCGACACGACAGGCGCACGCCGAGTGCCTGCTCGATGCGCACCATGTGGCGGTCATGGTCGCCTAGCAGCAACGGCAGCAGCGTATTGTCACTGAATTGGAGGGTGACCGCCTTGCCTTGCGGGGCGGCGGTGGAAATGGCTGGAATGGCAGTGGCTTGGCTCAAGCGCAGGCTCTCTCCTCGGTGAGGGTTCCAGACAATGAATTGGGGAGCGCGACGGCAATCTCCACCGGAATCTCGCGGCCGATCAGATTGTCAGGACCGGTTACGTGCACAGGCTGAAGAAACGGCGTCCGACCGGCGACCTGGCCGGGATGGCGGCCGGGGCCGGTGAACAGCACCGGCAGCGTCAGTCCGACACAGCCGGCATTGAACCGGGCGTGCTGCGCCCGCAGCAGCGCCTGCAGTTCAGCCAGCCGTTCTTCCTTTTTCCCTTCCGGCACCTGTGATGGCGCACCGGCGGCCGGTGTGCCGGGACGCGGCGAGTACTTGAAGCTGAACGCCTGGGCGAACCGGACATCGCGGACCAGCGCCAGAGTGGCCTGAAAGTCGGCATCGGTCTCGCCCGGATGGCCGACGATGAAGTCGGACGACAGCGCGAGGTCCGGCCGTGCCGCCCGCAGCCGCCCCACCAGGCGCAGATACTCATCGACGGTGTGCCGGCGGTTCATCGCCGCCAGCAACCGATCCGATCCCGATTGCACCGGCAGGTGCAGGAACGGCATCAGTGTCGGCACATTGCGATGCGCCATGATCAGCGCATCATCCATGTCGCGCGGATGCGACGTGGTGTAGCGCAGCCGCAGCAGGCCGGGCAGTTCCGCCAGCTCGCGCAGCAGCCGGCCAAGGCCCCAGGTCCCGCCATCCGGCGCCGCGCCATGCCATGCATTGACGTTCTGGCCGAGCAGCGTGATCTCGCGCGCGCCCTGTGCGACCAGGCGGCGCGCCTCGGCGATCACCGCCGCCGCTGACCGACTGGTCTCGGCGCCGCGCGTGTATGGCACCACGCAAAAGCTGCAGAACCGGTCGCAGCCCTCCTGGATGGTGAGGAACGCGGTGATCCCCTGTGGCGCCGCCGCGTCGGGGAGAAAGTCGAACTTGTCCTCGGCGGGGAAATCGGTCTCGATCACCGCACCGCCGGCGCGTGCCGCGCGTGCCACCATTTCCGGCAGCCGGTGATACGTCTGCGGTCCCAGCACGATATCGACGTAAGGCGCGCGCGCCAGGATGGCCTCGCCTTCGGCCTGTGCCACGCAGCCGGCGACTGCCAGGATCATCCGCCCGCCGTCCGCGGCACGCCGCTCCTGCAGCCGGCGCAGCCGGCCAAGTTCGGAAAACACCTTCTCGGCCGCCTTGTCGCGGATGTGGCAGGTGTTGAGGATCACCATGTCGGCGCCATCGGGCGTCGGCGCCGGCGCGTAGCCGAGCGGTGCCAGCACATCCGCCATGCGCGCGCTGTCATACGCGTTCATCTGGCAGCCCCAGGTGATGACGTGCAGCCGCCTCGACGCAGCCTCGATCCTGCTCATCGATACCGAATGATCATCAGGCCGGGTCGGCTCAAGCGCGGCAGGTCCGGTTTGCCTCCTGGGTCAGACCACAATCTGGCAGGAAACCCCGTCATCCTGTCAACCGCCATCGTAACCGATCAGGCATAGGCCGGCTCCGGCATCGTCCCGGGCGTAATCGTGGACGCCGGCACCGGCCGGTTCTGCCGCAGCGTCGACGCACCATCCGCGACCGCCTGCCACACCGCCTGCGACAGCGCCTTGCGGCTGGCGAAGCGCGCGGGATCGAGCGGCGGCAGCAACAGGATGCTGACGCGCAGTCCACGACGCTGGGCGAAGCGCCAGAAATGCGATGCCAGGTCCATGTCGCCATACCAGGCGAACACTGGCCGGCTTGCCCGTCCGGTCGGCAATCCGCCCAGTCGGTCGTATACCACCGAGACCGGCTGGATCAGGGGCGGATCGGCACCCTCAGCGATCGCGAAGAATGAACTGCGGAACGGCAGCACGCGCGATCCGTCGGACGTGGTGCCTTCCGGGAACAGCAGCAGATTGTCGCCGACATCAAGCCGTTCGCGCAGCACATCGCGCTCGCGAGCGGTGGCGTGACGCTGGCGCGAGATGAACACGGTGCGGCCGAGCCGCGCGATGGTTCCCACGAACGGCCAGTGCCCCACCTCGTCCTTGGATACGAAGCAGGCGTCGAGCCGCCCCCCGAGCACCGGTACATCGAGCCACGACGAATGGTTGGAGACGAACACCACGGACCGGCCGCCGGCTGATTCCGCGGCAGCGCCGATCATCCGCACCCGAAGTCCGAGCAGGCGGCACACAACTGACCAGTAGAGGCGGGCGAACACCACCTTCGGGCGCCCGGGCAGCGCCAGGCACACCGCCTGGATCGGCATGCACGACAGCGTCCACAGCAACACGCCCCCGCCGCGTCGAGCGACCCGGATCGGGCGCAGTATGCCCAGCGCGCCGCCGGCGATCGGCGGGAGCGCGGCATCGCCGGATATATCGTCGCGCGCCAGCACGGGACGGCGGGCGGTCAGACGACGCGGACGACGGGAGGTTCCCCTCATGGGAGGTCGGGATAGCTTGCGCACCGATTCCTAACAATGGCGCAACCGTGACACTTGGCGGAACTTGCACCGGCTACGCTGCGGGCCATGCGCCGACTGCTTCTCGTTCCGCTCATTACCATGCTCCTGCTGGTCCGCGGGGCCGCGCTTGGCGCCGATCCGCAACCCTATACGGTGACACTCACGCCGAGCGGCAATGCCGCATTGGACCAGGCGCTGCACGACTCCTCGCAACTGGTGTCACTGCGCGAGAAGGCGCCGGTCGGTCCGTTCGCGTTGGTGACCCGGGCGCGCGACGACGCCGGCCGCTTCGAGACCGCGCTGAACAGCTTCGGCTACTATGCGGGCAAGGTGGTGCTGACAGTGGACGGCAGGCAGCTCGACGAAGCCGACCTGCCGGATCTGCTGCAACGCGCATCCGCCGACCCACCGGTCCCGGTGGTGGCCAGCTTCGAGCCGGGGCCGTTGTTTCACCTCGGCCGGGTCTCGATCGAGGGCGACGTGCCGCCGTCGGCGCGCGATCAGCTTGGCCTGACGCCGGGCGCGCCGGCGGTCGCGGCGGATGTGCTGGCAGCCCAGCAGCGGCTGCTGTCGGCGATTCGCGAGGCCGGCCACCCGCTGGCACGCGTCGAGCTGCCGCCGGTCAATCTTCGGCCGGCCGAGCACCTTCTGGACGTCGACTTTCGCGCGACCGAGGGGCCGTACGCCACCATCGGCGCGATCCGCATCACCGGCCTGAAGACGGTGAACGAGGACTATGTCCGCCGCCGGCTGCTGCTGCATTCCGGCGAGCGTTTCAGCCCGACGCAGCTGCAGGCGGCGCGCGAGGACCTCGCAGGCATCGGCGTCTTCTCGGTGGTACGCGTCCAGCCTGGAGAGCAGGTCGATCCCGACGGGACGATCCCGATCCTGATCGACGTCACCGAGCGGCAGCTGCACTCGGTCGATGTCGGTGCGGCGTACTCGACCGATCTCGGCGCCAACCTCACCGCCGGCTGGCATCACCGCAACCTGCTCGGCAACGCCGAGCAGCTCAACATCACCGGCGGCGTCCAGCTTGGCGGCAACGCGGTGCAGAAGCCCGGCTACAATCTCAACATCCAGTTCATCAAACCGGACTTCCTGGCGCGCGATCAGGCGCTGACGGTCAGTCTCGGCGCCGTCGATCAGAGTTTGGATGCGTACGACCAGCGGGCACTGACGCAGAAGATCGAGCTCAGCCGGAAGCTGTCGCCCCATTGGACAGTGGGCATCGGCGTCAGCGGTGAGCAGGAGGACATCACCCAGGAATTCGTGACGCGCCGCTACGACCTGATCGGACTGCCGCTGTCGGTGCGGTTCGACAACACCAACAACCTGCTGGATCCGACCGACGGCGTCCGCGCCACACTGCTGCTGACGCCCACTCAGTCGCTTGGCGGCACCAGCGCCACCTTCACCATCGCGCAGCTTTCCGGCTCCGCCTATTTCGATCTCAGCGACGGCGGACGCAGCGTGGTGGCGGTGCGCGGCCTGGTGGGCAAGGCGTTCGGCGCCGACGTGTTCAGCCTGCCGCCTGACCAGCGCTTCTATGCCGGCGGCTCGGGCACCGTGCGCGGCTTCCGGTATCAGTCGATCGGCCCGCAATTCCCGGACGGCAAGCCGACCGGCGGCACCGCGGTCAGCGCGGCCTCGGTCGAGTTGCGCCAGCGCATCCTGGAGCACTACGGCGTGGTGGCATTCGTCGATGCCGGCCAGGTGACCGCCGAGGGCTCGCCGTTCACCAGCAATTGGCGGGTAGGAGCGGGCATCGGGGCACGGTATTACACCTCGATCGGGCCAATTCGTCTTGACGTCGCAATTCCATTGAACCGCGAGGCCCACGGCGACGCTTTCGAACTGTACATCGGGATCGGGCAGGCCTTCTGATGCGTCGCGCGGCGAAGTGGATCGGCTGGGTGCTGGCGGCAGTGGCTGTGCTGCCCGTGCTGTTGCTGGTGGTCGCCAACACTCCGCCGGGACAACGCGGAATCGTGTGGCTGACCCCACGGCTGACCGGAGACACCGTCCGCCTGGGCGGGATCACGGGTCGGTTTCCCGATGCGCTGCGCCTCGCCCGGCTCGAACTGCGCGACACGCAGGGCGCCTACGCCACGATCGAAGATATCGCTCTCGACTGGTCGCCCCTGCAACTGCTGCACCGGCGGCTCGTGATCAACCGGCTCGAGGTTGGTCACATCGACGCCTTGCGGCTTCCGACCGGATCGTCCTCCGGCGGTTCAGGCCTGCCCGTGCCGGTCATCCTGCACCAGTTGCGCGTCGCGCGGCTGGACGTCGCCCCTGCACTGGCGGGCACCATGATTGCCGTCGCGCTGGATGGGTCCGGCGAGTTCGCCTCGCCAATGGATTTCAGCGGCAGTGTCAACGTCCGCCAGCTCGACGGCGGCGGCAGCTACGCGATCAGCGGCACGGCCGGGGCCACACGCCTGCAAGCCGCGCTGCACGCCAGCGAGCCCGCCCATGGTCTGGTCGCCGGTCTGGCCGGGCTGCCCGACCTCGGGGCAATGGCGCTGGAGGCTGATCTCGACGGACCGCGTGACGCCGTCGTCACCCGCGCGACGCTGACGGCTGGACCGCTGCACGCCACGGTTGGCGGCACCCTCGATCTGGAGCACGAGGGCGCGGACCTGACTGTGTCCGCCGGGGCGCCCGCCATGCAGCCGCGAGCGGACATCGGCTGGCAGGCGGTGACGATCGACGCGCATGTGCACGGCCCCTGGACCGCCCCGGATGCCACGGGTCGCCTGCGTATCGACGCTCTGGCCACGGCCGGTGCCCGCCTCGACCAGGTCACCGCCGACATAGTCGGCAACGCCGGGCAGCTCCGGCTGAACGGCGAAGTGACCGGGCTGCACCTGCCGGGACCCAACGCCGAACTGCTCGCCGGCGATCCGCTGACGATCACGGCGGACGCCAGGCTGGATCCGCCTGACCGACCGGTGCATGTCGCGCTGCGCCACCCGCTGTTCACCGCCGATGCGGACGCACAGACCGGCGAGCGGAAAAGCCTGGACGCCTCGCTGCAGCTTGGCGACCTCGCGCCGTTCGCGGCCATGGGCCAGGTTCCGCTGCAGGGCAAGCTCGCCCTGACCCTGCATGCCGCGATCGAGGGCGACACCACGACGCTGGCCGCCGACGGCAAGATGGCGGTGACCGGTGGCCAACCTCAGGCCACCGCGCTGGTCGGCGATGATGGCCGGATTGCTGTCGCCGCGGAGCTGCACGGCAGTGATCTGCACCTGTCGCGGCTGGAGTTCTCGGGCCATGCCGCTACCCTGGAGGCCAGCGGGCAGGTCGGGCCGAATCGCGCTGATCTGGCGTGGTCGCTGTCGGTCCGCGATCTCGCTGCCGCCGAACCGCAGCTGGGCGGCGAGCTACGGGCCACCGGAACCATCGTCGGTCCGACCGACGATCTCACCATGACGGCGGACATCGGCGGCAGCGTGGCGGCGCGCGGCATGTCGTCCGGTGCGCTCACGGTGCGCATCGATGCGAATGGGCTCCCGACGCATGCCAGCGGTCGGATCACGGCGCGCGGCGACCTGCTTGGCGCTCCGGTCGATCTCGCCGTGGCGCTCCGGCAGGCGGGTGACGGGCTGGCGATCGACATCGAGCGCGCGGCGTGGAAAAGCCTGGACGCTGGCGGAGCGCTGCAGGTTCCGACGGCGACCATGCTTCCCACCGGCAACCTGCAGGTGGCGATGACGCGGCTCGCCGACCTGGCGCCGCTGGTTGGCCAGCCGATTGGCGGCAGCGTTCGGGCAACCCTCACAGCCACACCGGGAGTGACCCAGCCGGCGCTGGAGCTCAGGCTCGACGCCGACGGAGTCCGGATTGGCCGGTTGGGCGGAACGCTGCATGCTAGCGCCAGCGGCTCCGTCAACGCGCTCGAGGTGAAGCTCGCGGCGGCGCTGCCCGACCTCGATGGCGCACCGGCGCGGCTCACTGCCGTCGCCAGCATCGACGCCGCTGCACGGACAATGAGCCTGACGTCGCTCGACGCCGACTGGCGGCAGCAGACGGTGCGGCTGTTGGCACCTGCGCGCATCGGATTCTCCGATGGGGTGGCGATCGATCGTTTGCGTCTCGGGCTGCGCCAGGCGGTGCTGGAAGTATCCGGGCGGGCCGGCGCGACGCTCGATCTGACGGCGTCGCTGCGCAACCTGCAGGCCGACCTGGTTGATGCCGACGGCACGGTGCGGGCGGACGCGCGGATCACCGGGACGTCGGCGCGGCCGACCGGCAAGGTGAGCCTCGCGGCCACCGGTCTCAGGCTCCGTGGCGGCCCTGGCCGGGCCATGCCGCCGGCCGCCATCACCGCGGACGCCGATCTGGCCGGCACCGACGCGCGGATCGACGCCCGCATCATCGCGGGCGGGTCGCGGATCAGCGTGACCGGCCGTGCGCCGCTTGCGGCCGCGGGAGCGATCAACCTGCGCGCCGGCGGGACGCTCGATCTCGCCATGCTCGACCCGATCCTCGCCGCCGGCGGCAGGCGGGTGCGCGGGCAGGTGACGCTGGATGCGACGGTCGCCGGCACCATCGCCGCTCCGAATGTGGCCGGGAGCGCGCGGCTCGCCGGTGGCGAGGTCCAGGATTTCGCCAGCGGCCTGCATCTCAGCGATATTGTCGCGCAGGTGGAGGGCAACGGCACCACGCTGCGTGTCGCGCAGCTCAGCGCCAAAGCGGGACCGGGCACGATCACCGCCAGCGGCAGTATCGGCGTGATGGCACCCGGGTTGCCAGTCGACCTGACCGTGATCGCGCGCAAGGCGCAACCGCTGGCCAGCGACCTGATCACCGCATCGCTCGATGCCGACCTGACGCTGCGGGGTGAGGCGCTGGGGCAACTCCTGGTCGGCGGAACTGTGCATCTGCTGCGCGCCGAGGTGCGGATCCCGGAACGGATGCCCGCGACCATCGCGGTTTTGCCGGTGAACCGTCCGGGCGCGCCGCCGGCTCCCCCGGCCAGCGTGTCGGTGATCGGCCTGAACATCGCGCTGGAAGCCCCGGAGCAGGTCTATGTCCGCGGCCGCGGTATCGATGTCGAATTCGGCGGTGCGATGAAACTCGGCGGCACCGTGACGGCCCCGCGTACCGAGGGTGGCTTCGACCTGCGTCGTGGCGGGATCAGTCTGGCCGGGCGGTCGCTCGATTTCACCGAGGGTCGGATCAGCTTCAACGGCGGCAGCATCACCGATCCCGCGCTGAACCTGGTCGCCAGCAGCACCAGCGGCAATGTCATCGCGACCCTGACCATCGGCGGCACGGCGCATAATCCGAAGATCACCCTGTCCAGCGTGCCGCCGCTGCCGCAGGACGAGGTGCTGGCGCATCTGCTGTTCGGCAGCGGTGTTGGCAGGCTTGGGCCGCTGGAGGTGGCAAGTATTGCCGCCAGCCTGGCGACGCTGACCGGCACCGGCGGCATCGGTGATCCGCTCGACAAGGTACGGCAGGGTCTCGGCCTGGATCGGCTGGCGGTGCGCAACGGCGCCAACGGCAGTCCCGCCCTGGAGGCCGGACGCTATATCGCGCCACGCGTCTATCTGGGCGCGAGACAGAATGCGTCCGGCGGCACGCAGGCGACCGTCCAGTTCGATATCACCAGGGGCCTGAAGCTGGAGGCGACGGCTGGCTCCGGCTCCGGATCCGCCACCGGAGCAGCCGGCTCATCGAACGGCTCCAGCGTCGGGGTTACCTACCAGTTCGAATACTGACGGTGGCACAGGCCGCCGCATTCATGTAACGAGAGACCCGACGTTGGTGACGCAAGGCCGGAATGCAGTCGATCGAGACAATGCTTCGAACGGTGCCAGGCTTCGCCCAACTGGACGGCGAGTCCCTGGAGCACCTGGCCGCGGCAGGCGATCTGGCCGAGATCGAGGCCGGCGATGTCCTGTTCCGGGAGGGTACGCTGCCGGAATCGCTGTATGTGCTGCTCGATGGCCGCGTGAGCCTGACTGGTACCTCAGCCGACGCCTCGAGCACGGTGATCGACGTTCTTGAGCCGTCCAGCAGTTTCGTGCTGGCTAACGTGCTGACCGACGAACCCTATCTGATGGGCGCGCAGGCGGTCGCCGGCTCGCGCCTGGTGCGCATCGCGGCCGAGACGATGCGGCAGGTGGTGGCGACCCAGCCGGCCGCCGCCATGGCGATGATGCGCGCGATGTCGGCGGAACTCGGCAATATGACGCGGCAGGTGGTGGACCTGAAGGTCCGCGTCGCGGCGCAGCGGCTCGGCACATACCTGCTGAGCCAGGTGAAGGAGCCGGCCGCGGCCAAGGCGGACTTCCGGCTGCCGATCACCAAGGGGCTGCTGGCGCCCTGGCTTGGCTGCCGCGCCGAAAATCTGTCACGCGCCTTCATGGCGTTGCGCGCCTATGGTGTGGAGACCCATGGCTCCCGCGTGCTGCTGCACGACGTTGCGCGGCTGCGGGCCTATGCCGGTGCGATCGTACCCGGGCCGGCGGACAGTGAGGCGATTGCGCGGCCGCCGGTGGAAAAGGTGTTTGGCGACGCATTCCGGCTGCGCAGCAACCGCCCGCGCGGCACCTGACCCGGCGTACCCATGACGATCGCGTGGAGCGCGTCGCAGCTTGAGGCGTTCATATACCTGTTGTGTGTGGCGACCAGTCTGCTGTGCGCCTACCTGTTGGCGCGCGCCTACCGCCGCAGCAGGACGAAGCTGCTGATCTGGAGCGCGCTGTGTTTCGCAATGCTGGCGTTGAACAACCTGGTGGTGGCGGCGGACGTCCTCCTGCTGCCGACGATCGATCTGACCGTCCTGCGGCTGGCGACCTCGCTGGCGGCGGTCGCTGTGCTGCTGTACGGGTTCATCTGGGAATCCCGATGAACGATCCGGCGGTCAACATGTTTCTCGCCGGCATGGTCACCGCCGGCTTTCTCGCCGGCGGACTGTTCTTTGCCCGGTTCTGGATGCGCAGCCGCGACAGCCTGTTCCTGGCGTTCACCGCAGCGTTCTGGCTGCTGGCATTGAACCAGGCCTTGGTCTCGTTGATCGAGCAACCGGAAGCCAATCAAATCTGGTTCTATCTACTCCGTGTCGCGGCCTTCGTGCTGATTGCCGCCGCCATCGTGCGCAAGAATGCCGGGGATGCGGGCGAGGATTAGAGCGGTTCACGGGATGATGGGTTGGCGCGCATCCGGGACACCGTTGGTACGGTAGGATGAGTAGAGCGCAGCGAAACCCATCGGGCCAGGTGGTCGTCCCGGTCAGTCCGCAAATGCCCTGATCAGCGCCTCGCCTCGATGCGGTCCCAGATCATCGCCGATATGTTGATGCCGTCGAAACGGTCGATCTCCTGGATGCCGGTCGGCGAGGTGACGTTGATCTCGGTCAGCCAGTCGCCGATCACGTCGATGCCGACAAAGATCATGCCCTGCGCGCGCAGCGTCGGACCGATCGCGGCACAGATCTCGCGATCGCGGGCCGACAGCGAGCACTTCTCCGGCCGGCCGCCGACATGCATGTTGGAGCGCGCCTCGCCCGCGGCCGGCACGCGGTTCACCACGCCGACCGGCTCGCCATCGACCAGGATGATGCGCTTGTCGCCTTGCCGCACCGCGGGTTCGTAGCGCTGGAACATCAGCGCCTCGCGCGAGCGCGCGAAGTGCATCTCCAGCAACGCTGCCAGGTTCTCATCGTCCGGCTTGATGCGGAACACGCCGGCGCCGCCGTTGCCGAACAGCGGCTTGACGATGATGTCCTGGTACTCCTGGCGGAACGAGCGGATCGCCTCGAGGTCCCAGGTGATCATGGTGGGCGGCATCAGTTCGGGGAAATGCGTGACCAGCAGCTTCTCCGGCGCGTTGCGCACCGCGGCTGGGTCGTTCACCACCAGCGTCTTCGGATGGATGTGCTCGAGCAGGTGGGTGGCCGTGATGTAGGCCATGTCGAACGGCGGGTCCTGCCGCATCAGCACCACGTCCAGCGTGGCGAGATCGAGCAGCACGGATTCCCCAAACGCATAGTGCGCCCCGCGCTTGCGTTCGACGGTGACCGGGCGGACGCGCGCCAGCAGGCGTTCCTCGCGGCGTTCGCCCTGACGCTTGACCCCTTCGCGCAGTGCCAGGTGGCGGACCTCGTAGTGCCACAGCGCGTGGCCGCGGCGCTGTGCCTCCAGCATCAGCGCGAACGTGGAATCAGCGTCGATGTTGATGTGTTCGATCGGGTCCATCTGGACCGCGACCTTCAGCCTGCCCGCCATGGCGATCCCCTGTCCGGCCATTTCCGCCAGGATGCTAACACGGAGCAGGCCAAGGACCACGCACCCTGGGATGCTTGCGGAGATACATGACATGCCATATATTGGCACACCATCGATCTGGTGGTGCCATGCAGAAGCGCCGACAGCAGTTTCGCGATGGCTTCGCGCCCCTGGTGGCCCGCGCCGCCCGGCAATGGCGGCGCACCGTCGACCGCCGCCTGCAGCCGTTCGGCCTCACCGAGGCCACGTGGCTGCCGCTGATCTATCTCGCCCGCGCACCGGTGCCGATGCGCCAGAAGGATCTCGCCGCGGCGCTGGCACTGGACGGCTCCTCGGTCGTGCGGCTGCTCGATGCGCTCGAGGCTTCCGAACTGGTCGAGCGCCGCGAAGGGGACGGCGACCGCAGGGCCAGGATCATCGTTCCGACCAGGCGCGGACTGTCGATCGTCGAACAGGTCGAAGCGGTCTCGCGCGAGGTTCGCAATGCCGCCCTCGCCGGAGTGTCCGATGACCAACTCGCCAGCGCCACCGGCGTGCTGGAGTCGATCTGCCTGAATTTGGCGAAGCAGGACAAGGACGGGTGAGCGCGTCCGGCGCGAGCACGATCACGCTGCCGCCGCCGGCCTTCGCACCTCCGGCGAACCGCATGCTGGTGACGATCTGCACCATCCTGGCGACCCTGATGCAGTCGCTCGACAGCACCATCGCAAATGTGGCGCTGCCCTATATGCAGGGCACAATGTCGGCCAGTCAGGAAGAGATCAACTGGGTGCTGACCAGCTACATCATCGCGGCAGCGATCATGACCGCGCCCACCGGCTTCCTGGCGGCGCGGTTCGGCCGCACCCGCCTGTTCGTCACCGCCGTCGTCGGCTTCACCATCGCCTCCGCGCTGTGCGGCCTCGCGCAGTCGTTGAGCCAGATCGTGATCTTCCGGGTACTGCAAGGCGTGTTCGGCGCCGCGCTGGTGCCGCTGTCGCAGTCGGTGATGTACGAACTCTATCCGCCGGAGCAGCGCGCGCGCGCCATGGGTCTGTGGACCATGGGCGTGATGATGGGGCCGATCTGCGGCCCCATCCTCGGCGGATGGCTCACCGAAAACTACAGTTGGCGGTGGGTGTTCTACATCAACGTACCGTTCGGCGTGCTCACCGCGATCGGTCTGCTGACCTTCCTGAAGGAAAGTTCATTCGGACGATCGGTCAAATTCGACTGGATCGGATTCGGCGCGTTGAGTCTGGCGATCGGCACCTTGCAGATGATGCTGGACCGCGGCGAAACGCTGGACTGGTTCAGCTCGCGCGAGATCATCCTGGAGGCCTGCATCGCGGGCGTCAGCTTCTACATCTTTCTGGTTCAGTTCTTCCTGGCGCCAAGACCGTTCCTGTCGCCGAAGCTGTTCGCGGACCGGAACTTTACCGTCGGCGCCCTGCTCTACGCCATCATGGGATTGATCATGTATGCGTCGCTGGCATTGCTGGCACCGTTCCTTCAGACGCTGATGAACTATCCCGTGTTCACCGCCGGTGTGGTGCTGGCGCCGCGCGGTGCCGGTCTGATGGTCGCCGCGCTGATCTGCGGCCGGGTGATCGGCAAGATCAGCGCGCGCCTGCTGGTCGGCAGCGGTTTCATGATCGGCGCCTATGCGCTGCACGAGATGACGTTGTGGACCCCGGATATCTCGGAATGGAACGTGGTCACCGTCGGCTTCGTCCAGGGCCTCAGCATCGGCTTCCTTGCCATTCCGATCAACATCATCGCCTTCGCTACACTGCCGTCAGCGATCAGGACCGAGGCCGCCAGCATCTACAGCCTGATGCGCAATCTCGGCAGCGCCATCGGCATCTCCATCACCGGGGCGCTGCTGCAGATCAACACGCAGGTCAATCACGCGCTCATCGCCGCGGATGTGAACCCGTTCAATCGCGCCCTGGAGACTGGAGCCGTCGCGCGGTGGTGGAACCCGGGGTCGACGCACGGCCTGGCCATGCTCAACCAGGAAGTGACGCGGCAGGCAGCGATCATAGCCTACGTCGACGACTTCAAACTGATGCTCGTCCTTGCCATCATCGTGACGCCGCTTCTGCTGCTGACGCGCGGCTCGGCCGCGCGATAAGGAGAGCATCCGTGCAATTCGGCTTCACCGTGATGGCGGACATCGACGAGATCGGCTTCTTCAGCCACGCCGAGGCACTTGGCTACGACTCGGTCTGGGTGACCGACAGCCAGATGCTGTTCTCCGACTGCTACGCGGTGCTGGCGCTCGCCGCGCGGCAGACGACGCGACTGCGCCTCGGTCCCGGCACCGCGATCTGCGGCACGCGCATTCCGCCGGTTCAGGTGGCGGCGATGGCGACGCTGAACCGGCTGGCGCCGGGCCGCGTGTTTCTCGGCATCGGCACCGGCCATACCGCGATGCGCAGCATGGGTCAGCGGCCGATGAAGATGGCCGACTTCGCGGAGTATCTGCGGGTGCTGTCGGCACTGCTGCGCGGCGAGATGGTGGACTACACGTTCAACGGTGTGACGCGGCCGATCGCGATGCTGATGCACGAGTTCAAATACATGAACCTGGAGCCGCGGATCCCGCTGTACGTCTCGGGGTTCGGGCCGCGCGCGATGGGGCTGGCCGGTGAACACGGCGACGGCCTGGTGTTCGCGATCCCACCACGTGGCGTGCCGGTGGCCGAGGCGCTGAGCCACGCTCGTCAGGGCGCCAGCCGGATCGATCGCGACCTTGCCGATTTCCACACCGCGGCGCTGACCTCGGTCGCGCTGCTGCAGCCGGGCGAGGCTGCGGACTCCGATCGCATCAAGGCGGCGCTCGGTCCGAACGTGATGGCGAGCGTGGGCTACTTCTACGACGATGTGCAGCGGGGCCGCATCGACCCGCCGCCGTTCCTGTCGCGCATCTGGCGGTCGTACTGTGCGCTGGTCGAGCAGACGCCGCCCGAGCACCGGCACTTCCGCACGCACGAATTCCATTACACGAAGCTGCATCCCGGCGAAGCGGAACTGATCGACGCGCAATTGATCCGCGATACCTGCCTGGTGGGGACACCGGACGAACTGATCGAGCGCATCGGCGAGCTCGAACGGGACGGTCTGCGGGAGCTCACCTTCGCGACCGGCAACCCCGGCAAGTGGCGGTTGGCGGAGGAGTTTGCCCGGCTGGTGATGGCGAGACTGTAGCCAACAGTCGCGCCTCAGCCGAGACCGATGCGGCGGCGGAAATCCTCGTCGCGCAAACTGAATTCCTTGCCGGCGAGATCATCCGCTTCACTGGTGCACAGATACACGATGGCACGTGCGGGATGCACGACCGGCGTCAGTTGCTCGCGCGGAATCCTGCTGACCGGGTTGATGCCCGAGGCGCGTATAGTCACCTGCATGTCGGTGTCCGTCGTGCCGGGCTGGAAGCCGAACACGCGAATGCCGGCGGCACGGTGCTCCAGATCGATCGACCGCGTCAGCATCGCCAGCCCCGCCTTGCCGGCGCAGTATGCGCTCCAGCCCTCCTGCGGGCGCAGCGCGGCGCCGGACGACACATTGATGATGTCACCGTGACCGCGCTCGATCATCCCGGGCAGTACCCCACGGATCGCGTAATAGGCGCCGGTCAGGTTGATCTCGATGCTGCGCGCCCATGCTTCGGGTTCGCCAGAGAGGACCATGCCGATCGGCTCGATCACGCCGGCGTTGTTCACCAGCACGTCGGGCGGGCCGAAGTGCCGCGCGGTCTCGTGCACCAGGCGCTGGCAGCTGGCGTAGTCGGAAACATCGCATTCCACCGCGAATGCCTTGCCGCCCGCTGCACTGATCCGCCGCGCGTTCGCGTCTGCCTGCTTCCCGCTGCGTGCGGCCAGTACCACAGACGCGCCGGCCTCGCCCAGTGCAAGCGCGGCGGCGGCACCGATGCCGCGGCTGGCACCCGTTACGATTGCAACCTTTCCGGCCAGACTGGGCATTGCCGTGTCTCCCCCTCGCGCCTGTCGCTTTATCGCACAGGCACGCGATTGGACAAGCGAGGCTACCGGTGAGTATCCTCGGGACGCAAAGTGCCGGAGGGGGAACGGATGTCGGGCAGCGTGACCTGGAACGAGACCACACCCACCATCGCCGGGAGCAAGCTGCACCTGATGCGCGGCGGCAGCGGTCGGCCGGTGCTGGTACTGCACCACGACATCGGCACGCCCGATCGCCTTGCGTTCTACGACATGCTGGCGCGGAACTTCGACGTGCTGGTGCCGCATCATCCCGGCTGGGGCAAGTCGGAGCGGCCGCAATGGCTGCGCAGCGTGCGCGACATCGCCGCAATTCACAGTTGGCTGCTCGGCGATCTCGGGCTGAGCGACGTGTCGCTGGTGGGGCTGGGATTCGGCGGCTGGATCGCGGCCGAGATGGCCAGCCAGTCACCGACCGCATATCGCAAACTTGTGCTGGTCGGCGCGATGGGGATCAAGCCGCCGCAGGGCGACATCGCCGATCAGGCGATCGTGTCGTATCTCGATTATCCGCAGGCCGGCTTCCACGATCAGGCGGCCTTCACGCGCATCTACGGCGATGTATCGACGGACCAGCTCGAGCAGTGGGACATCTGCCGCGAGATGGTGTTCCGTACCGCGTGGAAGCCATACATGTACAGCCAGACCCTGCCGCACCTGCTGGGCGGCGTGAAGACGCCGGCACTGGTGGTATGGGGCGACGACGACAGGCACGTGCCGAAGAGCGCTGCCGATGCCTACGTGAAGGCGCTGCACAGCGCCCGGCTGGAAACCGTGTCCGCCTGCGGGCACTATGTCGATATGGAAAAGCCGGACGAGCTGGCAAGGCTCGTCTCGACGTTCGTCAATGCGAACTGAAGGAAGCATGCCATGCACCTGATGTACTTCACCGAACAGCCGATGGCCGCCTACGATGCGAAGGAGGGGCTGAAATACGGCGCGACCGCGCTGACCTTCTCCAACAGCCACTATGATTCGGTGGCGGGGAGCCGGCTGTACAACGAGTTCCTCGAAGAATACATCATGGCCGACGAATGGGGCGTCGACGGCATCATGCTGAACGAGCACCACAACGCGCCGTTCTGCATGCAGGCCCGGACCAACATGTTCGGCGCCATCCTCGCCGCGGTGACCAAGCGCGCAAAGATCGTGTTCCTCGGCAACCCGCTGCCGCTGTCGGATAATCCGGTGCAGCTCGCCGAAGAGATCGCGATGATCGACATGATCTCGAAAGGCCGCGTGGTGTCGGGCTTCGTGCGCGGCGGCGGACAGGAGCAGTTGGCCAACGGGGTGAACCCCGCCTACAACCGGGAACGCTTCGTCGAGGCGCATGACCTCATCACCAAGATCTGGACCCAGCCCGGCCCGTTCCGCTGGGAGGGCACGCACTACCAGCATCGCGTGGTGAACCCATGGGCGGTGCCGCTGCAGAAGCCGTATCCACGCGTGTGGATACCCGGCGTGCTGTCGCGCGAAACCGTGATCTGGACCGCGCAGCAGCGCTATCCGTACATCGCACTGAACACCGCGATCGACGCGACCAAGACGATCTGGGACACCTATTCCAAGGCCGCGAAGGACGTCGGCTACGAAGCCGGGCCCGAGAACTTCGGCTACCTGATCCGCGTGCACGTGCAGGACACCGAAGAAAAGGCGCTGCAGAACGCACGGCAGTTCATGTGGATGCAGGGCGAGTTCACCGGGCTCGCGCATCCGGTGTGGGCCAATCCGTCGGGCTACTTCTCGCCATCCGGCCGCCGCGGCTTCGTCGAGTTCGCGGTGGGGCGCGCGAAGAATCCGCGCGGCCAGCCCACGTTCGAGGAGCAGGTCAACGACACGATGATCGTCGCCGGGACGCCCGACCAGGTGATCGAGCGGCTGAAGTACCTGATCGAGCATACCCGCCCCGGAATCATGGGCCTGTGGGGCAACGACGGTACGGTCTCCGCCCCCGATCGCCAGCGCTGCATCGAGCTGCTGGTGAAGGAGGTCATGCCGGCGGTGAAGGAGCACGGCAAGACGCTGGGCCTGAAGGATCCGTGGGAGGCGAATGCGCCGGTGCATCTGCGGTACTCGACCGACATCCCGGTGCAGCGCGCGGCGGCGGAATAGTGGTTTTCCGGTAGGGGCGCTGCAACTCCCGGAGCGCTCCTGCCGATCCGCCATGCCGCAACCGGACCACATCTCCAAACTCGGCGTGCCCGACCCGGACACGCTGGACGATGACCTGAAGGCCATCTGGCGGAAGTGCGTCGACAAGCTGGGCTTCGTGCCCAACGTGTTCAGCGCCTACAGCCTGAAGCCGCAGCGCCTGCGCAACTTCATGGCGATGTACAATGAAATAATGCTGTCGGACTCCAGTCTGTCGAAGCTGGAGCGCGAGATGGTGGCGGTCGTCGTGTCATCGGCCAACCGCTGCTATTACTGCCTGGTCGCACACGGCGCCGCGGTGCGCGCGCTGTCCGGTGACCGCGAACTCGGCGAAATGATGGCGCTGAACTACCGGGTTGCGAAACTCGACCCGCGACAGCGCGCGATGCTGGACTACACCTGGAAGCTCACCACCACGCCCTGGCTGATCGACGACGCAGACCGCACGACGCTGCGCGACGCGGGGCTCACCGAACCGGACATCTTCGATCTGTCGGAGACCGTCGCGTTCTTCAACTTGTCGAACCGCATGGCCTCGGCCACCGACATGATGCCGAACCGCGAGTATCACGCAGCGGCGCGCTGACTGACGGCTATTTCAACCGCAGCACCCACGCCTTGAATGCGGTCAGGTGCGCGGCGACGAAATCGCGCGTGCTCTGGTCATCCAGCTTGCCCTCGGCATCGAACTTCATGTGCGCCGCGGGGATCATGACCTCGGGACGGTTCATCACCAGCCCGTTGAGAAAAATGAAGCATTGCCGCAGATGATATTGCCCGCGCCCGCCACCCATCGCCCCGGCACTCGCGCCCATGATCCCGATCGGCTTGCCGTCGAACGGCTGCTCAGGTGGCCGCGACGCCCAATCGATCGCGTTCTTCAGCACGCCCGGTATCGAGTAGTTGTACTCGGGCGTGGCGATCAACAGCCCGTCAGTCGCCTTGATACGCGCGCGCAGAGCCTCGACCGGAGCGGGAAAACCCTGCTGCCGCACGTCCTCGTTGTACAGCGGGATCGGCGCGATATCGAAGGTCTCGATCGTCATTCCCGCCGGTGCCAGCTCCTGCGCCAGACGCAGCAGCGCCGCATTGAACGAGCCGCGCCGCAGGCTGCCGGCAATCCCGAGAATCCGCACCGTGCCGCCATCGCTCATCGGACCGCCTCCTGATCTCGCCGTGACGGCTCGTTATCACGGCGGCGGCCCAACGCCTAATCTGTGCTCGTCCAGTACCTCGCGCACCGCGCGGCGCAGCTCCTCCTTGCGGTACGGCTTGCTGAGCAGGCGATTACCCGCACGGGACGCGGACCCGCCCCACCTTGCGTCGGGGAATCCCGAGGTGAGCAAGGTCCGCAGCGACGGCCGGCGCGCAGTGGCGACACGCGCCAGATCGCGCCCGTCCATCGCGCCGGGCATCACCACATCCGTCAGCAAAAGATGAATCGGTTCTGGCGAATCGATTATTGTCATCGCGGCCTCGGCGTCGGGCGCCTCCAGCACGCGATAGCCCGCTTCGTTCAGTTGCCGCACCACGATGCGGCGCAGGCCGGCATTGTCCTCCACCACCAGGATCGTCTCGTTGCCACCGCGCGACGCCGGCACCTCCGACCGATCCTCCTGCGCGGCGGCGGTATCCTGCATACGCGGCAGGTACAACCGGAACGTCGTGCCCTTGCCTGGTTCGCTGTATACTGTGATGTGGCCGCCGGACTGCTTCATGAAGCCGAATACCATCGATAGGCCAAGCCCGGTCCCCTTGCCCTGCTCCTTGGTGGTGAAGAACGGCTCGAAGATCCGCAGCAGTATGTCCGACGGCATGCCGGTGCCGGAATCGCTGACCTCTACCACCACATAGTCGCCAGGCGTCACATCGGTATGCGCCGCGGCATAGGCCGCATCGAGGCGCCCGTTGCGGGTATCGATCAGCAGCGCGCCGCCGCGGGGCATGGCGTCGCGCGCGTTGGTGGCAAGGTTGGCGATCACCGCCTCGAACTGCGCCCGGTCGATCTGCACCGGCCACACGTTGGGGGACAGCGACATTTCGATCGTGATGTTCTCGCCCAGTGTGCGCGCGAGCAGGCGCACGATGGCGCCAATCACCTCGTTGATGTCAACGCGCTCGGGCTGCAGCGGCTGGCGACGCGCGAAGGCCAGCAGCCGCCGCGTCAGGTCCGCGCCGCGCAGCGCCGAGTCCAGCGCATCGCGCACCAGTTCGTCGGTAAGCCGGTCCTCGGAGCGAATCTCCCGCAGCATGTCGAGGTTGCCGATGATGATCGCCAGCAGGTTGTTGAAGTCGTGCGCAAGCCCGCCAGTGAGCTGACCGACCGCCTCCATCTTCTGTGACTGGCGAAACTGCTCGCGCTGCGTCTCCATTTCGCGCCGTTCCGTCACGTCACGGACGATGCCGACGAAGGCGTGCTTGCCGGCCTCCGGCGATGCGCCGACCGCGAGCTCCATCGGAAACGTCGAGCCGTCCTTGCGTCGCCCCATCACTTCGCGGCCGATGCCGATGATCTTCGGCACGTTGGTGGACAGATAGGTCGAGATGTAGCCGTCGTGCTCGCTGTGATACGGCTCCGGCATCAGAATGTGCACGTTCTGCCCGATGACCTCCTCCGGACCATAGCCGAACAGGCTGACACAGGCCTTGTTGAAGGACTGGATGATGCCTTCACGGTCGATGGTGATGAGACCGTCCACTGCGGTGTCCAGCACGGTGGCGATCAGGCTGCGCAGCCTGCTCTCGCTCGCCTTCACCACCGCTTCGGCCGCGGCGCGCGCGGTGACGTCGCGGGTGATCTCGCCGAAAGCACGCAGGGTGCCATCAGATGAGCGGATGGCGGTAATAACCACGTCGGCGAGGAAGCGCGAGCCGTCCTTGCGCACACGCTCGCCGATATCCTCGAAGCGGCCGGTCGCGGCGGCGATCTCGAGATCACGCTGTGGTCTGCGGGCCAGAACATCCGCCGGCGGGTAGAAGCAGGAGCAATGCTGGCCGATGATTTCATCGGCCCGATAGCCCTTTATCAGCTCCGCCCCCTGGTTCCAGGACATGACACGCCCATCCGGGTCCAGCAGCAGCAGCGCATAGTCGTGCACAGTTGCGGCGAATGTAGACCACAGACCCTCCGAATCGGGGTGGACGGCAGCTTCCAGGTGACTCGACGGCATGGCAAACTCAGCGGCGCAGTTGCGATCGCCGGCAAGAGACCATCCGAAGGGTAAGGATCGGTAAAGAAAGGCTGACGGCCTTGACGGTCGCGATTTGGCCGAAAGCCATCATTCGTGATTGTCATCAATGAAGTGCCGTCGGATTCGGCGCC
>DASXNR010000062.1:0-11078 GCA_036494925.1 Acetobacteraceae bacterium
CGGTTATCCCACATCACCATGTCGCCCTGACGCCACTGGTGACGGTACTCGTATTGCGGCTGCGTTGCGTGCGCCAGCAGGTCATCGAGCAACGACAGCGCCTCGCTCTCCGCCATCCCGACGATACCCTCGATGCGGATCGGATTGAGGTAGAGCGACTTGCGTCCACTCTCCGGATGGGTACGCACCAGCGGATGCAGCACCGCATCCGGCACCCGTTGTCGCGCCGTCTCGCTCAGCGCCATCAGCTTCCGCTCGCTGTGACGGCTCTGGTACACGTGCATCGCGCGCAGACCGTCGATCCGTTGCCCCATCGTCGCGGGCAAATCCTGATACGCTATCTGCATGTTGACGAACTGCGTGTCGCCGCCGTGATCGGGCAGCTGCACCGCGTGCAGCACCGTCGCCTTCGGCGGCTCGGCAGCATTCGAATGGTCCGTGTGATAACCTTCGCCCGGAATGTAGCGCTTGCCGTCAGGATGAAAATCCTGGTTCGAAATGTAGTGGATCTGCGGGCACTCCGGCAGCGCGAAGCGTGTGTTGTGCTGTGGAAACACGTCGCCAAACAACTGGACCGCTTCGAACAATTGCCGCGGCGACAGATGTTGGTCGCGAAACACCAGCACCGAATGGTCCACGAATGCGCGGTTCAGCCGTTCCCGCAACGCCGCGCCCACCGGCTGCGTCAGGTCGACGCCGCGGACCTCGGCGCCGGTATGCTCGGAGAGGGGCGTGATCATCGCCGCAGATTGCGCAGGAAGCCGCCGGCGCGCAACCTGCGCCTCCCAGCAGGGAAAGGACGTAGCCATGGCAAGCGCTCCGCAGTTCAACACGGACTTCACCAAGTTCTTCGCCGACATGAAGCTCCCCGCACTCCCGGACATGGAGATTTTCGTGGCAGCGAGCCGCAAGAACCTGGAGACGCTGTCCGCGGCGAATCGCATCGCGCTGGAAGGCGCGCAGGCGGTGGCACGACGCCACATGGAGATTGTGCAGAGCAGCATGGCCGAGCTGACCGAGGCGATGCAGGCGCTCGCCGGCGCCGACGCGCCACAGGCGAAGGCCGCCAGGCAGGCCGAACTGCTGAAGCAGGCCTATCAGCACGCGGTGACGCACATGAAGGAGCTCGGCGACCTGATCCAGCAGTCCAATGCGGAAGCCTTGTCCTTGATCAACCGACGCTTCGTGGAGGCGATGGACGAGGTAAAGGCATTGGCGGAAAAGGCGAAGTGAAGGCCCTGCGCGTATGTGCGGCTGACCGCCCGCTTCGACATACCATGGCATTATGCGATCGCGCGTTCCGCTGAAACCATTTGCTAATGCCTTTGCTGTCATGGTCCCTTCACACAGGGCGATCCATGACCGATGGTTGACCGGATTGAACATGAACAGCCGCCGTTCGAAATCGTCAGGCTGATTGATCGTCGGCGGCCGGGACGGGTCGACTATCAGAGTCCTGACCTGGTGCGTCTGCTGCGCGATGGGGCCCATGCCGGTACACTGCCTGATCAGTCCATCGGGGATCTCGCCGATGTCGCGACGGGCATCGAAGAGGATTCGTTGGCCGCTGCCCGCGGGATCGGGACCGGCATGCTGGTCGGCGCCTGCCTTTGGACGATCGCGGGTTTGGGCCTGTGGCTGCTGCTGTGACCTTGGTTGCCGGCTGCGGCTACCGGTTATCCGCTAGACCGGCAGCCTGATCCGCGCCCGCAGCCCGCCCAGGGGGCTGTCCTCCAGCACGATTTCGCCGCCATGCGCGCGGACGATGTCGCGCGCGATCGTCAGGCCGAGGCCGGTGCCGCCGGTGCTGTCGCTTTCGAACGGGCGGAACACGCTTTCGCGCCGCTCCGGCGGGATGCCGGGGCCGTCGTCGTCCACCGTGACGAACACCATGCGGCCCTGCGGCATTGCCGCCAGCGCGACCCGGTGCGCATGGCGGCGTGCATTGTCCACCAGGTTGGTGATGGCGCGCCGCACCGCGTCGGCACGCAGCGACAGGGTCAACGCGGGCGGCGCATCCACCGCCACCTCGGCGCCGGAGCGACGCGCGCCGGCCGCGACCTCCTCCAGTACAGCCGACAGGTTCACCGGTTCGGCCTGCTCGGCGCCCTCGCCGCGCGCAAACGCGAGGTAGCCGCCGATCATCCGCTCCATCTCCTCCACATCGGCGGTCATTTCCGCGACGTCCTGACGGAGCTCCTCGCGCGCCGGCATCATGGCCAACGCCAGCCTGAGCCGGGTCAGCGGCGTGCGCAGATCATGCGACACACCGGCCAGCATCTCGGTCCGTTGCACCAGGAAGCGGCGCACCCGCTCCTGCATGCGATTGAAAGCCGTCGCGGCCTGCCGCACCTCGGTGGCGCCCTCCGGCTTGATCGGCCCGATATCGCGTCCCATGCCGAACGCCTCGGCCGCGGTGGCCAGGCGGCGGATCGCGCGGACCTGATTGCGCATGAACAACGCGGCGATACCGAACAGCACCGCCGCCATGCCGACGATCCAGACCACGAAGATGTAGATCGTGCCTGCGTAAAGCCGCTTACGCGGCGCGTTGACCTGCAGGACGCCGCGTGGAAGCTGCACGCGGATCACCACAAAGCGGCTATCGGACAACCAGTCGGCGACAAATGGCATGCCGATCCGCTCGCGCAGCGAGTTGGCAAGATCGTCGTCCATCGGGCCGAGAATGTTGACCCTCGGCGCGTTCGGGAGCACGGCGCCGGGTTCGATGGTCATGTCCAGATCGAACTCGCTGTTTGCCTTGCCCAGGATCCAGGCCCGATCGGCTTCGTCGGGAAATCGGCGCAGCATCTCCAGCGTGTAGGCGATCTCGCCCGCGATGGCCCCCGACAGCCGCCGCGAGACGATGTCGAGATGGCTGCCATAAAAAATCTGCAACGAGACCGCCAGCAGCAGCACCAGCGGCAGCAGGATCATCAGCAGGCTGCGTCCGAGCAGCGAGCGAGGCAGCACCCTTCTGATGCCGCGGTTCACGATCCGCGTGGGCTGGATGTCAGCTGGCAGCATCGCGGAGCATCACTCTATATCCCAGGCTTCAGCACATAGCCTCGGCCGCGCACGGTGTGCAGGAAGCGCGGCTCGCGCGGATCGGCCTCGACCTTGCGGCGCAGTCGCGTCACCTGCACGTCGATCGCGCGCTCGCCGGCCTCGTCCATGCCGAGTTCGGCGGCGATCTCCTCGCGCGACAGCACCTCATTCGGTTTGCGCGCCAGCGAGGCCAGCAGCGCCGCCTCGCCGCCGGTCAGCCGCACCACCCCATCCGGCCCGCTCAGTTCGCCGCGCTCGATGTCGAACACCAGCGCGCCAAGCTGCACCGGACCGGGCGGCGTATCCGGCAGCGGTGCCGGCGCGCGGCGCAACAGGGCGCGGATCCGCAGCACCAGTTCGCGCGGCTCAAACGGCTTGCCGAGATAGTCATCGGCGCCCGCCTCGAACCCGGCGATGCGGTCCTCCGGCGCGCCACGGGCGGTGAGCAACAGCACCGGTACTTCGCTGCCCTGTTCACGGCGCAGCGATTCAGTCAGCGTCAGGCCGCTTTCCCCAGGCATCATGACGTCGAGCACCATCATGTCCGGATGCATGAAGCGCAGCTTGTCACGCGCGTCGGTCGCAGTCTCCGCGGTGGTAACGCGGAAGCCTTCGCCGGCCAGGTAACGCGACAGCAGCGCGCGCAGTCTGGCATCATCGTCCACCACCAGGATGTGGGCATCCTCCGCCATCAGCTTCCCCTTGCGCGACCGATGTCGATATAGGCGCGCGCGGCATCGTCCATGATGCCGCGCATGACCCGGCGAAAGCCATCCACCGCGGCGGTGCCGGCCTCGCGATAGGCCGGGCGCAGGCGTTCCTGCTGGCGCTCGAACAGGCGGCGCTCCAGCGCTGCGCCGCCGGCGGTGAGGCGGAGCAGCCGCTGGCGTCGGTCTGTGCTGCCCGGCGACTGTGCGACATAGCCCTGCTGCATCAGCGCACCAAGCACGCGGGCGAGCGACTGCTTGGTGATCCCCAGAATGCCGAGCAGGTCGGACACGGTGATGCCGGGATTGCGGCCGACGAAATGCAGCGCTCGATGGTGCGCCCGGCCGAGGCCGAGTTCGGCCAGCGCCACGTCCGCGGCGTTGGTGAAGTCGCGATAGGCAAAGAACAGCAGGTCCTGGGCCATGCGCATGTCGGCCTCCGCCGGGTCGAGCTTCGATTCGGGCATGGCAGGTATTCCTCGGCGTGGGCGGCTATTTATGGCAGTGTTATTGACGTATCGGCGCAGTCACTATACGGTCCGACAACTTCACGAAACAATATTACGGAGAGTGGCGCCATGGAGCTGGTTCCTTTCGACAACCGTGACGGCTGGATCTGGTGGGACGGCGCCCTGGTTCCCTGGCGCGATGCCAGGCTGCACGTTCTGACACATGGACTGCACTATGCCAGTGCGGTGTTCGAAGGCGAACGTGCGTATGCCGGCAACATCTTCCGGCTGCGCGACCACACCGACCGGCTGATCAACTCGGCGCAGATTCTGGGCTTCGAGCTTCCGTTCTCGGCCGACCAGATCGATGCGGCGTGCGAGGCGGTGCTGGCGGCGAACGGTCTCACCGACGCCTATGTGCGGCCGATCGCCTGGCGCGGCAGCGAGATGCTGGCAGTGGCGGCGCAGCATACCAAGATCCACTTGGCGATCGCCGCGTGGCCGTGGCCGAGTTATTTCGGCGACGGCCGGATGGCGGGAATTCGCATTGGCATGGCGGAGTGGAAGCGGCCCTCTCCGGAGACCGCGCCGACCGCGGCGAAGGCGACCGGGCTCTACATGATCGGCACGATGTCCAAGCACAAGGCGGAGCAGGAGGGCTATGCCGATGCGCTGATGCTGGACTGGCGCGGGCGGGTGGCCGAGACCACCGGGGCGAACATCTTCTTTGTGATGGACGGCGAACTGCATACGCCGGAACCCGACGGCTTCCTGGACGGGATCACGCGGCGCTCGGTGATGAGCCTGGCGCGGCGGCAACAGATGAAGGTGGTGGAACGGCCGATCGAACTTGCTGAAATCGGCCGCGCGACCGAGGTGTTCCTGGCCGGCACCGCGGCCGAAGTGACGCCGGTGCGCGAGATCGCCGGGCGCCGCTATACTCCGGCACGGACCACCGAAACCCTGCTGCGCGGCTACGATACGCTGGTCCGGCAGTCACCCGTGGAGGTGGCAAGGGTAATGGCGGCATAGGCCGCCCCGAACGGCAATCTCACGGTTCGGCTAGATGCGGTCTCCGGTAAAAGCGTAGATACACGCCGACCCATCGATCCTGCCATCCATATGGGTGCCATCGATTCGCCCGGAGATGGTTCCAGTCGTGATTTCGCCGTGGAACGATCCGTCCTGCGCGATGGTTGCGGGGAAGGCTGTCACCAGACCGACGGAGAGGTTGGGGTGCGGCACGGTGTAGGTGAACTGACCGTTCTCCACCGTGATGATCGGTTGGCCCGGCGAGTCACACCAGGTGTTCATCTGGCCGGCGAATGGGCGAGTAGAACGAATCGTGCTGCGATATGAGCCATCGAAAGAGGTGACGGGCGGCGGCGACGGGTTGTTGTGAATGGTCCCTAGTGAACCGGCGCAGCCGCCGATCATCAACAGCACAATCATCGTGCATAATCTGATTTGTGGCATGTCAGTGATTCCATATCTGGTGGCGCTGGCTCAAACCCACGTCCCCGGCCTTTCACGGGCCAATTGTGTGCGGCCTCCAAGTCTTCGTCCAGGCGCAGCCGGCATTCCTCGGCGGCGGCGGCGGCGCCGCATGGGTCGGCCCGCGGCGGCCCCAACGGCGAGGCCACAGCGATCTGGGCGCCTTTCGGCCGCGAAGAACCCCGGGCGACGGTTTCCGGGGCTTCAAAGGCCGCTGGAGAGCCTCTGGATGACGATGCGGTTTGTGGCACCTGCGCGCCGTCGTGTGGATGCCATGGCTTGGCCTCCATCGGCACCGTACCGACACTTGCCGGCATCGCCGCGCTGGCGGTCGCCATACGAAGGGAACCGGGCCGCGACTTCGCCAGGTCGGTCATGCTGATCGATTGGACCGGGGTGGCGCTGCTAGTTCGTCAGAGCAAACCGCAGCTGCACAGTAACGACCACTCGCTCCTGCGGCATCGTGCCTGGAAATGCCGGCAGCACGGCATTGCGCAGCATCGCCTCGGCGGCCGCGTCCAGGATCGATGAACCGGAGCCGCGCGCCACCGAGACCTCGGTCACGCGGCCCGACCGCTCCACCGCGAACCGCAGCGCGACGGTGCCTTCCTCGCCGCGGCGCCGGGCCGGTTCCGGGTACGACTTGTGGGCCGCCAGCCAGGCCGAAAGCTGCTGCCGCCAGTCGGCGCTGATCGGGGCGGGCGGCGCCTCCACCGGTGCAGGCGCGAGAGCTGCCGGCGGCGAAACCGACGCGGCGGACGGTGCCGGTTGCGGCGCGGCCGGCCGCGCCCGGACGATCGGATGAGGCTGCGGCCGCGCCGGCGGTGGCGATGGCTTCGGCGGCGGCTTCGGCGCCTCCTCCGGTCGCTCGACAGCCGGCGCAACCGGCGTCGGCACTGATGGCACTGCCGGAGCCTGCTCGACCGGCGGTGGCGGGGGGGCGAGCGGCGCGGGCGGCGCTGCCTCCACAGGTTGCGGCGCTGGCGGCACCGGCGCTTCCGGTGGCGTGGGCGCCGGCTCCACCGGGGGGGCCTGCGGCAGTTCCGGCGCCGCCTCGGCGGGAGGCTGGAACACCATTTCAATCGGCTGCTCGGTCTCGGGCGGCATCGGCGGCCGGCGCGGCAACCAGAGTGTCACCCCGCACGCGACCATGACATGCAGCAGCAGCGAGACCGCCAGCGCTGCGCGCCGGGAAGTCGAACTGCCGCTCTGCGGATAGCGCAGCGCGCCAGCACCATCCAGCGACCGGACGGGTTGCGGCGAACCCAATAATAGTACGTTATAATGTTCCACGACAGCGGCAGTCTCGCGGTTGGGCGGGCATTTGGGAAGGGGAACTCGTCGATGCGGCGTCGTCACGCTTTGCTTTCCGCCTGCCTCGTCCTCACAGCGCTGGCGCGCCCCGCCCGTGGCGATGATCCGCCCCAGGATAGCTCAGCCGTCTCGCTCGATCTCGACGTGATCTCACGCCGGCTCGACGTCGCCCGCCAACAGATCCAGCCGAGCCTTGGCGCCAGCGTCTATAATTTCACGCCCGAGGATCTGCAGACCATACCGCAAGGCGGCAATGCGCCACTCAACCAGGTGCTGCTACAGGCACCCGGCGTGGCACAGGACAGTTTCGGCCAGATCCATGTGCGCGGCGACCATGGCAACCTGCAATACCGGATCAACGGCGTGGAGCTGCCCGAGGGCCTCTCGGTGTTCGGCCAGGCACTGGAATCCCGCTTTGCCAGCAGCATGTCGCTGATCACCGGCGCGCTGCCGGCGCAATACGGCTTTCAGACCGCGGGCGTGGTGGACATCCAGACCAAGACCGGCATCACCAATCCGGGATTTGCGGTGACCATGTATGGCGGACAGCAGAACTGGCTGCAGCCGAGTTTCGAGTATGGCGGCCGCGCCGGGCCGGTCGACTGGTATGTCACCGGCGATTTCCTGAGCAACAATCGCGGCATCGAGAACCCGACGTCCAGCTTCAACGCAATCCACGACTCCACCAACCAGTTCCACGGCCTGGCCTATGTCTCCGGCATCATCGATCCCGACACGCGGATCAGCCTGATACTGGGCGGGTTCAACGGCGGCTACCAGATCCCCAACAATCCCGGCCAGCCGACGCTGGGGTTCGCCGTCAACGGCACCAGCAATTTCAACAGCGCACTGCTGAACGAGACGCAGCACGAGTCCACGCAGTTCGGTATTCTGTCCCTGCAGAAGCACGTCGATGACATCGACGTACAGTTCTCGGCGTTCACCCGGCGCAGCGCGTTGTCGTTTTCGCCCGATTGGCTGGGCGATCTGCTGTTCAACGGCATAGCGCAGCAGGCAAGCCGCACCGACTGGGCGAGCGGCGTGCAGGCCGACGCAAGCTGGCGGATCAACGAGCAGCACACGCTGCGCGCCGGTTTCCTGGCGCAGGGAGAGGGCGGGCAATCGGACGCGCTGTCGCAGGTGCTGCCGGTGGATGACACGGGGACACCGACGACCGATATGCCGTTCGTGATCCCCAACAACAATTACAAGGCCGGTGGCCTGTACGGCATCTACATCCAGGATGAATGGCGCGTGCTGCCGACGGTCACCATCAACTACGGTGCGCGATTCGATGTGGTGGATGAGTTCACCCACGAGAGCCAGGTCAGCCCGCGCATCAACTTGGTGTGGAAGCCGACCTCCACCACCACGATCACCGCCGGCTATTCACGCTATTTCGTGCCGCCGCCGTTCGAACTGGTATCAGGGGCCACCATCACACAGTTCATCGGCACCACCGCGGCGCCCGAGGTCACCCAGAACGACCCGGTGAAAGCCGAGCGATCAAACTACTTCGATGTGAGTGCCAGCCAGGTGATCATCCCAGGCCTCACCATCGGCGTCGACGCGTACTACAAGATTGCGAAGAATCTGATTGATGAGGGCCAGTTCGGCGCGCCGATCATCCTGACCGCATTCAACTATGCGCAGGGCCACGTGGCCGGCGTCCAGGTCACCGCGAGCTACGATCAGGGGCCGTGGTCGCTGTACGGGAACTTCGCCTGGTCACGCGCCATGGGGAGGGACATAGTTTCCGCGCAGTTCAACTTCGCTGCCGACGAGCTGGCCTTCATCCACCAGAATTTCATCCATCTCGATCACGATCAGACGTTGAGCGTTTCGGCTGGCGCCGCCTATACGCTGAACAAGGACAGCGATCACCCCACCCTGTTTTCGGTCGACGCGCTGGTGCAAAGCGGACTGCGCGCCAGTTCGCCTACAATTCCGAACGGAATAGCATTGCCGGCCTATGGTGTGGTCAACCTCTCCGTCGTGCAGAAGCTCAACACCGGCGTGGGCAAAGGCACGGAACTGCGGCTCGATGTGCTGAACGTGGGCGATACCGTGTACGAAATTCGCAATGGCACCGGGGTCGGCGTCGGCGCGTCACAATTCGGGCTGCGGCGGACAATATTGGCCGGGCTTACGCAACGCTTCTGACTATCGAACCAGCGAGGCCACCACAACATGCTGATCGATTGCGATCTGATGGGCTCGGAGCGGCGGATCGAGCTGCACGTCCCGGATGCCCAGGAGGCTTGGGAGTTTTATCGCGACATCATGGGCGCGCAGGAGGTGTTCCGCAGCGAGCCAGGCGTGGGCGGAGGCACCAGGATCGGTTTCACCATCGGCAAGGCTGGTTTCGCGATCACCTCGCGCGACCTCGCGGGGTCGAATGATGGCCGATCCACCCTTTCCCTGCTTGCCGCGGACTTCGGCGCCTCGTTCGCTGCGGTCGTGGTCTATGTGCGGGACCCGGCCACCGCGGCACAGCGCGCCCTCGCTGCCGGCAGCCGGCGGCACCCCGAGGCGGTGTCCGGCACGCCGACCCATCGGGGTCACCCCGTCACCGTGATCATCGATCCGTTCGGCAACTCCTGGGCCTTTGCAAAATCATAGCAGGGCAATTCCTGCGACGACCCGCCCCGTCGCCAATTCGCCACCCCTGCCTTGGCCGTATGGCGTGTGCAAGCGCGCTGCGGACCCCGTCACGGGCGCTCCGTCGTCAGAGTCTTGCCTCAGTGCCTTGGCCGCGCTAGAACATACCATGAACTAGGGAGATCGCTGCAATCGGATCTTGCCGCACCGGTCTCGGAGACGGAGCAACGGCGTGGCGGCCGGACCGCAGTCGCACTCCTTCTCGCTGACTTTGCGGCTAACCACCGGCCCGCGGCATTGGCCGTTATCGGGAGGCATGACAGGCATTATCCCGCGATCAGTGAACAATCGGGCAATGGCCTGCGCCGCTCGGAGGCTCGCATCACCATCGGACGAGCGCCTCGGAAGCAGGGGCCGCGAGCGCGGGGGCAAGACCCCATGTACAGCGGTGGTGGCGCGAAAATGCCGCTATTGCCGCAGGAAGGCGCCCGCCTTCCGCGGCCTTGCCGCATTGCACCAGTTATTTGGCAATGCGATCGATTACCCGAGCACTCTCCGGACTTGAGTCTCATGCGATGGCCGGACATCTCGCTGACAGTGACCATGAGACGGCAGCGAGACCCAGACCCGCTCCCACGCGTCGTCCGTCACTGGACCGGGTGTCTCTGGTCGTGATGAACTGCGCACTGCACAGTCCGGCTACACAAGCACGCAGAGCGTCCTGGCATGGTGATCATCAAACGGGCAGCACTGATGATGGCGCTGGCCGCGGGCATTCCCACATCGGGCCGGATCGCGCTGAACCGACCGTCCGCCGATCTGGCTGCGTTGGACAGCGTGTATTATTCCGCGCTGCTGTCCGGTCGCGATCCCGATGCCGCCGTGCGCAAGGCCCGCTTCCGCACCAACCTGCTGGTGCAGGATCTTGGCATGACCCGATCGGCCGCTGCCGCGGACATCGCCAGGTTCATGCTGCGGCGCGGCGGCACGCTGTGCGTCGGCGGTTGACGCATTACATCGCCCTCGGTCGAAATCAGCCCCGCTCGAACGTCATCGGTCCGGCCGTGCATGATGCCGGCCGCGACGAGCGAGGGAGACCACCATGCAATACATGCTGCTGATCCATTCCAGCGAAGCCGCGATGCAGTCGACGCCGCAGGACGCCATTGCCCGGATGCATGCCGCCTATATGGCCTATACCGACGCCCTCACGCAGGCCGGCGTGGTGGTGAACGGCAATCGCCTGCGGCCCACCAGCGCGACGACCACCGTCCGTGTGGTTGACGGCAAGACCCAGGTGCTTGACGGCCCCTATGCCGAAACCAAGGAACAGCTTGCCGGCTATTACCTGATCGATGTGCCCGACCTGGACGCGGCGCTGTCCTGGGCGGCCCGCTGCCCTGGCGCCAGCTTCGGCGCGATCGAGGTCCGGCCCATCTGGGTCATGTAGTGCTGCACGAGACCG
>DASXNR010000063.1:0-7782 GCA_036494925.1 Acetobacteraceae bacterium
GTTTCGTTCGTGGTGGCGACCGGCGCCGGCGGTGTCGCGGTCTCGGGGGCCTGTACCGTTGCAGCGGGTGGTTCGGGTGATGTGGTGGCGGGAGCCGCTGACGATTCGGTCGAGGTGGCGACCGGCGCTGCCGGCGTCGCCGCGGGCACTTGTGGCTGAGCCGTTGGAGCGGGTGGTTCGGGCGGTGTGGCGGCGGGAGCCGCTGACGTTTCGGTCGTGGTGGCCGGCGTCGCGGCGACCGGGGTT
Organism: Acetobacteraceae bacterium; assembly: GCA_036494925.1. Classification (GTDB taxonomy): domain Bacteria; phylum Pseudomonadota; class Alphaproteobacteria; order Acetobacterales; family Acetobacteraceae; genus JAMXLO01. The sequence continues at coordinate 247 of DASXNR010000063.1, forward strand.
TGTGGCTGTGCCGCTGGAGTGGGTGGTTCGGGTGATGTGGTGGCGGGGACTGCTGACGTTTCGGTCGTAGTGGCGAACGGCGCTGCCGGTGTCGCGGCCACCGGGGTTTGTGGCTGTGCCGCTGGAGCGGGTGGTTCGGATGATGCGCTGGCGGGAGCTGTTGACGTTTCGGTCGTGGTGGCGACCGGCGCAGCCGCGGGCACTTGTGGCAACGCCGTTGGAGCGGGTGGTTCCGGCGGCGTGATCGCGGGAGCTGTCGATGTGTCGGTCGCGGCAACACTCGCCGTGGCGGGCATTGCGGGCGCCGGGGCTTGCGGCTCCGCAGAGGGAGCCGGCGGGTCAGGCGGCGTGGTGGCAGGAGCTGTTGGGGCGTCGGTGGTGCCGACAACCTCAGCCACTCGTACCACGGGGAGCTGCGCTCGCGACCGCTCCATCGGAGCGGGTGCTTCAGGCGCTGCGATTGCAGAAAGTGCCGGCGTGTCAGTCGCGGCGACGACTGGCGCGGGCGACGCCACGGCCGCATCGACCGCCGCCGGCGGAGATACGGCCTGGGCATGGATGTCTGGCAGGACGACCGGGCTGGTCGTCGCGGCATCCGTCGTGGACTGAACAGGAACCGCGGCTGCACCGGTTCCGCTGATGCCAGCAGGCCGTGCGTCCGTTCGCGAGATGTGTACCAGCGCCTGCCAGCTCGCCACCGTGGCAATGACGAACAGGAGAATAGTCATACCAGCCATGCGGGCGACGCGTCGCGCCCGGAATGACGCACCCACGATGGCCGCTGCATCGGCCGATGCGCCGACGCGAACAGGGTCGGGCGTGGCTTCCGGTGCTGCTACCGACATCCGAGGATCGGCATGGCCGCCCTCGTCCGGCAGACGACCGTCGCCTTCGAGCGGCCCGGTCTCGCCGGCATCCAGCATCGCAGCGGCCGCATCGATCAACACCGGGGTCAGCCAGTGGTCATGCTGCTCAACCCGAAGCGCCCTCGCGAGCGACAGCAGCGAGACGATGCGGCCGCACGACCCTTCGCCTCCCCGAACCAGGGCGTCGATCCCGCCGGGTGCGAACACGGCTTCGGCCGCCGACCCGACCGATAGTTCGATGAACCTGCGTGCTTCGTCCGGGGTCAGTCCATCCAGGTCCCAGCGCTCGGTGATCATCGCCTTCAGGTCGGAATGGACCGTAAACTCGGTGTCCCAGAGCGAAGAATCGCCGACGAAGACGACCTGCGGCATGGTGTCCTTGGCCATGAGCGCCAGCAGGCGCAGGTATCCGAGCGCGTCCGCCTGCAGGCATTCAGCATCGTCGATGATGAGTGCGAACCCCTGGTCATGCGTTTCCCGCGCCGTCATGACATCGAACAGCCGTTCGATGTCATCGCCATCCAACTCGGGCTCGGCCTTGTCGAGGACCTGCGAGGCGATGGTCCGTAACGATATGCCGGCGTCGGCACCGCGGCGGACCTGCAGCACCCGTACCGACCGGCGGGTCAGCTCATCGCAAATGGCCGACGCCGCGGTGGTCTTTCCGACCCCGGGGGAGCCGGTCAGGGCGAGGAAAGCCTTCCCCTCCATCACTCCGTCAACGAGCGCGGCGACCGTTGCGTGCCGCGCACGCAGCACGAAGCCGAGGGGGGAGCGCGTCGCGTCCACGAAGGCTGCCTCACGGCCCATTCGAGAGAATTCTGTGAACAATTGCTGTCGGGAGCCTCCGGAGACCGTCAATGCGCAAGGCCTTGCCAGCGTATGTGCTTTTTTCTTGCTTGAAAAGCACAATGACGATGCACCGAACACGGCGCTGCCGGAATGAAGTCCGGGTTTTTCGCCGTGCCGCGGCACAATTGACCGCGGCGGCGGCGCATTCGTATCCTTTCCGGCAAGCAAGACCGGATGATGAGGGGGCGTTCATGGTGCGGGCGATCGCGTTATGCCTTGGCTTTTTGGCGCTGCTTGTGGGCCGCTCCGGCGTGCAGGCTCAGGAAGCGGTCAAGATCGGGGTGATCCTGCCGTTCTCCGGGCAGTTCGCGGATACCGGGGTGCAACTCGACAACGGCATCAAGCTTTACATGCAGCAGCACGGCGACACGGTGGCCGGCAAGAAGATCGAGGTGATCCGCAAGGATGTCGGCGGCATCGCACCCGAGGTCGCCAAGCGGCTGGCGCAGGAATTGGTGGTGCGGGACAACGCGGACATACTGGCAGGTTTTGCGCTGACGCCGAACGCATTGGCGGCGGCGGACGTGTCGGCGCAGGCGAAGAAGTTCATGGTGGTGATGAACGCCGCCACCTCGATCATCACGACGAAGTCGCCGTATCTGGCCCGGACCTCGGTCACGGTGCCGGAAATCGACGAATCGTTCGGCACCTGGGCCGCCAAAAGCGGCATCAAGACGGCGTACACGCTGGTATCCGACTACGGTCCCGGACTGGACGCCGAGAGCGCGTTCCAGCGTGCATTCGAGGCGGCTGGCGGCAAGATCGTGGGGTCGGTGCGGATGCCGGTGGCGAACGCGGACTTCTCCGCCTTCGTGCAGCGCGCCAAGGACGCCAGCCCCGATGCGATCTTCATCTTCGTGCCCGGCGGCACGCAGCCGGCGGCGATCGGCAAGGCGCTGGCCAGTCGCGGCATCACGCCCGCGAACACCAAGATTCTCGGGCAAGGCGAAATCACCTTCGAGGACGCGCTGAAAAGCATGGGCGATGACGCGATCGGCATCATCACGGCGTTCCATTACGACTACAATCACGATTCACCGATGAACCGGGAATTCGTCGCGGCCTACAACAAGGCGTTCGGCCGCAACCCCGACATCTACTCCGTTGGGGGTTATGACGGCATGCGTCTGATCTATGCGGCGCTGGAGAAGACCGGTGGCAAGGTGGACGGTCAGGACATGATCGATGCAGCCAAAGGAATGGCGTGGGAGAGCCCGCGCGGCCCGATCTCGATCGACCCGGAGACGCGCGACGTCGTCCAGACGATCTACATCCGCCGGGTGGAGAAGGTCGGCGACCGCCTGGTGAATGTGGAATTCGACAAGATCGAGAACGTCAAGGACCCGGTGAAGGCCCGCATGCCGAAGTGACGGGGCCCAGGAACAGGTAGCGTCCCATCGGCACGCCCCCCTCCCCTCAGCCCCCTCCCGCAAGGGGAGGGGGAGGATCCCACGCCGGCCATGCCGAAGCGCCGCGATGATCGCGCCGGCGCTCGGCGTTCTGTTCGACGGGTTCGCCTACGGCATGCTGCTGTTCCTGCTGTCGGTGGGACTGTCGGTGACGCTGGGCATGATGAATTTCGTCAACCTGGCGCATGGCAGCTTCGCCATGCTGGGCGCCTACGTCGCCGTGACGCTGATGGCGCTGGGGTGGCCATTCTTCGCCACGCTGCCCTGCGCATTCCTCGCCGCCGCTTTGGCGAGCGTGGCGTTCGAACGCACCCTGTTCCGCCGCCTGTATCGCGCAAGCGACCTGCAGCAGGTGCTGCTGACGCTGGGTGTGGTATTCATTTCGGTGGCGGCGGCCGCCTGGTGCTACGGCACAATGCAGCAGCCGATGCGGTTGCCGGCCTATCTGCGGAGCCACGTGACCTTCGCCGGGATCAATTTCAGCATCTACCGGCTGTTTCTGATCGCGATCGCGCTGGCAATCACACTGCTGCTGGTCGCAGCGCTGGAATACACGCGCTTCGGTGCACAGGTTCGCGCCGCGGTGGACAACCAGCGCATGGCGCTCGGCCTCGGGATCAACGTGGATGCGGTGTTCGCCGTCACCTTCGCTCTTGGCAGCGGTCTGGCCGGGCTCGGTGGCGCGCTGGCGATCGAGATCGTCGGCCTCGATCCGAACTTCGCCCTCACCTATCTGACCTATGTGCTGATCGTGGTGGCGGTGGGTGGCCTCGGCTCCATTCGCGGCTCGCTGCTGGCGGCGATCCTGCTGGGCGTGAGTGATGCGGCGGGCAAATACTATGTGCCGACGCTGGGCGCGTTTCTCATCTACCTGGTGATGGTGAGCCTGCTGCTGTGGCGGCCTGTGGGCTTGTTCGGCAGGCGGTGACAGCTTGCGTCGGTCATCGCGCCAACTTACCTAAGTCGGGTCCGAACTGATGGGATTGCATTGATGGCACCTGGTGAAACCGGTCTCCTGACCCGGAATCCGTGGGTCGGTAGGCGTCCACTAACCATCGCGGAATACCACCGGATGGGTGAGGTCGGCATCCTCACAGAGCGCGACCGGGTCGAGCTCATCGAGGGACAGCTCATCGCCATGTCACCCATCGGCAGCGGGCATTCAGGCACCGTGAACGCGCTCAACCGCATGCTGGTCCGAGCGGTGGGCGACCGAGGCGTCGTGGCGGTGCAGAATCCGGTTCAGCTCGACGATCTCTCGGAGCCCGAGCCCGACTTCGCCGTCCTCAAGCCGAGGGAGGACGATTACCGGAAGGCGACGCCGCGGCCGGAGGAGGTGCTGCTCATCATCGAAGTCGCCGATAGTAGTCTGGCCTATGACCGCGCCGTGAAACGCTCGCTCTACGCCCGCCATGGCATCGCCGAATTCTGGATCGTGAACCTTGTGGGCGACGAGGTGGAAGTCTGCCGCGCACCAACCGGCGATCGCTACGCGTCGGTCTCGCATGTTGGACGCGAGGCCATCCTGGAGCCGGAGCTGCTGCCCGGAGCCACTATCGCGGTTGCCGCGCTGCTAGGTTTTTGACTGCGATGAGGGCCGCCTTCCCGCTATCGGAACGACGATCGGCGGATTGGAACGGTGTCACCCCCTGCTGGTAGGCGAGCACCTCGGTTGCCCGTGTCCAGTCGGTGCCCCAGGCCACCTCCCGTTCTTGCCGATGAGCATGCTTCGGCACGTTCGCCCGTCAAGGCGCGTTGCACTATCGTCCTGAGCCATGGTCATCGATCCGCATCGACATCTGGCGGCAAAACAGCGCTGGCAGCCGGTCGAATTCGCGTTCTGGTTCGCCACGCTGCTGCCGTTCGTGCTGATCCCGACCTATCTCACGCTGGCAAGCCAGATCGCGATCACCGCGATCTTCGCGGTCTCGCTCGATCTCATCCTGGGCTATGCGGGCCTGGTCTCGCTCGGTCATGCCGCCTATTTCGGCCTCGGCGCCTATACCGCGGGGCTGATCGCCAAGGCCGGCTGGGGCGAACCGTTCTCGGGACTGCTGCTCGCCGGGACGGCGTCCGGCCTGTTCGGCTGGCTCACGGGCTTCATCGTCGTGCGTGTCCGCCACCTGGCGCTGATCATGATCACGCTTGGCATCGGTCTGCTGCTCTACGAGGTGGCCAACCGCGAGAGCTGGCTCACCGGCGGCAATGACGGCCTGCAGGGTGTCACGATGTGGCCGCTGTTCGGATGGTTCGACTTCGATCTCTACGGCTACACCGCCTATGCCTATGCGCTGGCGATCCTGCTGCTGGTCGTGCTGGCGGCGCGACGTCTGGTGCATTCACCGTTCGGCCTGTCCCTGCGCGCCATCCGCGAGAACGAGCGGCGCATGCCGGCGATCGGTGCGCCGAGCCGGACGCGGCTGCGCGCCATCTATACGATTGCAGCTACCATCGCCGGCATCGCCGGCGGGTTGCTCGCGCAGACCACGGAGTTCGTCTCGCTCGGCGCGCTGAGTTTCGAACGATCGGCGGAACTGATCGTGATCCTGGTGATCGGCGGGACGGGGCGACTGTATGGTGGCATCATCGGCGCCATCGTCTACCTGGTGGCGCGCGACCGGCTGTCAGGCATGAATCCGCAATACTGGTATTTCTGGATCGGCCTGATGCTGATCGGCGTTGTGCTGTTCCTGCCGAATGGCATCCTGGGCGGTCTTGCCGTGCTTCATCGTCATTCCCGCGCAAGCCGGAACTCAGGGCCGCAGCACCGAACGGTTCCCCTGGGTTCCGGCTTGCGCGGGAATGACGATGAAGGAGCGGCCCCATCGTGACAGCCCCGGCGCTGCGCACCATCGGTCTGCACAAAAGCTTCGGCTCCCTGGTCGTGGCTCAGGACGTCGCGATCACTCTGCCGCAAGGTGCGCGCTACGCATTGATCGGCCCGAACGGCGCCGGCAAGACCACGCTGATCAATCTGATCACTGGTGCGATGCGCCCTGATTCGGGTCAGATCCTGCTCGGCGAAACCGAGATCACCACATTGGAACCGGACCAGCGTGTCAGGCGAGGCCTCGCGCGCACCTTCCAGATCAACACGCTGTTTCCCGACCTGGAGCCGCTGGAAGCCGTGACCCTCGCGGTCTGCGAACGGCTCGGTGTGGCCGGGGTCTGGTGGCGGCGGCTCGCCGGCTATCATCACGCGGTAGACGAAGCCTACGAAATCCTCGCCTCGCTGAAACTGGGCGCGGTCTGCCATCGCGCGACCCGCGAGCTTGCCTACGGCCAGCAGCGGCTGCTGGAGATCGCACTGGCGCTGGCCACCAGACCGAAGGTGCTGCTGCTCGACGAACCCGCGGCCGGCGTGCCGCGTCAGGAAGGCGGCGAACTGTTCGAGGCGATCGCCAATCTGTCGTCCGACCTCACTGTCCTGTTCATCGAGCACGATATGGAGGTGGTGTTTCGGTTCGCCAGCCGCGTCATCGTCATGGTCGGCGGGCGCCTTCTGCTGGAGGGCAGTCCCGCTGAGATCGCCGCCGACAAGCGGGTGCGCGAGGTCTATCTCGGTCGCTCGGGTCATGGCTGAGCCGTTACTTGCACTCAACGATGTGCGTGCCGGCTATGGCGAATCGGTCGTGCTTGCCGGCATCTCGCTGGAACTGGCCGAGGGCGGCAGCCTCGCGGTGCTTGGCCGCAACGGTGTGGGCAAGACCACGCTGTTGCTCACCATCATGGGGTTCACGCGGATTGCGTCCGGCGGCATGCGCTGGCGCGGGCGCGATATCGGCAGAATGACACCGCATCGCCGGGCGCGCCTGGGGATCGGCTGGGTCGCGCAGGAACGCGAGATCTTTCCCTCGCTGACGGTCGAGGAGAACCTGACGGTCGCCGCGCGGCACGGCCGCTGGGACGTTCAGGCCGTGTATCGGCTGTTCCCGCGTCTGGCGGAGCGGCGCCGCAACATGGGCAGCCACCTGTCCGGCGGCGAGCAGCAGATGCTGGCGATCGCCCGTGCACTGACGACCAATCCCGCGCTGCTGCTGCTCGACGAGCCGTTGGAAGGGTTGGCGCCGATCATCGTCGAGGAATTGGTCGAGGCGATCGGACGCATGATGACGGAACAGGGGACGGCGATCATGCTGGTCGAGCAACACACGGAGGTTGCCTTGTCGCTGGCGCGCGAGGCGGTAGTGATCGAGCGCGGAACCATCGCGTTGCGCGGACCGTCGCAAACGCTGATGGCGGATCAGGCGAGCCTCGACCGACTGATCGGCCTCAATCTGACCGCGGCGGATGCCGTCGACTGCTGACGCGCCGGCATCCGTCTGCTATCCCGCGCCGGTGAGCCAAGGAGAGCGCATCGCAGCCGGCAGCATCGCGATCGGCTGTCTGGTGCTGGCCATGAAGGCGGC
>DASXNR010000064.1:0-17768 GCA_036494925.1 Acetobacteraceae bacterium
CGTCTGTCGGGAACCGGCCGGTCGCCTTCTTCGAGTAGGCGAGCCTGCCGTCCACCGTGATCTCGAACACGCCGCCACCGGACCTGCGCAGAACAACCAGCGCGGCGGGCTGGGTCTTCAGGATCGCGTCCTGCGCCGCACGGGCGCGCGGTTCATAGCCTCACATTCCGCAGTATTCGATCTCGACCTGCATCAGGGTGGGTCTCCTGGGTTGTGGACACCGGAGGCAGGGTGGCAGGAGATATCGGCTTCCGATAGCCCCCGGAGGACACCATGAACGCAGCACGCCGCCTCAGGCCCATGGACCCGTCGGTTTCGCCCCGCTTCGGCGACGTGGCGACGCTGCTGCGCGCGCCACGCGTGCCGCCTGGTCCGGGCATCGACATCGCGCTGGTCGGCGTGCCATTCGACCTCGGCACCAACTACCGCACCGGCGCGCGCGGCGGGCCGGCCGCGGTGCGCGAGGCGTCGCGCACCATCCGGCTGGTGCATCCCACCAGCAAGATCGCGCCGTTCGACCTGTGCGAGGTCGGCGATGTCGGTGACGTCACGATCAACGCCCTGGACATGACGGTTAGCCTCGCCGCGATCGAGGCGTTGTTCCACGATCTGCACGGAGGGCAGACCACGCCGATCGCGGTCGGCGGCGACCACACCATTCCGTTGCCGATCCTGCGCGCCATCGCCAGGGATCGGCCGGTCGGACTGGTGCAGTTCGACGCGCATCCCGACACGCTGGATGTGCTGATGGGCACGCGCATCAACCACGCCACCACGTTCCGCCGCGCCGTGGAGGAAGGGTTGATCGATCCGCAGCGGACGGTGCAGGTGGGACTGCGCGGCAGCCAGTTCACCGCCGATGACGCGAGCTGGGGCCGCGAGGCGGGCATGCGCGTGATCACCATGGACGAGTTCGAGCAGCTTGGCCGCGAGCGGGTGATCGACGAGATCGGCCGGGTGATCGGCGACGGCCCAACCTATGTCAGCTTCGACATCGATGGGCTCGATGCGGCGAACGCAATGGGCACCGGCGTGCCGGAGGTCGGCGGGTATTCGGTGCGCGACGCGCAGGTGATGCTGCAGAGTCTGCGCGGGCGACATCTGGTCGGCGCCGACCTGTGCGAGGTGGCGCCGATGTACGATCCCACCGGTCAGACCGCGCTGAATGCGGCGAATCTGCTGTTCGAGCTGCTGTGCGTGGTGGCGGACAGCCGAATGGCTCAGGGGCCTATCGCTGAATGAAGCGGAACGGCCGCGATGGGTGGAAACCGGTCGTTCGCTCATAGCTGCTCACGGGTTTCGCGGCAGCCACATCGTAAACTCGCTGTATTCGCCGACCTCGCTGTCCACAGTGATGTTGCCGCCGTGTTGCTGCGTCACGATGTCGTAGGTGATTGACAGGCCGAGGCCGGTGCCCTCGCCGGTCGGCTTGGTGGTGAAGAACGGTTGAAACAGCTTGTCCCTGATGTTGGCCGGAATGCCGGTGCCATTATCCCACACACGGGTCTCCACCGCCTCACCGGTATCGGCGGTGGTGACCCGCAGCGTCGGTACGAACCTAGCGTCCCCGCCCTCACGGGCCCGTCTTGTGGTCGCGTAGAAGCCATTAGCGAAGAGGTTCAGGAACACCCGCGTGATGTCCTGCGGGTTGACCTCGATCGGAGCGATGCCGCGCCGAAATTGCGCTCCAGCGCGATATCGAAGCTCTGATCCTGCGCGCGGGCGCCGTGGTAGGCGAGGTTCAACGCCTCATCGATCAGCGCGTTCAGATCGACCACGCGTCGTTCGCCCGACGAACCGCGCGAATGTTCCAGCATCGCCTTGACGATGTTGTCGGCACGTTTGCCGTGCTCGGTGATCTTCTGAAGGTTGCTCGTCAGCGTGGCCGAAACGTCCTCGACCTCTGCGCGCTGCTTCTCGGTCAGCGCAGCGAAACCCGGCGCGGCGGTTTCCTTCAATTCGCTCAGCAAATCCACCGACAAAGCGGCGAAGTTGTTGACGAAGTTCAGCGGGTTCTTGATCTCGTGCGCGATGCCGGCGGTGAGCTGCCCGAGTGATGCCATCTTCTCTGCCTGGATCAGGTTGGCCTGAGTGGCCTTCAGCTCGCGATAGGCGGCCTCGATCGTCCGGCTGGCTTCCTCCGCCGCGTCACGGGCTGCGCGGATATCGGCCTCGTTACGTTTGCGCTCGGTAATGTCGGCGTAGATCAACACGAAACCGCCACCGGCGACCGGATTGCTGCGCACTTCGATCACGCGGCCGTTCGGACGCACACGCTCAAAGACGCGCATCTGACCAGCGGATTCCAAAAGGCGGCGAACTCGTTCCGCCACATCGGCGTCCGCACCATATTCGCCGCGTTTGGCGAGGTAGCGGACGTATTCAGAGAATGTCTGGCGGCGTGCCATGACATCGTCGGGCACGTCCAGGATATCCTGGAACTTGCGGTTCCACGCGACCAGATGCTGCGTTTCGTCGAACATGGCGACCCCGTCGCCCATGTTCTCGAACGTTACGCGCAGTTCCTCCTGGCGCTGTCGAAGTTCGTCTAGTAGCCGCGCGTTCTCCATCGCTATGACAGCCTGGGCCGCGAAATTTTCCAGCAGTGCGATATGACGTTCGCTAAATGGTCGGACATTCTGGCGATAGAAAGACAGCACCCCCATCAACAGGTCATCCTTGCGCAGCGCCACGCTGAGGGAGGTGCGTGCACCTCCTAGTTCGACTAGGGCACGCCTATCTGGGTGACCAATCCGATAAGCCGGCTCCGCCATCACGTCCTGAATGTGAACGATCCTCTCCCCACGTAGGATACGCCCCACGATCGTTTCGGGCGCATCCGACAAGGTGTTGTGCCTAACGTAGTCTGTATAGGCAGCCGGCACACCACGAAATGCTGCGGGCTTGATACGGTCGCCGTCGAAGGTTCCGATTGCACCAATGTCGGCCTGGCATAGCTGCATCGCCTTGTCGAGCATCACCTCGAAAACAGGTCCGAGGTTACCGGGTGAGGCATTGATCACCTGCAACACCTCGGCGGTTGCGGTCTGCTGCTCTAGCGCCTCGCGCTGCTCGGTCAGCAGCCGCGCGTTCTCTATAGCGATCACGGCCTGGGCGGCGAAGGTTCGCAACAGTGCAATCTGTTTGACTGTGAACGGTCGGACCTCCTGGCGGAACATGAGCAGAACACCGAGTAGGACGTCGTCCTTGCGAAGCGCAACCAGGAGTTGGCTGCGGGCACCACCGAGGTCGGCCAACGCACGGCGGCCAGGAACTCCTTTTCGGTAAGCATCGTCGTCGACGATGTCCGCGATATGCACAACATCTTCGCCCTGGACAACCCTATGCAGGGCCAACCCAGGCCCCGGGCGTGCCGGCTTGCGTAGGAGTTCGGCCAAATCCGGCGTCACGCCTTGAAATGCTACATGGTGGAACGCCTCACCATCGAACATGGCAAGGACGCCAAAAGCGGACCCGCACAAATGTAATGCCTTTTCAAGCATCGCATCGAATACCGGCGTCAAATCGCCAGGCGAGGAATTGATAACCTGTAGCACCTCAGCTGTCGCGGTCTGCTGCTCCAACGCCTCGCGCGTCTCGGTGATCAGCCGCGCATTCTCCATCGCGATGACCGCCTGCGCCCCGAAGCTCCGCAGTAACGCAATTTCCTTGTCGGAAAACGACCGCACCTCCTGGCAGTACAGCATAAAACTGCCGAGAAGCACGCCTTCCTTGCGTAGAGCTATGGCGAGCCCGGTACGGGCGCCACCCCGATCCACCAGAGCGCGGCGCGCGGGGTAGCCGGAGCGGTAGGCTTCTTCGTCCTTCATATCGGCGACATAGACGAGCGGCGCGCCACCAACGAGCTGCGCGTGCATGCCGGACGAACCAGATGGCCCTCCACCCTCGGCGAAATACTTTGACAGTGCTGTGGGCAAGCCGCGCCAACAAACCGGATGGAAGCGTTCGCCGTCAAAGGTGGTCATCATGCCGAAGGCGATACCGCAAAGGCGCATCGCCCATTCCAGCATTGCGTCGAACACCGGCGAGAGATCGCCGGGCGACGCGTTGATAACTCGCAACACATCAGCGGTTGCGGTTTGCTGCTCCAATGCCTCCCGCTGCTCGATGATCAGACGCGTGTTCTCGATCGCAATCACCGCCTGATCGGCGAAGGTGCTTACGAGTTCGATCTGCCGGTCGGTGAATGGTTCTACTCGTTTACGGGCGAGGACGATGACGCCGATCACTTCGTCATCGCGCAGCAATGGAACGCCAAGGGATGAACGCTGCTTGCCGATCCCGATCGCATCGTCGGGATAATCTGGTTCCGACGCTGCGTCCTGGACATGGATGACGCGGCCTTCGAGGACGGCCCTACCAGTGACACCGTTCCGATCCAACTTCATCGCGCCACGCGATTGCCGATCCGCCACGAACCCCGCCGGAAACCCGAGATGCGCTACCATTCGGAACAGATCGCCCTCTCGGCGGGCGATCGCAGCCATTTCGGCGCTGCAAAGCCTGGCGGCGGTCGCGACTACACTGTCCAATACAGGCTGTAGATCGAACGTTGAGCGGCTAATGACCTTCAGCACGTCGCTGGTGGCAGTTTGGTATTCCAGCGTTTCCTGAAGATCGCTCGTGCGGGTTTGCAACGCGCGATAGGTCTCGGCGCTGGTGATCGCGATCACCGCCTGCTCGGCGAAAATTTTCAGCAGCTCGATCTGCGCATCGGAAATGCCCCCCTTTTGCGTCGAAACCAGCGCCATGACGCCCACGCATTCGCTACCGCGAAGCAACGGCACCTGCACTTCGGATCCCCACCCCATAACCCGCGCTGCCTCGTTTGCCTCGGGCTCAGCGTCCATATCGCGGACGTGAATAATCCGCTTCTCCAGCATGGCGCGGTGCGAGTTGAGCGTGGGCGTCGGCGCCATCGGATACTGGTTCTTGTAAGCCTGCAGCACATCCGGAGCGAGGTGCTGCAGGCTTCCATACTCCGAACGAAAATAAACCAATTGTCCGTCATATTCCAACACTGCGGCCGCCGTCCCGTTGCACAGTTCCTGCGCCCGCCGGACGATCAAATCGAATACCGGCTGCGCGTCGCCCGGCGAGGCCGACATCGACCTCAGCACGTCGAGGCTCGCAGCTTGATGGTCGATCCGCTCGCCGAACTCGCTGTTGCGCTGGGCCAGCGCCTCGACCAGCGCGGCCTCGCGTGCCAGCGCCGCGTCACGCTCAGTCCGCAACGCGATGATGGCGCTTGTGTCGGCTGTGGTAGCGTCCGGCGGCGCGGTCATCCGTTTCTTTCCCCCGTCGCTGCAGCCCTCACCGCCATGATGTCCTGCTTCAGTTTCGGGAAATCCACCGGCTTGGTGAGGAACTCATCAGCACCGCGCGCCAGCGCAGTGGACACCGTACCCGCATCGCCATAAGCCGAGGTCATAAACACCGAAAGGTCTGGCCGCCGCACCTTCACCTCCGGGATAAGGTCGAGACCGCTCATGCCGGACATGTTGATGTCCGACATCGGTAGGATGATCTCCTCGCCGACGGCGTCGTCCAATATTGCAAGTGCAGCCAAGGCCGAGAGCGCGAAGTCGACATCGGCCCGTCATCGACAATAAGCATCCGGACAGTCATGGCGTGGCTGCGTCCAGGATCTGGCCCAATGAATGGGCAATCGTCGTCATGACTATGTGCCCCCGGCTGGTCGCTGCGGCTCGGTTCACATGCTAAGCGCAGCCAAGGGCTTGATCCAAGCCCCTTCTAGACCAGGACGCCTGTCCCAGTGATTGCCTACGGGCCGCGCATTCGAGCGTCCGCCAAGGTGCCAAATCTCAGCCATCTTCCTGGCGCCGAACGAACTCAACAGGTCACTGCCATGAACGCAGCCATTCCGGCCTCATCCAGAGACAGGCCCTCAGAGCACCAACAGCAATCGTCGAGCCTGAACGGTGGCCACGGCCGCCATGTCCCGCAAAGCCTCTTCGCCCGCGCTGCTGAGCGGGTGTGCGATGACCGCGAATTCGTAGCCGGGGAAGCCGAGCACGCGCGCCATCAGCTCGGCCGCGCTGACAAAGCGTGTCGTCATCACCGCCATCGCAGGGATGCCTAAACGCTCGGCGGTGACGGAGTCATGCAAACTGCACGACGAGCAACTGCCTCAGTCGCCGATGCCGGTGACGACGGCGTGCCAGCGGGCGATCTCATCCACGATGTCGCGGTCGGCCGGCGCGCTGTAGTTGGATTTTACCCGCATGACCACATCGGCGACGCCGAACTCCTGGCGCAGCATGCGGTCGAGATGGGCGAAAAAGCCCTTCGTGCCTTCCTTGCCGTTCGAGATGACACCCACAGTCTTGCCGGCCAGCGAGGTCAGACGCGGCGCGGTCTGGCCCAGCGGAGGCACCGTTTCGTTGGTGGGATCGAGGACCTGGAGGACCATGCGCCCAGTTCACCGCCCGGGCGGTTCGCAGTCAACACAGGCACCGATCGGTAGCGTGACCGCTCGGCTCTTGTGGCCGAGCCAGGGCGGGATCACCGCGCCGAAACCGCCGGCCGGGCCGCCCGCCGCGACGACCAGAAGCTGCTCCGGCGAGTCCAGCGCCGCGTATTCGCTGTCGCCGCGGTCGCGCACCACCGCGCCCTTGCCGACCTCGGCCCATTCGCCGCGGCGGATGCGTGCCCGCCGATGGATGAATGCGGCGATGTCGGTCTTGCTCCAGCCGGCCGCCTGCAAATGCTCGCGCAACTGCTTCGGCACGATCAGCGCATAGTTCCCGGCCCAGATCGAATAATGCCGCATGTTGGCGCGCATCTCGGCGGCGAAGGTCTCCAGGACCTCCTCCGGCGCGGTGGTCCACTCGTTCATGATCTGGCGCGGCGCGCCTGCCGCCATGACAGTGACGGCGGACACCTCCGCGGGCAGCCCGCGCTGCGCGTGCAGCGGCAGCCACGCGCTGTCCTCCTCGTCTTCAGCCACGCAGTAGCTGAACTTGCCAGGATGACCGAGGGTGGAGCGGTCGATGCCGCCGGGCCGCACCTCCAGGATGTTGATCAGCGCGAGGCGGATCGCGCGGCCGATCACCGCGGTGGCCCGATCGCTGTTGCCAAGCGCGTTGAACGCACCGGTGGCATTGAGTTCGCGCCGGATGGGCCCGTTCAGCACGATCAGCACCGCGCAGCCACCAGTGGACGCAGTCGCGCCGTGCAGCAAAAAATCCGGTTGCAGCATCGCGGCGAAGGCGGTGACGACAACAGGAAAATGCATCGGCAGGCAGCCGGCCATCACGGCGTTGATCGCCAGCTTCTCCGCGGTGATCGCCACGCCACGCACCGGCTCGATGCCGATGAGCTGATCGGGTGGCAGCATCGCCCAATCGATGCAGGCGCGCACTGCGTCGGAGGTCGGCGGCACTATAGGGAGGCCGTCGGTCCAGCCATTGGAATGATACAGCTCCTGGAC
This sequence comes from Acetobacteraceae bacterium, assembly GCA_036494925.1. Taxonomy (GTDB): domain Bacteria; phylum Pseudomonadota; class Alphaproteobacteria; order Acetobacterales; family Acetobacteraceae; genus JAMXLO01. The sequence goes on from DASXNR010000064.1 coordinate 7,475, forward strand.
CGCATGGATGTCGGTGACGTCGTAGGTCTTGCTGGCAAGTTCCATGGCGACGACACTAACCCGCCCGCCACGCCACGGAGAAGACCGCATGTTCACCACCCGCCCCGAAATAGCCGGCACGTTCGGTGTCGTCGCCAGCACGCACTGGATCGCGAGCCAGGTCGGCATGGCGGTGCTGGAGCGCGGCGGCAACGCGTTCGATGCCGCCGTAGCGACCGCATTCACGCTGCAGGTGGCGGAACCGCATCTCAACGGCCCGGGCGGCGATGCGCCGATCATCCTGCATTCCGCGCGCACGCAGACGCAGCAGGTGATCTGCGGCCAGGGCATTTCACCGCAGACTGCGACGCTGGAGAAATTCGGAAAACTCGACATCGACCTGATCCCGGCAACCGGGGTGTTGCCCGCGGTGGTGCCAGGGGCGTTCGATGCCTGGTGCCTGCTGCTGCGCGACTGGGGCACCTGGGAACTCGCCGACGCGCTGGCATTCGCCATTGGCTACGCAAAGAACGGCATCCACGTCGTGCCGCGCATCAGCGCCACGATCGAGAGCGTGCGTTTGCTGTTCGAGGCGGAGTGGAAATCCTCTGCCGCGGTGTTCCTGCCGGGCGGCAAGACGCCGGCGCCGGAATCGTTGTTCGCCCGCCCCGCGCTCGCGGCGACCTATGAACGGATCTGCCGCGAAGCCATCGGCGATACCCGCGAGGCCCGCATCGATGCCGCGCGTGGCGCCTGGTATCGCGGCTTTGTTGCCGAGGCAGTCGATAGATTCTTTCGCTCCACCGACGTGCTGGACGTGACCGGCCGCCGCCATCGCGGCCTGCTGGCGGCTGACGATTTTGCTCGGTGGTCGGCAACGGTGGAAGACCCGGTCGCCTACGACTACCACGGCCACACCGTGCTGAAGTGCGGCCCGTGGAGCCAGGGACCGGTATTCCTGCAGCAGCTCGCCCTGCTGCGCGGCTTCGACGTCGCCGCGATGGACCCGGTCGGCAACGAGTTCGTCCACACGGTGGTGGAATGCGCGAAGCTCGCCTACGCCGATCGCGAGGCCTATTACGGCGATCCCAATTTCTGCACCGTGCCGCTCGGCGCGCTGTTGTCGGACGACTACAACGCCGAACGCCGCAGGCTGGTCGGCCGCAACGCGTCGCTGGAGCTGCGCCCCGGCACCGTGCCCGGCCACACGCCGGTGGTCGATCGTGGCGGTGCGGATCGCGCGCACCTGCTCACGCGCGAACCCGGTGCGGGCGAGCCGACCGTGGCACGGCTAGGCGTGATCGGCGCCGACACCTGTCACCTCGACGTTATCGACAAGGACGGCAACATGGTCAGCGCCACGCCGTCGGGCGGCTGGCTGCAATCCTCGCCGGTGATTCCGGAACTCGGGTTCTGCATGGGCACGCGCGGCCAGATGTTCTGGCTGAAGCCGGACCTGCCCAACAGCCTGGCACCCGGCAAGCGCCCGCGGACCACGCTGTCGCCGAGCTTCGCGCTGCGTGACGGAAAACCGTGGATGGCGTTCGGCACGCCGGGCGGCGAGCAGCAGGACCAGTGGTCGCTGATCTTCTTCCTGCGCATGGTGCATCACAGGCTGGGCATCCAGGAGGCGATCGATGCGCCGTCGTTCCACACCGAGCACTGGCCGTCGAGCTTCTGGCCCCGTGTGGCGCGCACCGGCAAGGTGGTGCTGGAAGGCCGCTTCGCCGATGCGGTGATGTACGAACTGAAGGCGCGCGACCACAAGGCCGAGAAGGGCGACGACTGGTCGGAAGGCCGTCTGTCCGCCGCCCGCATCGAGGGCGGGCAGATGCGCGCCGGCGCCAACCCGCGGGGGATGCAAGGCTACGCGGTGGGGCGGTGAAGGAGGTTCTGTGCCATGCCGTTCAAGGTTCAGGTCGGTCCGCCGCAGATCTCGATCCATCAGGGCCAGACGGTGCTGATCACCGACCCCGACGGACAGATCACCTGGCCCAGCGAACGGGGACTCTATTTCCTTGATACGCGGCTGATCAGCAGTTGGGCCGTGCAGGCCAACGGCGAACCGTGGGAGCTGCTGAACGGCGGTGCGATCACCTACTACGCGCAGCGTATCTTCCTGACCAATCGCCTGCTCCTGACCGAGGATGGCCCGATCCTTCCGCGCACGATCGGCTTCACCATCGGTCGTTCGATCAGCGGCGGAATGCACGAAGACCTGGACATCACCAACAACGGCATGAAGCCGGTCCGCTTTCAGCTCGAGATCATGCTGCGATGCGACTTCGCGGACGTGTTCGAGGTGAAGTCGAACAACATTGTCCGCCGCGGCCGCATCATCACCGAGTGGTCGCGGGACATGCAGCAGCTTAGGACCACCTACAGCAACCGCGACTTCCACCGTGCCGTCACCATCACCGCGATGCGGACGCAGCAGGAACCGGTTTACGCGAACGGCCGGCTGAGTTTCGAAGTGGCGCTCCAGCCTGGCGAGGCCTGGCACAGCTGCCTGTACTACACGCTGGAGGACGGCACGCAGCAGTTCCTGCCGACCGACAATTGCGTCACTGATTACGAGCGCTCGCATCACGCCGACACCATGGCGTCCTGGCTGGACAACGTCACCAAGATCCAGACCACCAACGAAGAGTTCTATCGGTTGTACCGCCAGGCACTCGAGGATATGGCCGCGCTGCGACTGCCGATCGCTGGCACCGACCATATGGTGTTCCTGCCGGCCGCCGGACTGCCTTGGTTCGTCGCGCCGTTCGGCCGCGACAGCCTGATCGTGTCGTTGCAGAACATCCTGATCTACCCGGAGTTCGCGCGCGGAGCGCTCGATGTTCTCGGCTCGCTGCAGGCGAAGGAGGATGACCCGTATCGCGACGCCGAACCGGGGAAGATCCTGCACGAGCTGCGCTATGGCGAGCTCGCGCACTTCAAGCAGATCCCCCACACGCCGTATTATGGAACCGCCGACGCGACGCCGCTCTATCTGATCACATTGCATGCCGCCTGGCGGGCGACCGGCGACAAGGGATTGCTGGAACAGTTCCTTCCCAACGCCGAAGCCTGCCTGTCGTGGATCGACCACCACGGCGACCGCGACGGCGACGGTTTCCAGGAATATCAGACCCGATCATCGGCCGGCTACGAGAACATGGCGTGGAAGGATTCCGGCGATTCCGTGATGTATCCTGACGGTTCGCTGGTAAAGGGACCGAAGGCACTGTGCGAGCTACAGGCCTATGTCTACAATGCCTGGGTACGGACGGCGGAGATATTCGACGCGCTCGGCCGGCCGGAGCGGGCACAGGCGTTGCGGACCAAGGCGGCGACTCTGTTCAAGCAGTTCAACGAGGCATTCTGGGACGACGAGCTGGGCTGCTACGCCTATGCGCTGGATGGCGAGAAGAAGCCGGTACTCACTGTTTCCTCGAACATGGGCCACTGCCTGTGGTCCGGCATTGTCCCACCCGAACGGGCCAAGGCGGTGGTGCAGCGGCTCATGGCTCCGGACATGTGGACCGGCTGGGGCATCCGCACGCTCTCCTCACTCAATCCGGCATTCAATCCGTACAACTACCAGACCGGGTCGGTCTGGCCGCACGACAACGCCATCATCGCACTCGGCTTCAAGTTTTATGGCTTTGGCGCGGAAGCCGCACTGATCGCGCACGACATCAGCAAGGCGGCCAGCCACTTTTTGCTGAACCAACTCCCCGAACTCTACACCGCGTTCGAGCGCGACGAGACCACCTTCCCGGTCCAGTACATCGGCGCCAACGTGCCGCAGGCCTGGGCGGCCGGCTCGGCATTCATGCTGGTCCAGGCACTGCTGGGTTTCCTGCCGGACGCCCCGCGGAACCGGCTTTACATCGATCCCTGGCTGCCAGACTGGCTGCCTGATCTCACGGTCCGCGACCTGCGCATCGGCCAGAACAAGTTCGCCATCCGATTCCGACGCGAAGGCGTAGAGACGGCGTTCGAGGTGATCGACGGCGATCCGGCCTTGGTAGAGCGGTGCCACCTCCCCGCGAAGCTGGCGCAAATCGGCGTCGCGTCCGAACCACTGTAGCCCGGCGCTCAGCCCGTCGGCACGGGCACCGCCAACGCGGTTGTGGGGGGCGATTGCGAGGGCGCATCCCATGTCTCCGGCATCGCCAGCCACAACAGCAGCGTTCCCGCGGCGCCGGCCAGCGCGAGACCCAGAAATGCGGCCTTGTCACCCAATGCATCGGCCGCGATACCGGCCAACGACGTACTGATGGAGGCGCCGATAGCGATCGCGACGCCCAGGGCACCCAGTGTCAGGTTGAAGCGGCCATTCCGCTGGGTAAGATCGGCCGCGACCAGGGTCATCGTGACGCCGAACACTGCCGCGCTCACCCCGCCCAACGCCTGGCAGAGCAGCACCGCGTATCGAACGGGGACAACGGCATACAACACCCCCTGCGCTGGCAGCATGATCCAGCCGAGCAGCATGATCGGCCGCCGGCCCCACCGATCCGAACTGCGCCCGACCCATGGCGACATCGCAGCCACGATGAGTTGCGGCACCACGATCGTCACCGCGATGAGCAGGTCGGCCAGTTCGGGATGCTTCTTGGTGACCTGGGTCGCCGCGAGCGGCAACATCGCCGCATTGGACATGAAGAACAGCAGGACGCAGCCACCGAACACCAGCAGACGCCAGTCCAGGAACAGCTCCTTCAATCCGGCCAGACCGGCCGGTTCATTGCTCGGTTCGACGGTCGTCACAGCAGGTCTGGTGCGGGCTCCCGGACCGATCATGCGCAGGGCCAGCAGTGCGGGCACGCCGAGTATGGCGGTCAACCAAAATACGGAATTCGCCGACACGAAGGACCCCGCCGCCCCCATCACCCCGGCCGCAATTCCGTTGCCGATCGAGGCGAAGCGCGCGTTCCGGCCGGCGCGCTCGCTGAAAGCCGCGCGTCCCACCAGGGCCAGACTGACCGCGGCAATTGCCGGGCCGATGACCGAGCTTGCCAGTCCATGCAGCACCTCGGCCGCATAGACCAGAACTTTCGCGGTCGACAGCGCGTACAGCAGCGCTGTGCCGCTGACCGCCAGAATGCCGAATCGAACTGCCCACCGTTTATCGTCGATCGCATCGACCAGCGCACCCGCCGGCATCTGGCTGATCAGGCTGCAGACAGTGCCGATGGTAAGAGCGAAGCCGATTTCAGCGGTGGTCCAGCGGTTCTCGGTCAGGTAGACCGCGATGAACGGACCGAAGCCGGTCTGCACATTGGCCACGAAGAAGTTCAGCCAGTCGAGACCCAGCGAGCTGCGCTGCCGCGGCATGCTTACTGCCCGGTGCCGACAACAATCGTCGGCGTTCCGTATTTGAAGTCAGGCAGCAGTCCGAGTTGCTGCTTGGTCAATGTCAGATGGACCGGCGCGTCGGTATCGGACGGCACGAATTGCAGCGCATTCCAGGCCACCGCCACCTTGCGCTCGCCGATACCCATGGTCCCGCCATAGTCGATCACAGCGGCGACCGGCTTGGCCGCGTCGTCGATCAGGATGTCCCACAGCCGACCGGCATCGTCTCCGTTCGGATCTTTGACGTGCTCGCCGAACACACCGTGCAGACCGCTCAGCTCGGAGGTCGAAACGGTCGGGGGGTTCTGCGCACGTGTTGGCGCGGGAAACAACAGCCCGGTCGCCGTCCCCAGCGCGATCACGCAGCCGACGATCAGACGCAGTGCCGTGCGCGCTTCGTTCGGCCGCGGCGCGACCGCCATGGTGTCCTCCGCAACCGGAAAGCGCTCTGTTACGTCTTCAGCAGACATCGACGCCATCGCGGATGGCTACACCGTGCCCGCCATGCGCGGCAAGCGCTTGCGCTACGCGGGTCACCACGCCGTCCCAGTCGCCGGCCCGCCGCTGACGGAACAGGCGTGCGGTCGGGTACCAGGGGCTGTCATCGCGATCCAGCAACCAGCGCCAATCGGCACTGTGTTGCAGCATGATCCACACCGGAACGCCCAGCGCGCCGGCGAGATGCGCCACCGACGTATCGATGGTCACCACCAGATCGAGCAGCGAGATCAGCGCGGCGGTGTCGGCGTAGTCGTTCAGCTCCGCGCTGTGTTCGGTCAGTAGCCTGTGCGCTGCCAGCCAGTCGCGCTGCGCCGCCGGGATCTCCTTCTGCAACGCGTGCAGCTCGATCCCCGGAGACGACAGCAAGGGCAGCAGCGCTTCGAACGGCAGCGACCGCTTCGGGATGTGCTGCAGGCCCCGCCAGGCCAGGCCAACGCGCGGACACCCACGCGCACCAAGCCGTCGCTGCCAGACCGCGAGCCGCTCCGCCGGTGCGCGCAGATACGGCACCTGCGCCGGAATGCTGTCGAGACGCGTGCCGAACACCAGCGGCAGGCTGAGCAGCGGGGTCACGATGTCGGCGGGCGGCTCCGTCTTGTCGGCCGTCACGACGTGCTCGACACCGTCGAGCGTCTGCATCAGCGCCTTCAGTTCGACATAGGTCTGCACCGTGACCCGCGCGCCTTGGGCTGCGAGCAGCGGCGCATAGCGGGCGAACTGGATCATGTCGCCATGACCCTGCTCCGGCGTCAGCAGCACACGCTTGCCGGCCACTTCGGTCAGCTCCGGTACCCGCGAGTCCTCGCGCGGCGCATCATGGTCGGCGACGCCCCAACGGCCTTCGTACTTTCGCCATCCCTCGGCGTAGCGGCCGAGCAGCAGCAACAGCAGGCTTTCATTCCACCCCGCCACCTCCGGCCGTCGCTCCGCGATCGCATGACAGGCGGCCTGCGCCTCGTCGTAACGTCCGAGAGCGACCAGCGCCTCGCCGAGATTCGCGTGCACGTCGGCCAGCCGGTCCGCGCCGGTATCCACTGGCGTGTGTCTCAGCGCCTCGCGAAAGCTGACAACCGCTTCCTCAAGCCGATCCAGTGCGGCCAGCGAGCGGCCGAGATTGAACCATGCCGGCGCATGGCCGGCATCGATCGCCAGGACCTGCCGATAGCAGGCGATCGCCTCGTCGCGCCGACCATCGCCGGCAAGCACATTCCCCAGATTGTTGATGGCGCCAGCGTCGCCGGGCCGCAGTGCGACGGCGCGCCGCAGCGCTGCTTCCGCCTGTTGGTAAAGCTTCTCGCCGAGCAGCGCGGTGCCGAGATGATAGTTCACCTGCGCATCGTCCGGACGCTCGCGCGCTGCGCGTGTCAGGTAGTCGATCGCTTCAGTCAGACGCACGTGGTCGAGGCACACCACGCCCAGCAGATGCAGCGCATCAAAATGCCACGGCTCGCGCTCGAGCAACGCCACACAGATTCGTTCCGCCTCGGCAAAATCACGGGCGCGATAGGCGCGCGCGGCATCCGCCATCGGTCCGGTCGGCAAGGGCTCGCTCCGTTGGCCCGGAGCGTTGAGGCTGAACCGGTGACTGAACCCGAAGCTCATCCACCCCGCTTCTTGCCAGGTGCCGCGCCGCGCGCCGGTTGCGGATGCTTCGGTGCGCCGGCACGCTTCGCCTTCGCCGCGGGCTTCGCCACCCGGCCGGCGCGCAGCTCCGCGATGGTGGCGCGCGTGGTGATCTGCTCGGGGTTCATGCGCAGCTCGATCACCGCCGGTCTGCCACTGTCCACCGCGCGGCGGAAGGCCGGTGAGAACTCGGCGGTGTCGGTCACCACTTCGCCATGCCCACCGAATGCCTCGATGAACTTGGCGAAGTCGGGGTTGGTGAGGCCGGTGCCGGAGACGCGGCCTGGATAGGCGCGCTCCTGGTGCATGCGGATGGTGCCATACATCTGATTGTTGAACACCAGCACGATCGGCGCGACGCCATGATGGAATGCGGTGGCGAGTTCCTGGCCGGTCATCAGGAAACCGCCGTCGCCGACCATGCTGACCACCATGCGATCCGGATACGCGATCTTCGCGCCGATCGCTGCGGGTACGCTGTAGCCCATGGCGCCGTTGGTGGGACCGATATAGCGCTGGCCGTCGCGGAAGTTGATAAAGCGCGCCGCCCAGCCGGCGAAGTTGCCCGCATCGGTGGTGATCAGTGCATCGGCATCCAGCAACGACTCGAGCTCACGCATCGCGGTGCCGAGATTGAGCGTGCCTTGGTAGTTCGGCACGGCCCGCTGCGCCTCGCGCAGGGAACGCAGCTCCGCAGTCCACTCCACCCAGTCGGATTGCACCGGTTCCAGCGCAGCAACGGCGTGGGCGAACGCGTTGAGATCGGCGACGATGCCGAGTGCGGGACGGAACACACGACCGATCTCGCTGCCGTCGGGATGCACCTGCACGATCGGCACACTGCCCGCCATGTCCATCAGGGCATAGCCCTGCGTCACCGCGTCGCCGAGGCGCGAGCCGATCGCCAGGATCAGGTCCGCCTCTTTCACTTTGCCGAGCAGCCCCGGATCGGACCCGACGCCGAGATCGCCGGCGAAGTTGTCCAGCGTACCGTCGTACAGCGCCTGGCGCCGAAAGCCGACAGCCACCGGAATGTCGTTGCCCAGCAGGAATTCGCGGATCGCTCCACGTCCGTCCTCGGTCCAGCACGAGCCGCCAAGCACTGCGAGGGGCTTGCGCGATCGGCTGAGCATGGCGCGCAACTGCACCAGCGCGGCGGGATCGGGATGCGGCGGCGATACCGAGGCGCGCGGCAAATCGGGCACCTCGATCATATCCTTCTGCATCTCTTCAGACAGCGCGATCACTACCGGTCCAGGCCGCCCGGAGACCGCCACGTCCATCGCGTGCGCGACGATTTCGGGAATGCGCTTCGCCTGGTCGATCTGAGTCACCCATTTGGCCAGCGGGCTGAACATCCGCCGATAATCGACTTCCTGAAACGCATCGCGACCGGCGTCCTCGTGCGGGATCTGGCCGACGAACAGCAACAACGGCGTGCTGTCCTGCATCGCGACGTGCACGCCGATCGCGCCGTGACACGCACCCGGCCCACGCGTCACCATCGCCGCGGCGGGGCGTCCCTTCAGTTTGCCGAACGCCTCCGCCATATTCACCGCGCCGGCCTCGAAGCGGCAGGTCACCAGCTTCAGTTTCTGGCGCACGTCGTAGAGGCCGTCGAGCACATCGAGATAGCTTTCGCCAGGCACCGCGAACACATGGTCGATACCTTGCGCGACCAGCGCATCCGCCAGCGCGCGCCCTCCCGTGCGTGCGACGATGCGCGCTTTGCGTGCCTGAGCCAGTTCCATGCAAGCCTCCCGATGTGCCCCGTCAGGGCGCTTGCCCGCAGGATAGTCAGGTCGCGCCGGTGCCGTCACGTCCAGCGATACGTAGAATCCCGATCCGCACAATTCCGAACTATCCGCTGGTCACGCGGCGGTGTTTGCTCGCCACAAATCGAACAAAACGTCTGCCAATTTCTGCCCTTGCCTCACCCGATCGATTGGGTATCTGCTGAACCGCACGAACAAGAGGTGCCGCGATGCTTCAGAGCATGACCTGGCTTGCAACTGACAATCTGGCGCGCAGTCAGTTTCAGATGTTTAACGAGCTCGGCGAGCAAATGCGGCTCAGCGAGGACGATCAGCGCCGGGTGCTGCTGCTATCGGAGCAGGAATGGTCCGCGTGGTCGGATTTCCGCCAGTATGGCCCGCTGCCGGCACAACCGCACCTCCCTGTGATGCTGCGCCGCCTCGGCAGCGCCAGCCATCGGCTGGCGGTGATGGCCGATCATTCCGGCGCATCGGCATAGCCGACCCGAAATGCCTTCGGCCGAGGCCATAGTCTCGGCTGCCACAGCATCGACCTGACACGTTCCTGGACGTCGATTTCGGGTGCTCTGGCACTCTCCTGGAGAGAGTGCTAGTAGCTGCCCCTGCGGTGCCGATATTGGCCTCGCAGGCGGGTCGCAAACCCCGCGGAACCCACCGTCCAAGAACAACTCAGGAGCGATCCGAATGAAGTTCCGTCCCCTGCACGACCGGGTCGTGGTCCGTCGGCTTGAAGCCGAGGAAAAGACCGCGGGCGGCATCATCATCCCCGACACGGCGAAAGAGAAGCCGATGGAAGGCGAAATCGTCGCCGCCGGCCCCGGCGCCCGCGACGAGGCCGGCAAGCTGGTCCCGCTCGACGTCAAAGACGGCGACCGCATCCTGTTCGGCAAGTGGTCCGGCACCGAGGTGAAGCTGGATGGCGAGGAACTCCTGATCATGAAGGAGTCCGACATCATGGGCATCATCGAGGGCCAGCCCGCCGCCAAGCGCAAGGCCGCTTAACCAACCAACGACGAAGGAAACCGACATATGGCTGCCAAGGACGTAAGGTTCGGCGGTGATGCCCG
>DASXNR010000065.1:0-2444 GCA_036494925.1 Acetobacteraceae bacterium
GTTGCGCGACATCCGCCGCCAGGTGCAGATGGTGTTCCAAGACCCGTACAGCTCGCTCAGCCCGCGCCGCACCGCAGAGCAGATCATCGCCGAGCCGCTAGAGGCGTACGGCATCCTGCGCGGCGCCACCGAGCGCCGACAACGCGTACAGGAGCTGCTGCAGACGGTCGGGCTGCTACCGGAACATGCCGGTCGCTACCCGGCGCAGTTTTCAGGCGGGCAGCGCCAGCGCATCGGCATCGCGCGGGCCATCGCCGTGGAGCCGCGAGTTATCGTTGCCGACGAACCGGTCTCGGCGCTGGATGTCTCGGTGCAGGCGCAAGTGATCAACCTTTTCCAGGACCTCCAGCGGCAGCGCGGCATCGCCTATATGTTCATCGCCCACGACCTGGCTGTGGTGCGGCACATCGCTGACCGGGTGGCGGTGATGTATCTCGGCCGCATCGTCGAGCTTGGTCCGAAACAGGCGGTGTATCAGGCGCCGCAGCACCCCTACACCCACTCGCTGCTGTCCGCCGTACCGCGACCCGATCCGCACGGACGGCAACGCCGGATCGTGCTGGAAGGTGACGTGCCCAGCCCGACGCGCGTGCCACCTGGCTGCGCCTTCCACACACGCTGCCCGATCGCGCAGCCGGTCTGCAGCGAGCAGCGGCCGGCGTTGCGGGAGGTAGCGCCGACACAGTATGCGGCCTGCCATTTCGCCCGACCCAAACCGCTTACGACCTGAACCACGCAAGAGGGGAAGAGAAATCATGTCCGGCGATGTTACCACAAGCGGTATCGTGGCAGAAACGCGGGAGCCGGCCCATGCGAAGCCTAAAGGGGAAACGCCCCTACCCCGCCGGTTACGCAACATCCTGTCACTGAACGATTTCGAGGCGGCCGCGCGGCGCTATCTGCCACGGTCGGTCTTTACGTTCGTGCAGAGTGGTGTGGAGGCGGAAATCACGCTGCGCGACAACCGTGCGGCGTTCCAGGACTACCATCTGGTGCCGCGCGTGCTGGTCGGCGTAGACAAACGGTCGCAGCAGACCACGCTATTCGGCGAGACCTACGACTCTCCCTTTGGCGTGGCGCCGATGGGCATGGAATCCCTGGTCGGCTATCGGGGCGACCTGATGATCGCGCAGGCCTGCGCGGCCAGCAACATCCCCTTCCTGCAATCCGGCGCCTCGCTGATCCGGCTGGAAGAGCTGCGCACCGCCTGCCGCACCGCCTGGTTCCAGGCCTATCTGCCGCGCAGCTTCGTAGACATGCAGGCGCTGATGGACCGGGTGCGCAAGGCCGGCTTCACCACCCTGGTGGCGACGGTCGACATGACTGCGGGCAGCAATCGGGAAAACACGAAACGGGCCGGCTTCTCGGCGCCGTTCCGGCCAAATTTTCGGACCTTCTGGGATGGCGCCACGCATCCACGCTGGGCCATCGGCAATTTCCTGCGCACCATCGCTACGCACGGCATGCCGCATTTTGAGAATCTGGATGGCGGCCGCGGCGCGCCCATCGTCTCGCGTGACGCGATCCGCGACACCAGCGGCCGCGCTGGCCACAACTGGGACTTCCTGAAGCGGATCAGGGCGGAATGGACGGGCCGTTTGGTGCTGAAGGGCCTGCTGGATCCGCGCGATGTCCGAATCGCAGTGGAATGCGGCGTCGACGGCATCATCGTGTCCACCCATGGCGGCCGGCAGATCGATGGCACCGTCCCCGCCATCCACGCGCTGCCTGGCTGCGTGGAAGCGGCCGGCGGCGTTCCGGTGATGATCGACAGCGGCATACGCCGCGGTACCGACATCATCAAATGCCTGGCGCTCGGCGCCAAGTTCGTCTTCGTCGGCAGACCCTTCAACTACGCCGCCGCCATCGCCGGCCAACGCGGCGTGCAGCATGCCATCGACCTGCTCCGCGCCGAATTCGGCCGCGACATCGGCAACATGGGTATCAACGGCGTCGACGAGATCACCCGCGACCGAATCACCGAACGCCGGCGTTAGGACTCTTCTGAAGGAAACGAAACTGGTCCGAATCACCAGGCGCGATGTTCTGACCGGCGCTGCGGCATCCGGGCTAGCGATACCGGGAGTGGCCACCGCTCAAAGCACCGACACCATCAAGATGGCGGTCGGCGCGGCACAGGTGGTGACCATCGATCCGATGCTGCTAAACCAAGGCATTGACAACTGAGCCATCACCAACGTTCACGATCTGCTGGCCCGAGCACCGACCGGGGATTTTGCCAAAACCTCGGCCGATTTCATGCCGGAACTGGCGACGGCGTGGGAGGCCTCGCCGGTTGGGCAGATCTGGTTCTTCAAGCTTCGCCAGGCTGCACAGTTCCACAAAAGGCTATGGCGAGTGCACGTCAAAAGATGGAAAATTTTCCTTCGACCGGCTGCGTGACCTCATGAGCGGCTCGGGCTTATTCCAACGGCCCTAAGTTC
>DASXNR010000066.1:0-10768 GCA_036494925.1 Acetobacteraceae bacterium
AGCACGATGACCGCCATGGAAACCAACAGATGGCGGGGCTGGGTACAGGCCGCGGCGAAGACGAAGAAGGCAATCACGACGGGACCGAATTTCTGCAGCTGGTCCAGGGCGCCGCCGAACCAGCCGTTGACCGCCGTCGAAACCATCAACACGACCAGGAAGATGGGCAGTATCACGAACTGTGGCGCGGCAAAGGTCTTGGCGCTGGACGCAAGCCAGCTGGCGAAAGCCAGCACCAATACCACCGATAACACCGGTACGCCGACCAGCGCCGGCATATAGTCCTGTGGCCTGACGATGGTCAGGACCACGTAGAGCAGGATCAGTGGGAACATGCCGGCACCTCACCCCTCCCGCTCGGATAGTCGGGTGTGGGATAGCTCATCAGGTGGGGCATGGTGAGCATGGCGGCGAACCAACCCTTGCCCATATTGCGTTCGATGGCCAGGCGATTGAGCGCGTAGCGATTGGACAGGGGTTGCGGATTGGTTCCGCTTGTATAGCTGCAGGCTAACTGGAAGCCGGCGTCGCGGGTGATAGCGATCACGCGGTCGTCATACGCCCGCGTGCTGCCCACGGGATAGGACATCAGCAGCGGCGCGCTGCCAAGTTCGCGCTCCAGCGCGGCCTTCGAGTCGCGTACTTCGCTCTCCAGTTCTGCCAGCGGGAGCTTGGACAACATCCAGTGATGGACGCCATGCGAGCCAATCTCGAAACCGGCCGTGTGCATTTCGCGAAGCTGCTCCCAGGACATGGGGCGGCAGTCAGGGGGCGCCGTGTCGGAGGGCATCTGCCACTCCTGCTCAAGACGCTGGATCATCGTCGTCTGTTCGAGCGCGCCAAGTTCCTTCATCCGGCACAGCACGTCGGTGGCGACGAGGCGGCGCGCCTGGCGATCGGACGACAGCGCCACATCCATGCCCAGCTCCGGCAGCACCATCTGTCGTGCATCGCTCACCAGGATCATGTGCACCAACCAGTCGTAGGCGTAGGGCCGGCCGCTGTCGATATGCCCGGTGGAGACGAAAAACGTGGCCGGCACGCCGAGCTCGCGAAGAATGGGAAACGCGTTGCGGTAGTTGTCGTCGTAGCCATCGTCGAAGGTCACGACGACCGCATCGGCCGGCAGTGATTTGCCGTCGTTCAGGGCGGCGGCGACATCACTCAGGCGGATTGGGTTATAGCGCTGCTTCAGCAACAGCATTTGCTCGCGGAAACGTTCCGGCGGCGTACTGATCAGTTCCAGGTCGAACTCGTACGTCGAGGGATCGGGCAAGGGCATGATGCGGTGGTAGGCGAGGATGCGCAGGTCCTTTTGCACCCACGAGCGCACGCGTTGCAGCGAATGCAACAGCCCGCTGCGGTAGCAGAGCTCGCCCACTTGCCCGCGCAAACCAACAGTCATGCCGCGGTCTTGCGACTGCATCACCATGGAAGCGATCCCCGATTGCGGGCGAAGGCCACCAGCGCCTGCGCGGAAAAGAGATTCAGATAGAAGAAGGTCACCGCCAGTCGCACCGGCAACCAGCGTGTCAAGGTCGGCTGCCACCGACCCGCCGCCACCAGGCAGGCGCCAGCCAGCAGCAACGCCAGCGTGACGGCGCAAGCGGCGTGCCGCCGTACCAGCAAGGTGGACATCAAGGCGACCGTCAGCAGCAGCCAGGGTGTCGCCAGGCGCAGTAGCTTATGGCTGACAAAACGCAGCCAAACCGGGTTTTCCTGCGGCGAAAGCAACCATGGCGCGAGGCGGATGAGCTGGCAATGGCCAACGAAATTGTGGATGCGGCGCTCACGATCTTCCTCAGGGTGCTGCACCGTGCGGTCCCAAGCCAGCGCCCGAGGTTCGAAAACCACTCGCCGGCCCCGCGCAATCACGCGCATGGGTATCAGCAGGTCATCTAGCATCGTTGCCGGCGGCAACGGTTCGTAGAGGTCGCGCCGGATGGCGTAAAGCGCATTGCTGACGCCGATGGTCGAGCCCGACTGGCTTTCAGCCAGCCGTATCATTTTCTCGTAGCGCCAGTAGGCGTCGATGCCCTCGGCGAAGGCGGTCTCGTTGTTGGCGGGCAGCAATTCGCCACCAACGACCCCCACCTTGGGGTCGGCGAGGTTGGCGACAAGTTCGCGCAAGGCGATGGGCGCCAGCTTTTGTCGTACCTCGGTGAGCATCAGCACATCGCCGCGCGCACGCACGACGGCGCTGTTGAGACAGACGGCCTTGCCGCGCCGTGGCACAAAGTCGATCACGCGCACGCGCGGATCGCCATACTGGCGCGCCAAGGCGGCGGTGCCATCACGGCAACCGTCGCATACCACGATGATCTCCAGCAGATCTTGCGGATAGTTGAGCGTGTACAGGTTGGCGAGCTTAGACTGGATGTAGGGCGCGCCGTTTTGAACCACCATGATCACGCTGACCGATGGCGTCACCGGCTGTTTGTCCACCCGCCGCGGGCTCAGGCGAGCGAGCAGGCGAATCCCTATCGGATAGCCTACGAAGACGTAGGCCAGCAACCAGCCAGAGGCGAGAAACGCGGCGTAAGCCAGCGAGCTCATATCGGTCTCCCCCGAACCGATGTGTACATATCAGCGTCGTCCAAACAAGTTGCGCAGACGCTGCCCCAGTGGTGCCGATTTTTCCGGATGCGCTGGTGCGTCGCCCAGCTCCGCGGCCAGCGTACCCAAGCTGCCGTTCGCAATATCCAGCAGATTCAGGCGCACGCCGGTCTCGCGTTGCACCCGCGCGGCCATTTCAACCGCCAGCAGCGAATGCCCGCCGATGTCGAAGAAGTTGTCGCTGGTGTGTACCTGGGTGAGATGCAGCAGCTCGCACCACAGGGCGGCGAGCCTCTGTTCGTCGGGCGTCTTCGGCTGGATGGCGAGCGTGGCGAGATCGTCGGAATGATGGTCCGGCAGCGGCAGTGCGGAAGTATCCACGTCACCGCGGGCCGTTAGCGGCAGCGCGTCGAGAATGTGCAGATGGCGCGGCATGGCGTAGCCCGGCAGCGTGTTGCCCAGCGCGATGCGCAGTCGGTCGCGATCGAGCGTGATGTTCGCGGCGGCGACCACATAGGCGTCGATCTGGGGGCCGCCAGAAGCATCAGACCGCGTCACGGCGATGGCCTGCGCCACACCGGCAAAGGCCAGCAGACGCGCTTCGATCGCAGTCGGCTCCACATCCCATCCGTCGACGAGCAGGCGGCGATCGAGACGACCCATCGCCTGCAGATGTCCGTCGGCCAGCCAGCGCCCGCGGAAGCCTGTCCGCACGAGCGGCGATGGCGCCTGCGGCATGGATATGAAGCCCGTGTTCGCGGCCTTGCTGCGACATCCGAACGGCTGGCTGAGTACGTCACCGCCCAACACGATGTCGCCGATGGCGCCAATCGGGCACGGACGCTGTTGATGGTCTAGGACCCACACCTGGGCGCCGGCTAGCGGACGTCCGCTGTGGACGCTGTCGCTGGCGCACTTGACGGCACCAGCGCTCGCCACCAGTGCGCCGTCGTCGGTACCAAACAGGGTCCAAAGCCCGGCACACCGCGTGACCAGCGTCGTGACGAGTTCTGGACTGGGCACGTCGCCAAAGCACACGGCCTTGAGCTGCGGGTTACCGGGCCAGCCCGTGGCGAGCAGCGATTGCCAGGTGGTGGAGGTGGCGAACATCACATCGGCACTGCTGTCCTGCATCAGCTCGCCGAGAGCCGCGCCATCGATCGCGTCGTGCGGACTGCCAAGGACGAAGGTCGCGCCATGGCATAGCGGCAGCAGGCGCTCGATGATCGATAGGCCAGTGACCGATGGAGCCGTGCCCAGCACGCGATCGCCAGCCTTCATGCCCAACGCGTCCTTGAGTCCATTCAAGAGTCGGGCGAGCGCACCGTGGGTGATCGCCGTACCCTGCGGCTGGCCGGTCGAACCTCGCCCATAGAGGGCGAATGCCACGGCGTCCGGGGACAGGCCGGCCGCTTCGTTGCGTTCGCCGGACGCGGTGATGATTTCGCTGGTATCCGCATCGAGCCACAGCGCCTTCATGCGCGGCCAGCCCAGGGTTGCTTCCAGGGAAGCCTCACCCACCAGCAGATCGACCTCGGCGTCGATGATGATGTCGTGCAAGCGGGCGACCGGCTCCGTCGGGTCGAGCAACACGCAGCTACCGCCCGCCTTGAGGATGCCAAGCATGCTCGCCACGCGGTTGAGGCCCGGTTCCACGCAAAGTCCCACGGTAATACCAGCGCCGATACCGCGTTGACGAAGGCAGGCGGCGATGCGATTGGCGCGTTGTTCGAGCTCCGCATAGGGCGTACCCCAGCTACCGGCGTGCACGGCAGTCTGGTCCGGCGTGCGGTCTACTTGGGCCTCAAACAGTGCGACCACGTTGTCTGCCACGGACGGCGATGCCGGTGCGGTGTTCCATTGCTGCAGCTGCTCCAGCTCGGCGGCGCTGATGGCGTTGAGTGAGTCGATCGACTGCGCCGGGTCCTCGCTGACCCGGGCCATCAGCGCGAGATAGCGGTCTCGCAGGAGGCGCGCGGTATCGCCTTGCAGGATGTCGGCGTTGTAGGTGACGCCACCGAGCATGCCTTGGTTGTTTTCCAGGAACCACAGGCCCAGGTCTTCGGTGGCACCGCTCTGGAACAGCAGGATCTGCTCGTGGCTGAGGCCGCCCCAGTCCACGATGCGCTGGCGCGCGTCCTGGAACGAGAACAGCGCCTGGTACATCACGGCGCCATTGCCATGACCGCTGCGCAATTCGCGCTGCAGATATTCCAGTGGCACATCGGGATAGCCGAAGCTTTCGATGGCCGTGCTACGCACCTTCCGCACGAAGTCGAGGAACGACAGCGACGGATCCACGGTGACGTGGAGCGGCAACAGGTTGTTGAAGTAACCCATGACCGACTCGACTTCCGTCTGGTTGCGGCCGCGCACCGGCGTGCCGATCACCAAATGCTGTTCACCCGTCATGCCGCTGAGCAAGACGTAGTACAGCGCCAGCAAGGTCATGTTGAGCGTGGCGTCGGCTTGGCGGGCGACGCCGTGCATGGCGTCGGTTGCCTCTCGTGGCACGCGTATCCACTCGGTACGGCCGACGCCGGACATGCCTGGGCGCCGGGCGTGGTCGGTGGGCAGCGCGCGGGTTTCCTCCACCCTGGTCAGGCGCTCGCGCCAGTAGGCGAGCTGCGACTGGAAGGGTTCGCTGTCCAGCCATTGTGCATGCCAGGCGGCGAAGTCGCCGTAGCTCACCGGCAGCGGCGCCAACGGCGAGGGGGAACCTTCCGCGAACGCTCGGTACAGCTGGGAAAGTTCGGCATACAGGATGTCGAACGACCAGCCGTCCCAGATGATGTGGTGCGGCATGAAGAAGAACACATGGTCGTCTTCGCCCAGCCGGAACATGCGCGCACTGAACAAGGGCGCGCGAGTGAGTTCGAACGGCGTGTCGGTAAGTGTCTGCAGACGCTGCATCAGCACGCGATCGCGCTCGTCGTGCGGCAGCGCGGAGAGATCCTCGGCGGGGAATAGGCGGGTATCGACGTGTGCTTCGACGATCTGCTCGAGGTCGGGGCCGCTGTGGCGAAAGGCCGTGCGCATGATCGGCTGGCGCTGCGTAAGCTCCTGCAGGGCCCGTTCAAACGCGGCCTCATCGAGACGCCCACGCAAACGGTGTGCCGAAGGCGCGTTATAGGTGACGCGCCCGGGTTGCAGCTCTTCCAGTGCCCACAGGCGTCTTTGCATCAGGGACAGCGGTGCGCGGTCCTGTTCGGGGCGGCGTAGGATGGGCGCAACCGTCGTTGTAGCGCCGCTGGCGAGCTGGCTGTCGATGGCAGCGGCCAGGCTCTCGATGGTAGGCGCGTCAAACAAGGTACGGAACGACAGTGCTATGCCGAAGTCGCGATTGAGTCGCGCGGTAAGCTGCGCGGCCAGCAGCGAATGACCGCCGAGTGCGAAGAAGTTGTCGCGCACGTCAAGTTCCGGCAACGCCAGTACGGTTTCCATGGCTACGGCGACGCGCTGCTCGGTGTCGTTGCGCGGGGCGACTCGCTCAGTACCCGCGGCGACCGATTGAACGGGAGGCGCGGGCAAGGCCTTGCGGTCGATCTTGCCGTTCGGCAGCAGCGGTACCGACTCCAGCTGCATGAGGTGCTGCGGCAGCATGTATTCGGGTAGGCGCCGCTTCATCGCGGCGCGCAAGTTGTCCTCGTCCAGCGTGGCACCGTCCTGGGCGGCATCTCGGCGCGGTACCACGTAGGCCACCAGGCGCACATCACCCGGGCGGTCTTCGCGTGCCATCACGACGGCACGCGCGACGTCGGGAACGTCGGCAAGCACGGCTTCAATTTCACCCAGTTCGATGCGGTAACCGCGCACCTTGACCTGGAAATCCAGTCGGCCCAGGTGTTCGAGCTGACCATGGGCCAGCCAGCGGCCGCGATCGCCAGTGCGGTACATGCGCGCTTCTGGGGCACCTGCGAACGGATCGGCGAGGAAGCGTTCCGCCGTGAGCTCCGGTCGGTTCAGATAGCCCAGTGCAACACCCGCGCCGCCGATATAGATCTCGCCCGGTACGCCCAGCGGGCAGGCTGCGCCCAGCTCGTCGAGAATATGCACGCTGGTGTTGGCGATCGGCCGCCCGATATAGATCCCGTCACGTGGTTGGTCGACACGCCAATAGGTGGAATACACCGTCGTCTCGGTGGGGCCGTAGCCGTTCCACACTTCACCGCAGCGCGTCAGCAAGGCCTCGGCCAGATCGAGCGGTAGTGGTTCGCCACCGGATACGGCGCGAAAATCCGCTCGACCATTCCAGCCCGATTCCACCAGGATGCGCCAACCCGCGGGCGTGGCCTGCATCATGGTCGCGCCGCTGCGTTCGACCAGGGTGCGCAGGGCGGCACCATCGCGTACATCGTCGTGGTCGGCCACGATGATTTCGGCGCCGACGCTCAGCGGCAGCATCAACTCCATAAACGCGATGTCGAACGACAGCGTGGTGACGGCGACCAGATGATCGTTCTCGCCGATGCCCGGCACGCGCTGCATGCTGGTGAGGAAATTCGAGGTGGTGCGATGGGGCACGCGCACGCCCTTGGGGCGGCCGGTCGAGCCGGAGGTGAAGATAAGGTAGGCGACGGAATCGGGCGTGGCGGCTTGATCATCAGGCTCAGGTCGCAGCGTGCTCGCACTCTCGATCTCGGCGGCATCGGCGGTTAGCGACAGCACTCGCGAGGTGGGGAAATCGAAGGCCGCGGGTGCCGTGTTGTTCACCACCAGGGCGGCGAGCGCGGCATCGTCGGCCATAAAGGCGAGCCGATCGGCGGGGAAGCACGGGTCCAACGGCACATAGCCCGCACCCGACTTGAGCACGGCCAGCACGGCGGCGACCATGTCGGTGCCGCGCGTGAGGGAGAGCCCGACCAGCGAACCGCGGCCCACGCCGCGTTTACGCAACGCGTGTGCGATGCGGTTGGCGCGGGCTTCCAGTTCCGCATAGCTCAGCCGGCTGGTGCCATGCCTGACTGCCGCGCGTCCCGGTGCACGATCCACCTGCGCCTCGAAATACTGATGCGCGAGCTGAGCCTCGGGATAGGGTGTCGGTGCCGGCTGCAGCGATTGCAAGGCGAGCTGCGCGTGGGCGGAGATCAGCCCCAGGGAGCCTGCGGCAGCATCAGGTCCGGCGACTGCATGGCGCAACAGGCTTTCGTACGCATCGAGCCAGCCGTGAATGGTTTCGCCACGGAACAGGTCGCTGTTGTACTGGCATTCCAGTCGCACGCCGCCCGCCACCTGCACCGCATTGACGAACAGCTCGAAGTTCTCGAACGCGCGCGGGTTGCCGGAGAAGTCGAACTCGAGACCAGGAAACGACAGCGTCCGTTCGTCCAGCGCTTGATCCAGGTTGAACAGTACGCTGACCAGGGGTAGCCGGCTGGGGTCACGCGGGAGCGCTAGACGCGCAAGCAGGCTGCCGAGCGTGTATTGCTGGTGCTCGAAGGCATCCAGCAAATTGCCGCGCACCTGACGCAGACCACTCGAAAACGGCGCCGCGCGATCCATCTCCACGCGCAGTGGCAGTACGTTGACGCAGTGGCCGACCAGGGCGTCGTGGCCACCCACCGCCTGTCCGGCCGATGGAATGCCGATCACCACGTCGTCCTGGCCGCTCAGTCGCTGCAGCAACAGGCCGAACCCCGCCAGCAGGGTGGCGTAGAGGCTGGCGCCGCGCTGCGCGCCCATGCGCTTGATGTCGGCGACCAGGGAAGCATCCAGCGTATAGTCCTCGCGCTTGGAAGCAAACGTGCGTCGACGTGGACGAGGGCGGTCGGTGGGCAGATCGAGTGACGAACTCGCAGCGCTGAATTGCTTCAGCCAATAGTGTTCGGCGGCCTGGCCTTCGTCGGTATTGGCGCGGCTCGCCTCGGCCAGCGCGAAATCGGTGAAGCCATCGACCGGACCTGCGCCGTCGCCCTGGCCGGTCTGTTGCGCATACAGCGCGGCGAGATCGCGCACGATCACGCCGAACGACCAGCCATCGCAGATGATGTGATGCGCCGTGAACACCAGCAGGTGCTCCTGCGGGCCGAGTTGCAGCAGCTCCGCCCGCACCAGGGGGCCGTTCTCAAGATCGAACGGGGTGGTGACGACGTTGTGCAAGGTGTTGGCAACATCCGCCTCGCGCTCGGCGGCGGCAAGTCCGGACAGGTCGCGCAAAGGGCATGCGATGGCGAGCTGCGCGGCGATATAGAGCTCTTCGCCCTCGGCGCTCAGGGTGGCCCGCAGCGCCTCGTGGCGATCGACCAGGTGCTGCAGGGCAACCTGCAAGGCCGGCACGTCGAGCGTACCGCGAAGGCGCAGCGAGATGGACTCGTTGTAGGCCAGCGAGGCCTCGGCTTCGAGCTTGCTGGCCAGCCAGATTTCGCGCTGGGTTTCCAGCGTGGGTGTCACGCGCGCAAGCGCAGCGCCGGCAAACGGATCGTAGTCGACGGCGACCGGGGCGGCTGTCGTGTCGTTCGGACTCATGCGTTGACCCTCATGTACTTGCCTGGCGCGTCCGGATTGGGCACGAACCAGGCCGGGTTGCCGTCCGGGTCCTTGCCCAGGCGCGCGCCGCTGACCGGCGGCCGGCTGGCGTCGAAGGCCAACGCCTCGACGTTCTTGCGGCGCGGCAGGAACTCGGCTTCCTGCATCTCCAGCACGGATTCCTTGAAGGCCTTGGCGATGGCCACGAAGTCCTGTTCCGTATGCGCGGTGGTAAAGAAGCAGGGGAAGTTATCCAGCACGTGTACGCCGCGGCTGCGCATCATGGCGAACAGCAGATCCTGCAGCGGGTGGTCTTCGGTAAAGCCGGTTTTCCACACCGAGGCGAAATGCACCAGCTTGATCGGCGCACCCACGCCGGCGCAGAACGCGTTGAGCTCATCGATCAGCAAGCCCGTGCGGGCATTGAGCCGCTCCTGCAGCGCGGGCCCGGCGGTCTTGAGGTGATCGAGCACGGCGTGCGCGGCAGCCAGGGCGAGCGGGTGGCGCACGAAGGTGCCGGCAAAGTAGGTCACGCCCACGGTGGGAATCGAGGCGTCGCCGTACTGCCAGCCGCCACCGTCCAGCGCATCCATGTAGCGACGCTTGCCGGCGATCACGCCGATCGGGAAGCCGCCGCCAACGACCTTGCCGTAGGAGGCCAGGTCCGCATCGATGCCGAGCACGGCCTGGGCGCCGCGCGGGTGTGCGCGAAAGCCGGTGACCACTTCATCGAAGATCAGCAAGGCGCCGGCATCGGCGGTGATGGCGCGCAGCTCCTTGAGGAAATCGCGCGGCTGGAAATCGGGACGGCGGCTCTGTACCGGCTCGACAAGCACGGCGGCGATAGTGGAAGCACGCTCGCGAATGATGGCCAGCGACTCGGGCGTGCCGTAGTCCAGCACCAGCACATTTTCCGAGGTATTGCGCAGGATGCCCGGCGCGGCCGGCACCGAGCGCAGCTTCTTGGTGCCGCGCACGATCACTTCATCGAAGATGCCGTGGTAGGAGCCGGTAAAGATCACCAGGGTGTCGCGTCCGGTCACCGTACGCGCAATGCGCACGGTACCCATCACGGCTTCGGAGCCGGTGTTGCACAGCGCGGCGCGATCGAATCCGGTGATCTCGCAGATTTGCTCGGCGACTTCGCCGGCGAGCGGGTGTTGCGGCCCTATCTCGTAACCGGCGTCGAGTTGCCGGCGCACGGCATCGATCACGAACTCCGGCTGCCAGCCGAACAGATTCATGCCGAAGCCGTTGAGTGCATCGACGTACTCGTTGCCGTCCAGATCCCATACCTTGGATCCCTTGGAGCGGTTGACCACGATCTGGTAGATCATTTCCTTCAATAGCGGTCGGAAGCCGTTGACGACGCGCGGATCGGCGAGATGGTCGCGGTGGCGCTGGGTGTATTCCTTGGACGCGCGGGTGCGGTCGATATAGCGGCGCATGAAGGCGTCGAGCCGGGCGCGCTGGCGCTCGGTCAGTTCCGTATGGCTGGAATGAATGCGCGCGATGGCGCCAAAGGCTTTCTTGACGTCGTAAGTGGTGTGCGCGAGCGCAGCGTCTTCGTCCTGGACTGGCGCGTCGGCTGGCCTGGTCGTCGCCTCGGCGGTGGCGGACGGGGCCGCTGCCGCGACGGGCTGCGTTGGCAGGGATGCGGGCCGAGCTGCGGCGGCGGCTGCCACCGTCGGCGTGCCAGTGGCTGCTGCGGCAAGTAGCGCGAGTTGCTGCTGCATGATCAGCATCT
>DASXNR010000067.1:0-13163 GCA_036494925.1 Acetobacteraceae bacterium
GCGTCCTGGACCGCCCCGGCGTTGGGCCGGTCGAGTTCCGCAATCAGCGCGCCGCGTGGATCGGACGCGACCGCCGCGATGGTGCCGGGCCGTGGTCCGAAGCCGAACCGATGCACGGCAACCGCCGCACCGCGAGGGTCAAGGGCCATGACGATCGTCCCCTGAAATTGCGCTCAAGCCGATTGAACCTACTACTTTCGGCAGTTCAATCCGGAGGGCCAGAGCAACATCACGTTGACTTGAAACTCAGCAGGTCATTGCGAGGGGCTCTTCACATATCCCAGCGCCAGCTCACCCCCTGTCTGCGGCGCCCCAGAGCTATCATAGTCAGGCGTCGACGGATGGAGATCCCGAATGGTCGACCTGATCCTCACTACCTTCGATTGGGTTCCCGAGACGCCGCGGGGCTTTGTGCGTGACATCCGTGTGCGTTGGGCACTGGAAGAGGCCGGGTTGCCCTATCACGTCGAGAGCGTGCCATTTCGCACTCGGAATGCCGAGCATTTCTCGCACCAGCCCTTCGGCCAGGTACCGTGGCTGACCGATGGCGACATCTCGATCTTCGAGAGCGGCGCGATCCTGCTTCATCTTGGCGAGCGCAGCGACGCGCTGATGCCGTCCGATCCGCGCGGTCGCTGCGAGGCTTTGGAATGGCTGTTCGCGGCGCTCAATTCAGTCGAGATGGCCAGCCTGCCCTGGTCCCTGCTGGCGTTCTCCGGTGACACCGGTGATACGCCGGCGTGGAAGCGTTTGGATGAGTTCCTCAAGGCCCGGCTCCAGCACCTGGAGCCGGTGTTGGCAGGACGCGAATGGCTGGCCGGAACCTTCTCCATCGCCGACATGCTCATGGCGGATGTGCTGCGCCTTGTGGATCGGTTCGACGGGCTGGCGGGACATCCCGCCTGTCGTGACTATGTCGCGCGCGCCACTGCCCGCCCGTCCTTCGTGAAGGCACACGCAGACCAGATGGCGCATTTCGCTGCGGCAGACTGAGCGACGCCGGTGCGGCTGCGCCCATTCTGCCAGCCGGTGTTTCCCAAGCTGCGGCTGCGCAAGCGCGGCGCGCAACGCGCCAAGACACCGGTGCCGTGAGCACACTAAAGCATTCTGCCTGACCGGAAACTCGTGCAATCACTTGGCTCGATGGGTTTCGCTTCCGCTCTACCCATCCTACGGTAACGCGCACACACCGATTCGTAGGAGGGGTAGAGCGCAGCGAAACCCATCATCCCCGTTTCGACTCCCGCTTTGTCTGGAACCGCTCTGGGCACTTCGGTCAAGCGATCATATTCGTGTGGATACCATGACGCACGCCGGCCCCGCAGCGCTCGATAGCCTGCACGATCTGCTCGTTGCCATCCGCGCCCGCGCCGGCCTGCGCGAGCCGCGCCGCGGCGTGTTCTATCGCAAGGGCAAGGCCTGGCTGCATTTCCACGAAGATCCCGCGGGACTGTTCGCGGATCTTCGCATCGGCGCGGAGTGGCAGCGCTTCCCGTTATCCGACCCGGCCACGCGCACCGTCCTGCTCGCCGCCATCGACCGGTCGCTCTGATTCAGCCGGAACCGACCTCGTCCAGCTCCGCCCCCCACATCTTCTCCAGCGCATACGTCGCCCGCGCCTCCGGCTTGAACAGGTGCACGACGATGTCGCCGGCGTCGATCAGCACCCAGTCCGCGCCGCCGGCGCCTTCCACCTGCACGCGCCGCAGTCCCGCCGCGTGCAGCTTCTCCGACAGGTGCTCGGCCATCGCGGCGATCTGCCGATCCGCCAGGCCCGTGGCGATCACCATACGGTCGCAGAACGACGCCTTGCCCTCGAGATCGAGCGTCACGACGTTCTCTGCCTTGTCGTCCTCCAGGCTGCCGACGATGACCGACTGCAGCCGCTCCAGCGCCGATGGTTCGGCCTTGCGGGTGCGCCGTGCCGTGGCGGGACGCGGACCCGCGGCGATGGTCTTCTTGCGGGGCGTACCGGGGGTCTTGTCGGCGACAGACAGCGTCGGTTTGGCGACCTTCTTGCGCGGTGCGGCACGGTGCCGGGCGGGCGAGAACGGTTTCGGCGGCTTGACTATGGCGTGGCTCCTTCCCTGGCACGGATCGCGGTGGCCGAGGCCGCATGCTGTGGCACGCAAAGAAATACCCAGGCGGGTGCGGCTTGTTCGCTCAGGACCGGGGCCGATCGCGACCGCCGTCGCGCGTGCCACAAGCGGCGCGCGGCATGGCCCGCCAGCGCGCGATGGTTGTAGCCGGGCCGGGGCAGAACGGCGACGGGCACCCGGCGCACGAACTCCAGCCAGCGGCGCCAGCGCGGCAACTGTTCCAGGTTGTCGGCGCCCATCAGCCAGACGAAGCGCACGCGGGGGAATTGCCGCAGCAGTCGGCGGAGCGTGTCGATGGTGTAGCGCGTCCCGAACATCGCCTCGATCGCGCTGACCACGATGCGCCGGCCGTCGGCGAGGCCGCGCGTCGATGCCAGCCGATGCGCAAGCGGCGCCATCCCGCGTTGCGGCTTCAATGGATTGCCGGGCGACACCAGCAGCCAGACCTGGTCGAGCCGCAGCCGGCGTCGCGCCAGGTCGATGATGTGGCGATGCCCGGCATGGGCTGGATTGAACGAGCCTCCGAGCAGGCCGATGCGCATGCGGCGTCGGTCGCCGAAGCGCGGGATCGGCTCGCGCCACGTGTTCAGGGACGCACCTGCCCGGTGCCGATCACCAGATAGCGGTAGGTGGTCAGTTGCTCCGGTCCCACCGGGCCGCGCGCATGGATACGTCCGGTGGCAATGCCGATCTCGGCGCCGAAGCCAAATTCCCCACCATCGCAGAACTGGGTGGAGGCGTTCCACAGCGCCACCGCGCTGTCCACGCCATTCAGGAAGCGCTGCGCCGCAGCTTCGTCCTCGGCCACGATCGCATCGGTATGTTCGGAGCCGTGGCGGGCGATGTGCGTCAGCGCGGCATCGACGCCGTCGACCACGGCCACCGACAGGATCGCGTCCAGCCACTCGGTGTCGAAGTCCGCTGTGGTGGCCGGTGCGAGGTCGGGCACGAGGTCGCGCGAAGCGGCATCGGCGCGGAAGTCGCAGCCGAGTGCGCGCAGGTCGGAGACGATCGCCGGCAGCAACGCCGGCGCGATGGCGCGGTCGATCAGCAGTGTCTCGGTGGCCCCGCAGATGCCGGTGCGCCGCATCTTGGCGTTGGCCACGATGCGGCGGGCCATCGCGTGATCGGCCGAGGCGTGAACGTAGGTGTGGCAAAGCCCCTCGGCATGCGCCAGCACCGGCACGCGCGCCTCGCGCTGCACGCGCTCGACCAGCGACTTGCCGCCGCGCGGCACGATCAGGTCCAGCAGGCCGGCAGCGCCCAGCATCGCCGCGACATAGGCGCGGTCGGCGTCGGGCGCGATCTGCACACAGGCTTCGGGCAAGCCGGCAGAGCGCAACCCGGAGACCAGGGCGGCATTGATCGCGGCCGCGCTGCGCACGCTTTCCGAACCGCCGCGCAGGATCACCGCGTTGCCCGACTTCAGGCAGATGCCGGCGGCGTCGGCGCCGACATTCGGACGGCTTTCGTAGATCATGCCGATTACCCCGATCGGCGTGGCGATGCGCCGGATGCGCAGGCCGTTCGGCCGCGTCCAGTCGGCGAGCGCGCGGCCAAGCGGATCGGGCAACAGGGCGATGTCCTCGAGCCCTTTGGCCATCGCATCGACGCGCGCTTCGGTCAGCGCGAGCCGGTCGCGGAACGCAGCGGTTCCCGTGCAGGCGGCCAGGTCGGCGGCGTTGGCGGTGAGGATGTCGGCACAGCGTGTCCGCAAGGATACCGCCATCGCCCGCAACGCCGCATTGCGTTCAGCGTCCGACGTCCGGCCCAGCACATGCGAGGCGGCACGCGCGGCGTCGGCGGCGCGTTGCAGATGCTGAGTGGCTTCGGTCTCGATATGCATAACCGACGTTCCTCTGGTGGCAGTCTGCCGTCGCCGCGCTGCTCAAAGCAAGACAAGGTCGTCGCGGTGGATGATCTCGTCGCGGCCGCGCCAGCCCAGGACGGCCTCGATCTCGTCGGAACGATGTCCGGCGATGCGTTCGGCATCGGCGCTGGCGTAGGCGGACAGACCGCGTGCCAGCGCCCTGCGATCCAGGCTGCGCACCACCACCGGATCGCCGCGCTCGAACGTGCCTTCGACGAAGCGCACCCCTGCCGGGAGCAGCGAACGGCCCGCGGCGAGTGCGCGTGCGGCGCCGGCGTCCACCACCAGCGCGCCGAGCGGGGCCAATGCGCCGGCGATCCAGCGCTTGCGCGCGGACCGCCCTTCGGGGGCGGCGAGGAACCAGGTGCAGCGCGCGCCCTGCTCGAGCGCGGTGAGCGGGCGGTCGGCGTGGCCGTACGCGATCGCCATCGCGCAGCCGGCCTGAGTGGCGATCCGCGCGGCCACGAGTTTGGTCTGCATGCCGCCGGACGAGTAGCCGGGCGGCGGAGCACCGCCCATCGCCTCGATTTCGGGGGTGATCGCCGCGACGATCGGTATGTGCGCGGCAACCGGGTCGCGACGCGGATCGGCGGTGTAGAGGCCGTCGATGTCGGACAGCAGGATCAACTGGTCGGCCTGAGTCATCTCAGCGACGCGCGCGGCCAGGCGGTCGTTGTCGCCGAAGCGGATCTCGGCGGTCGTCACGGTGTCGTTCTCGTTGATCACCGGGATGCAGCTCAGGCCGAGCAGCGTGTTCAGAGTGGCGCGCGCGTTCAGATATCGGCGGCGGTCCTCGGTGTCGTCCAGGGTCAGCAGCAACTGCGCGGCGGTGAGACCCTTGGCGGAAAGCGCCTCGCTCCAGGCCTGGGCCAGGCGGATCTGGCCGACGGCCGCGGCGGCCTGCTGCTCCTCGAGCCGGAGGCGGCGCTGATGCAGGCCGAGCGAGCGGCGGGCGAGCGCGATGGCACCCGAGGAAACCACGATCACGTCGGCGCCGCGGGCACGCAGCGAGGCAATGTCGGCGGCCACGCCGTCGAGCCACGCCGTGCGTGGGGCAGCTTCATCGTGGTCCACCACCAGGGCGCTGCCGATCTTCACCACCAGACGCTGGGCGGAGGAAACAGAGGGCGTCATGGCCGATCCAACACTTCCCCTCCCCTTGCGGGAGGGGGCTGGGGGGAGGGGGCCGGCGGGTTCTGGCGTCGCCCTCTTCCCCCAACCCCCTCCCGCAAGGGGACGGGGAGTATCCTTGTCTCCGTATCGGCTTCCGCCCTCTCCTGACGTGCCCCGGTGATCATCGATTGCAGCGCGCGCAGCACGTCGGCCACGCCGTCTCCGGAGACCCCGGACAGCAGCATCACCCGGCGGCCCGATGCCTTCGCGAGCGCCGCCCGCCGCGCGGATGCCTCGCGCGGCGTCATGGCATCGGCCTTGTTCAGCCCGATCAGCTCGGGCTTGTCGGCCAGCCCGCCGCCATACGCCGCCAGTTCTTCGCGCACGGTGCGCCAGGCGCGCACCACGTCGCCCGCTGCGCCGTCGACCAGGTGCAGCAGCACCGCACAGCGCTCGACATGACCGAGGAACCGCGTGCCAAGCCCCGCCCCCTCATGCGCGCCCTCGATCAGGCCCGGGATATCGGCCAGCACAAACTCCTCGGCTGCCGACGGGCGAACCACGCCCAACTGCGGATGCAGCGTGGTGAACGGATAGTCCGCGATCTTGGGCTTTGCCGCCGACGCCGCGGCGAGCAAGGTGGACTTGCCGGCATTCGGCAGCCCCACCAGGCCGGCGTCCGCGATCAGCTTCAGCCGCAGCCATACCGAGCGTTCCTCACCCGGCCAGCCCTTGTCGGCGCGGCGTGGCGCCCGGTTGGTGGACGACTTGTAGTGCGTGTTGCCGAACCCGCCGTCGCCGCCGCGCAACAGCACCACTCGCCGGCCGGGCATGTCCAGGTCCGCGAGCAGCGTGGCGCGGTCATCGGCGAGGACCTGCGTGCCGACCGGCACCTTCACCACCACATCGGGCGCGCCTGCGCCGGTACGGTCGGACCCAGCGCCGTTGCCGCCCTTCCTGGCGCGGATATGCTGCGTGTAGCGGAAGTCGATCAGCGTGTTCAGGTTGTCGACCGCCTGCAGCACGATGTCGCCACCCTTGCCGCCGTTGCCGCCGTCCGGGCCGCCGAATTCGATGAACTTCTCCCGGCGGAACGCGACCACGCCGTCGCCGCCGTCGCCGGAGCGCAAATGGATCTTGGCCTCGTCGAGAAACTTCATCGCTCGCTCCAACGGGCGTTCGCTACACAGCAAAACGGGGGCCGGCTGGCGCCGACCCCCGCTCGATACGCAATCGGGTCCGGCGCCGTTATTCGGCGGCAGCCGGCAGCGGTGCGACGGAGACGTGCACCCGATCATCCGCCCGCCGCCTGAACTCCACCTTGCCGTCGATCAGCGCGAAGATCGTGTGGTCGCGCCCAAGGCCCACATTGCTCCCTGGCTTCCACTTGGTGCCACGCTGGCGGAGGATGATGTTGCCGGCGATCACCACCTCGCCGCCGTACTTCTTGATGCCGAGGCGCCGACCCGCGGTGTCGCGGCCGTTGCGGGAGGAACCGCCTGCCTTCTTGTGTGCCATGCGTGCCTACTCCTGCGGCGCAGTCCCCGGCTCAAAGCCCGGGGCTACGGTCTCGGGGTTTTCGCCGGATACGACGGCGAGCGATTCTGCGGCATCAATCGCAGCCGGGCCCGGCTCGGCAGGTTCGGCTTCGGGAGCCGCGGCAAGCGCCTGGCCATCCTGCTCGAACCCGGCGATGCGCAGCACGGTGACATGCTGGCGATGGCCGTTCCTGCGGCGGCTGTTCTGCCGGCGGCGCTTCTTGAAGATGATGACCTTGTCGAGGCGGTCCTGGGCCACGACGGTCGCGGTCACCGAGGCGCCCGCCACGGTGGGCGCGCCCAGGGTCACGCCGGCGTCGCTGCCCACCGCGAGCACGTCGGTGAAGGTGACGGTGGCGCCGGCCTCGGCGTCCAGCTTCTCGACCTTCAGCACCGCATTCGGCGTCACCCGGTACTGTTTTCCGCCGGTGCGGATCACTGCGAACATCACACGACTTCCCACGACGGAGCGGGCCGTCAGGACCCCCTGCGGCCGGAGAGCGGGGGTTATAGCGGGCGCTGCGGCAGTGTCAACGCATACGACGGACTGTGGTCAGGCGACGCCTCCAGCGGGTGTTGTCTGCGTAGTGCAGTAGGACTAACCAGCAGAGGGAGAAGAAGAGACGCAGCTTCATCCTCTCTCAAGCGTTGTGTATCACGAACCGCGAGGAGACCGCATGCGCACAACATCGGCGTTACCATCCCGGTGGAACCCGAGGTCGCAACGGCGCTGCAGGACGCGCACAACCGGGAGGCTGTCGGACGCCTGATCAGCCGGATTCTGCGCCAGCGGCCGGGCGACGCCCCCCTGGTCGCCGCAATCGCCGTGCTGAAGGCGGAAGTCCGGGCAGCAGGCCTGACGGATGCCGAGATCGACGCCGAACTCGACGCCTACAACGCCGGGCGCCGAAGCTGATTGTCTTCGACGCGTCAGCACTGGTGGGCGCTGCGATCAGGCACGACAGCGTGCCCGAACGCGCAGTGCTGCTGGCACGGGCCGAGGACGTCATCGCTCTTTCCGCCGCTGTCGAGGCAGAGATCGCGACGCTGCGGTCCGATTTGAACCAACGTTTCGCGTAACCGACTGCCGCGACGCGAAGGACAACATTTATCTGGAACTGGCGCTTGCGGCTAACGCGGCAACCATCGTGACAAGCGACATGGACCTGCTGGTGCTGCACCCGTGGCGAAATGTGCGCATCCTGGACCATCCAGTCGTAACGGCGAAGGAATCCGATCATGCGACAGCACCAATTTGGCCGGCTTGGCCAGGTATCCACCCTCACCCTCGGCGGCGGCGGTCTCGGCATGCTGTGGGGGCCGACCACGTTCGACGAATGCGTCGCCACCGTGCACGCAGCGGTCGCCGCCGGGATCACCTTGCTCGACCTCGCACCGCGCTACGGTGACGGCAAGGCCGAGGAAGTGGTGGGCGCAGCGTTCGGGGGCAGTCTGCCGGCGGGTGTCCGCGTCACCAGCAAGTGCAATCTGGGCAATCCGCCGCCGGCGGAGATCGAGACGATCCTGCGTCGCTCCATCGAGGGCAGCCTGCGACGGCTGCGCCTGTCGCGGCTGGATCTGTTCTTCCTGCACTCCAACGTCGTGCCGGACGCGGCGTTCGCCGCGGGTTGGGGCGATGCCGGCGCCCGTATGACGCCCTATCCGGTGTTCGTCGCCCACGTCCGCCCGGTGTTCGAGCAACTGGTGGCCGAGGGCCTGATCGGCGCCTGGGGCCTGACCGGCATCGGCCATCCCGACACCATCATCCGGCTGCTTGGCGAACGTCCCGCGCCCGCCGCGGTGCAGTGCATCGCCAACCTGCTGGACTCGCCAGGCGGGCTGAAGTTCTTCCACGGCCCGGCGAAGCCCCGCGCGATCATGGCGGCGGCGCGTGCCAACGGGGCCGGCGTGATGGGCATCCGCGCGGTGCAGGCCGGTGCGCTCACCGCAGCGATCGACCGTCCGCTGCCGGACGATCATCCGGAAGTGCGCGACTACGCGCGTGCCGCCGGCTTCCGCCAACTGTGCGCCGAGCCGGGCGAGAACCCGGCGGTGATCGCGCACCGCTACGCGCTGTCGCTCGACGTCGACACGCTGGTGCTGGGCGTGAAGAACCGCCAGGAGCTGGCCGAGTGTGTAGCCGCGGCCGAGGCTGGACCGCTGCCGCCGGAACTGATTGCGAGAATCGACTCGTCGATCAGCAGCGACTGACTTTGCCGCCCGCCGGCATCGCCGGGCCCACCTCACCCCAATCGACTGACGAGCGTATCAGGCTTTCCGCGGCGACCAGCCATACGCCTTCGCGCAGGCGCCGCCCATCAGCATTGCCCGCTCGGTTACGCTCAGGCGGTCCGTGTTCAGGAAGGGCTCGACGGCCTGCTCGAAGTTGACGACGGCGAACGCACGCGTCCAGTCGGTGCCCCACAGGCAGCGCTCGAAACCCCAGGCATCGAACACGCGGGCCAGCGGATCCCAGATGTCCGGGAACGGATATGGTTGCTGCGACAGCGTGCAGGCGCCACTGACCTTGATCACCGCGTTCGGGCGCCTGGCGAGTTCCAGCACCTTCGGCAGGTCGGCCCAGGGCTGTGGCGGCGCGGGCGGCACGCGCGGCTGCATTATGCCCAGATGGTCGACGATGAACCGCGTGTCGGGATGCCGATCGATCAGCGCGGTGCCAACGTCCAGATTGCCCCAGAACAGGATGTTGACCGGAAGATCGTATCGAACCGCGGCGCGCAGGATCCGATCGAGGCCAGGATCGTCCGGCGCACGTCCCGCTTCCTTGGGCAGCATGATGCGGATGCCCGCCGCGCCCGGCGTCTGCTTCCAGTCGGCGATGACATCGGCCACCGCCGGGTCGTCCGGGTTGACCGGCTTGACGATGGCGAAGCGGTCGGGATGCGCCCGCTGCACTTCCGTCGCGTAGCTGGCGTCATACTGGTAGAGGCCGAACGCGGAGATGAAGATCGCGCCGTCGACGCCGACCTTGTCCATCGCCGCCACCATCTCGTCGCCCGTCACGTGGTCGGGCCAGTTCGGCACGCTGTGCCACGGGCGCTTCGGCGTGTTCGCCTCATAGGCGTGGACCTGGCAGTCGATGATCATTTGGGACGCTCCCTTGTGTGCCGGGAGCTTGGCGAGCACGGCGGGGGTGTGTCCAGGGGGTGTTGCGCCGGGTTGGCACGTGTCCGCGATCGAAGCGCTGCTTGGTGGGGTGAATGGCGGACATGTCATGTTTACGATGCCGCACTGCGTGATCTCGGACTGTCGCACGTTCGCCGACGGGGCAAGTGGATGAACAACCGAGCGGAAAGTTCGCATGTGCCGATCGGACGACGTGAGCGGATGATGCAGCGCTTTCGATCTGCCGGATCAGCGCAACGTTTTTTCTCCAGTATGGCGCGGTAATCCGCTCTCTCAGTCCGAATTCAAATCTGCGTGGTAGGATTCCGGTTTCAGCGCCGGCCCGGGCCGGAGATGCATTGGATCCCGGGCTGAACCTCCGGTTCGGCGCGGGGCGGAGCCCTACTCTAACATCCTCCGATCCTTCCTTGTTTCCGCAGACGCCTGCATGCTAAGGCTCGCTGCACGCACGAGTGTGGGGGCATGTAGATGCCAGTCATTGCCTACCAGTCGTTCAACGCTAATTCCAGCAAGAACCACGGCCTCAGCGCGCTCACCCTGCAGCGCTTCACCAGGGAGACGAACAAATACGTCACCGCGCAGGGCCACCAGGCCCTCGTGCTGCCTTCCGACACGATGGACATCTCAACGCCTATCGAGGGTCCCGCGGAGCTCAAGCCGATCGAGACCCTCGTTGACAAGCAGCCGCTCACGGTCTTCGGCTCCCAGATCGCGTTGCTGTGGCAGAACTTCTATCGCGAGTTCGGCGAAATGCCCGACATCATGGTCTGCGGCGAAATGGACTCGTCCAATTCGGACTTCTCCAGCGTCGTGACCGACGCGAAGGTCGCCCTCACGCCGCACCCCGCGAAGATGGCGTGTCAGTCCTTCACGGCCGTCAGCCAGTCCGCGGTCGCCTCGAAGCTGCTCTTCATCAAGGCCGGAGAGGGCTTTGTCCTCTACATGGTCGGCGACCTTATCGTCTGTTTCGTGCATGTCCCGAACAAGATCGCCACCAGCAAGAGCGCCGTCGAGAAGTTCTATTTCGAGATCGCAAGCTACGTGAACCTCCACGGGGCCATCATCCACGTCGTGCTCGGCGACACGAACCAGCCCAGCTTCAACTTCACCGCCACGTGCCTCAACATCGCCTTCAAGACCAGCGCCTACGTGAACGCCAATAACGGCAGCAGCGTCGAGAAGATCGACAACTGGAACGTCACGGAGAAGGGTACCAACAGCACCGGCACCAAGATGTACGATATCGCCGTCTATCGCTCCGACCTCGTGCAACTGAAGAAAGAGACCGCCTACGTCTCGCAGTCATCCAGCGCGGTCACGATCACCGACCACTGCGGCCTCGGTCTGAACGTGGAACTGAAGAAGTCCACGAGCTAGGGCGCATCTTCGATGCCAGCACTCGAAGGATCATCCGCTCGATAGGCTGCTGTCGACTGTCTATGCGTCCGTAGAGACAACGGGCGCCGAGCGGGCGAGGGTTGTCCTCGCCTGCCCGGCGCCCTTGGCGGTTTGCGGTTGATGCGGGAGGGCTAGGCGGGGATGGCGAGGGGCGGGCCGGTGCCGGCCGGTTCGGGCGGGGCGACGGGTCTGGCTTTGAGCCGGGCGACGATGTGGGCGATCGGGAAGGCCCGGTTGAGCCTCTCCATGGCCATGCGGAGCCAATTGCCGCCGTATTGGTTGATGGCGAGGTGCAGTTCTCGCCATAGCGGATGGCTCGGCGCGATGCCGAGATCGCGGCAGATGTCGGCGAGGACGGCACCGATCCGCTGACGGCGGACCTTTGCCGCGATCTGATTCGGGGTGGGCAGGTTGGCGAGCAGGGAGGCCGCGTCGGTGGGCTGCTGGGGCTGGGTTTGGTGCGGCAATGGCGCGTCGGCTTCGCACGGGAGCGCGCGGGGGGCGCGAGGGGTCGGCGCGGGTTTGGGCTCGGGTTCGGCGTCGAGGCGAGCGGCGGTGCGGGCGATCCTTTCCTCGAGCAGGCCGGCGCGCTGCAGGCCCTGGGCGACGCGGGCGAGGATCAGCGGGAGGTGATCGGTGCCGAAGGTGCACACGAGGTCGGTGGTGTCGCTGGGGACGGCGCGCGGGCGCAGCGTGGCGGCGAGGTGCTTGCCGTAATCGATGAGCTTGCGGACGAGCGTGAGCAGGCGGCCGGAACGGCCTGGTGGGGGTGGGTCGGACGTGGCGGCCGCGGCGGACATGAACGGAAGGAGAACATGAATGGCGCGCCTGTGTCAAGGCATAATTTCCCAGCACCCAGGCTGGCAGTCCTAGGTCGCGTAGCGGCTGCGCTGGCGGCGACTGCCGCGGCCGCTCCCTGGAACGCGACGGCGATAAGCCGACGCTCGTGCCTGGAGTGAGTGATGTCTCGGTTGTTCAAGGCTCGATGGGTCAGGGGGCCCGCGGCGGCACGCTTTCAAACAGAGGCCCCAAGCCCTCGGCGACGGTGAGGTGCGCAATGACGGCGTCACGCAGTCTCGTATAGGGCAAATCGGCGAGCATCGCCGTTTGCATCGCCGCCATCACCTCGCCTGCATCGGAGCCGATCATCGTAAAGCCCAAGATCCGATCGTGCTTTGCCCCAACCAGCACTTTCATGAACCCTTCGCTTTCGTCGGTCGCAAGTGTCCGCAGGACTTTTCGCATTGGTAGCGTCGCCATGCGGACAGCGATGCCCTGGCGCTGTGCCTCGCCCTCGGACAAGCCGACGCGCGCGAGCGGCGGATCAGTGAACACCACATGTGGAATGAGCCGGTCACTCGTCTCGCGATCCCCGCCAGCCATGTTGTCCCGAACGATCCGGTGATCGTCGACCGAGACATGCGTGAACTGCGGGCTGCCAGCACATTCGCCGATCGCCCATACCCCGGACGCAGTCGTTTTCAGCCGCTCGTCGACCTGGACAAAGCCGTGCGCGTCCAGAGCGATTCCAGCATTGTCCAGGCCGATGTACGCGGTATTTGCGATCCGGCCGACCGCTACCAGCAGATGGCTGCCGTCGATCTTCCGCTCTTCGGATCCCGTCCGGACCGTTAGCGAAACACACCTTCCATTCAGGCCATCGACACGGAGAGGTCGGGCACTCACGATGATATCGATGCCTTCCCCGCTCAAGATCCTGCCCATCTCCTCGGCGACCTCCGCGTCCTCGCGTCCCATGATCCGCGGGCCAGGTTCGATGATCGTCACGCTTCCGCCAAAGCGGCGATAGGCCTGCGCCATTTCGACGCCGGTATATCCGCCCCCAAGCACGATCAGATGCGACGGTACGTCGTCGAGTTCGAGCGCCTCGATATGGGTGAGCGGGTGCACGTCCCCGAGACCGGGAATATCCGGCATGGCGGCGTGGGAGCCGACGTTGATCACGACCTCATCGCCGGCAAGCACGCGCGTGCCACC
>DASXNR010000068.1:0-17077 GCA_036494925.1 Acetobacteraceae bacterium
CAGCCTCATGCCTTTGCCTCGCTGGACGAGGCCTTCGATCCTGCCGCCAACGCGGACTATGCCGCCCGGCTTCTGGTCGACCTGTACCGTGGCGAGGCCGGGGGCGATTGGGATATCGCCGTCGGGCTCTATCACTCGCACACACCGCTGCTCGCCGCCGCTTACCGCGACCGTGTCGCGCTGCTTGGCGCAGACGTTCTGCACGGCACCCTCAAGGCTGTGCCGCTCTATGTGCGCGCGATCCGCCAGGGCACGCTGCGGCTGCCCCTCGGCGGCGGCAAGGTGGCATTGATCAACGTGCATCGCCAACCGGCCGCGCGCTCACGCCACCCCTACACCAACTGCCAGATCGAGCACATCCTTGCCCCCTACCTGAACGCCGCGCGGCCAGGTGCGGCGTGTGTCCAGGCAGCGCGGTAGGCCATGCTCAGCGCGTCAGCGCCACCACCAACCGTGCGGCGGCGGTCGCGATCCGCTCGATGACCGCCACGTCCACCGCATGCGGCCAGCGGTCCTGTGGCAGATGGAACCGCGGATTGCTGCCGACCAGCGTGACATAGCGTCCGCCGGCCCGATGGATGTCGCGCGTCTCGCCACTCGGTATCTGCGTCTTCGGCGCCAGGGCATCCGGCGGCTGGCCTGCCTCGGTCAGCTCGTGCGCAGCCGAAGCGCGCAGGTCGTCGCTCGCCGACATCACGGTCAGCCGGCCGCCGTCGGCACCGAGATTGGCGCCCCAATGCAGCCAGAGTGCCGCGCGGTCCCAACCCGGCCGTCGTGCGACGAAGTCGTCAAGCCCGAGATGGCCGAGTTCATGCCCGCTGTTCCCAGTCAGCACGACATCCATGGCCGGCGGTGCGGCGCGCAGCGCACGCAGCGATTCCAGCCAGCACACCACACCGCCACCGCGCTCGGCAGTGGACTGCCACCAGGAACTGCGTGGCGTCATCACCACGACCGGCGGACGGGCCCGATCGCGGCCGGGTATGGTCACGACGATGTTGCGGGCAGATGCCGGCGTGCGACGGTAATGCGCGATCAACCGCGCGTGGCCTCCGGTTGGCGCGGCGGCGACATGGATCGCCGGCGTGCCGTACGGCGCACGGAACTGCTCGGCGTTCAGCAGGCCCAAGCCGGGATGCGCGCCCAGGCACACGATCACCAGCGCACGGTGCGCGACGTTGCGGCGCATCGCGCGATACTCGCCGCTGTACACCGACTGGGGCGACAACTCGGCCACGCCGAACGCCGCATCGCTTCCGGCGGGTCCCAGCGTGCCGTCGACGCCGTCGGGTCCGGTTGGCGGTGCGTCGAACACCGGCACGCCATCGATCCGCGCACCATCCACTTCCAGACCGCACGTCACCGGATCGATGCGATCGAGCGTGAACGCCTCGCTGGTCACCTCGGCACCGAGCAGCGTTGCCTCGCGCTCCAGCCACGCGGCGCCGGCTTCGTCACCATCGGTGCCGGTCCGATGCAGGCCCTGCGAGTCCCAGGCGCGCAGCCAGTCCGCCGACTGGTTCGGCATTACTCCCGCATCGCCAGGGCGCGCCTGGCGGCCGGACGATCCCAGCAGCGATGCAGCCACCCGTGGACCTTGGGCCATTTGCCGAGATCGAACCCCAGGGCGCGCACCATCGCCGCGGCAACGTTCAGATCGGCGATGCTGAACGCGGGACCGGCCAGCCACTGTGCCTTGCCCAGCGCGGTCTCCAGCACGTCGAGCGCCGGCGCGATCTCGTCCCACGCGGCCTTGGCAGCGGCGGGATTGCGCTGTGGCTCCGGCAGCACGAATGCGTTGTTGGCGTATGTGGTCATCTGGCGGTCGAGGCGATCGACCTCCCAGAAACTCCACTGCCAGGCCAGCGCCTCGTGCTTCGCATCGGCCGGGTACAGCTTGCCGTGCTGCTTCGCGAGATACAGGTTGATCGCCATCGATTCCGACAGCACGAACCCGTCGTCGTCGATGGTCGGCACGCGGCCATTGGGGTTCAGTGCGAGGTACTCGGGCGTCCTGGTCGCGGGCGAGCGCGGCGCATAATCGAGATGCTCGTACTGGAGGCCGAGTTCACCCGCCATCCAGAGCGTGCGGACACCGCGTGAACGCGCCGAACCGTAGATGCGA
Source organism: Acetobacteraceae bacterium (assembly GCA_036494925.1). GTDB lineage: Bacteria > Pseudomonadota > Alphaproteobacteria > Acetobacterales > Acetobacteraceae > JAMXLO01. The sequence continues at coordinate 2,126 of DASXNR010000068.1, forward strand.
AGCATGCGGTTTCCTCCTGATCGTTCCCCGGGCCGCAGTGTGCTATGAAGCAGCTGGCTGCGGAAGCCACCCAAGGAGGGCACCGACATGACCCAGGCGAGACCGGTTCTGGCCGTGACAATGGGCGATCCCGCCGGCATTGGCCCGGAGATCGCGGTGCGCGCATTGCTGGATCCGGAGGTGCGGGAGATCTCGCGGTGCTTCCTGATCGGTGACGCGCGGGTGTTCGAACGCGCGCTGTCAGTGTGCGGCATCTCGGCGTCGCTCAACCGGATCGCCGGCCCCGAGGCGATCGCCGACCGTGCCGGCGTGATCGACGTGGTGCATCAGGACACCGCCGATCCGGACGCGCTGCAAATGGGCAAGGTCCAGGCCCTCGGCGGCGATGCGGCCTATGCGGCGATCCGTACCTCGATCGAACTGGCGATGGCCGGCCGGATCGCCGGGGTGGCGACGACGCCGATCAACAAGGAGTCGCTGAAGGCGGCGAGGATCCCGTTCATCGGCCACACCGAGATGTTCGCCGAACACACCGGTGCGCGCGAAGAGATGACCATGTTCACCATCAGCGGGTTGAAGATCTTCTTCCTGACCCGGCATCTGTCGTTGGTGGAGGCATGCCGGCAGATCACCCGCGAGCGTACGCTGAAAGGCATCGAGAACAGCATGAAGGCGCTGCGCCAGCTCGGGATCGACGCTCCGCATCTCGCGGTGGCGGCGCTCAATCCGCACGGCGGCGAGGACGGGCTGTTCGGCCGCGAGGAGATGGACGCGATCAAGCCCGCGATCGAGGCGGCGCGCGCACGCGGCATGCACGTGAGCGGACCGGTGCCGGCGGACAGCGTGTTCCACATGGCGCGCATCGGCCGCTACGACGCGGTACTGTCGCTGTACCACGACCAGGGCCACATCGCCGCGAAGATGATGGACTTCGAGAAGACCGTCAGCGTGACGCTCGGGCTGCCGATCCTGCGCACCAGCGTCGATCACGGCACCGCGTTCGACATCGCCGGAACGGGCCGCGCGAGTGCGGTCAGCATGATCGAGGCGATCAAGGTTGCAGCAGAGTACGTGGTGCGCGGCGTGCGGCTGGGCGACGAGGTGGCGCACGCCGCGGACTGAACCATGAAAACCGTTCTGTGGTGGCTCTGCCTGCTGGTGGCGCCGGCGGTGCTGATTGCCATCGAGCTGTTCCATCCTGCCGGATTCACGGCGCATCCCGGCATGTATCAGTTTTTGTCCAAGCCTGAGCCCGATCAACCACAGTTCCAGGCACTGAACTATTTCGGTCCGAACTGGTGGTTCACGCTGCACATGATCCAGACCCCAATGGTCGCTCTGGTTGCTATCGGCCTGTGGCTGATGGTGGCTCGGATCGATTACCCCGACAGCGTTGCCGCGGTTGCCGTTGCCTGGCTCGCGCGTATCGCCACGCTGGTGTTCGTGATCTATTACACGGTGCTCGACGCGATCGGCGGGATCGGGCTCGGCAGGACGATTGTGACCACCGAAAGCCTGGCGGCCGCGGGCAAGCTGAGCGCGGAGCAGGTCGACGGCATCGTGCTGCTGCTCAACACGGTGTGGACCGATGCCTGGGTCGGCGGCGTCGGTTCGTTCGTCAGTCTGACCGGTTCATGGGCGGCGTTCGCGGCGGCATTGCTGATCGCTGCCGCGCTGCTGCTGTCGCGGCGTGCACCGTGGCCGCCGCTCGTGCTGCTGGTCGCGTTCGGCTGGGAGCTGCAGACCAGTCACGCCAGCCCGCACGGACCGATCGCGTTCGCACTGCTGATCGTCGCGTCGGCCTGGCTGTGGTGGGCGGAACGGCGCCGCGTGGAGTGATCCGTCAGCCTCACGGCATCTGGCGTACCGTGGGCGCGGGAATGCTCTCGATCATCACGTTGATGCACGCCGGCCTGCCGCTCGCCAGCGAGCGCTCGATGGCACCAGGCAATTCGTCCGCGCTCTGCACCAGTTCGCCATGGCCGCCCAGCGCCGCCACCACCAGGTCGTACCGCGTCGGCAGCAGCTCGCAGCCAAATGTTCGGTTAGGACCATAGTCGCGAACCTGGAGATTGTACTCCGCGTTCCAGCGCGCGTCGGTGCCGACCACGGCGACGAATGGCAGGTCGCAGCGCACCGCGGTTTCGAACTCGGCCATGTGGAAGCCGAACGTGCCGTCGCCCAGCACGACCAACACCGGCGCTTCCGGCTCAACAACGCGGGCTGCGCATGCCATCGGCAGCGACGAACCGATCGAGCCGCCGACACCGTTGATCAGCCGTCGCGGCACCACCGGCAGCACGCTCTGACCCCATTGCGCGAACTCGCCGCCGTCGCAGATCAGGACCGTGTCGGCATGCTTTCCGACATGGGGCAGCAGCGCACGGAACACCTCGATCGGATGCAATTTGCCTGGCGTCTTCGATGCCAGCGTGGTCCACGCAGCCGGCCGGCTGGTCAACTGAGTACGCACCTTGTCCAGCCAGACTTCGCTCGACACCCGCTTGCCGACGGCGCAGCGAATCAGCGCCTCACCGGCCGGACGTGTATCCGCGACGCAGCCGAACACGACGCATTCGCCTCGCTCGCGGATCGCGCGATCCACCAGTGCCGCCTCCGGATCGATGACAACCCAGCGGCAGGCGGCATCGACCGCGGGCGGCTCGCCAAACTTCAGCGTGAAGTCGAGCGCCTTGCCGAGCAGGATGATCAGGTCGGCACGCCGGATCGCATCGCCGAAGGCGCCGAGTGTGGCATCGTTGAAGCCGCGTGGGCTCTCCATGATCGCGGTGGGGATCTGTGTCGTGGCTTCAATGCGGGCGAGCAGTTCCCGCCCAGACCGATTGGCCAGCGCCGGGCCCGCAAGCAGGAATGGACGCTCTGCCATCGCAACGATGCCGAGGATCGCGTCGGCGGCCACGTCGCTCAACCCGACCGGGGGCGCGACAAACGCATCTGGCTGCGGCCACACGACCTCACTGGCTGCAACGGTCGCATCGAGCAGATCCGATGGCAGGCTGAGATGCACCGGCCCGTGCCGGCCGGAACGCGCGATGCGGATCGCTTTCGCCACCTCGGCACCCAAGGTTGCCACGGATGTCGCGGTCCACGACGCCTTCGCCATCGGCGCCGCCACCTCGGCCTGCCGCAGTTCCTGAAACCCACCGCGACCAAGCTGCGTCGTCTCGGTATGGCCCGACAGCAGCACCAGCGGCGACTCCTGGCCCTGCGCCGTCATCAGCGCGGCGGCGGCGTTGGCGTGGCCTGGACCGCCGGTCACCATGGCGATGCCAGGTTCACCGGTCAGTCGTCCCCAGGCATCGGCCATGTGCACTGCCGCCGCCTCGTGCCGCGTATGGATCAGCCGATGCCGCGTGTCGATCGCCGCGTCGAACAGCGACATGATGTGGTTGCCGGAGAGCGTGAAGATCGTCTGGTGTCCGGCGCGTTCCAGCGTCCGCATGACGATGTCGGCGCCGCGGATCATTGTGCTGCTCATGGCATTGGTCCCTTTATATATGGTCACAGCCGCGCCACGGTGCGCAGCAGCATGGCGAGACCGGCCAGCACCACGGCCGAACCCAGCAGGCGACGCAGAAGCAGCTGTGGCAATGCATGCGCGATCGGGGTGCCGATCGCAATCCCAAGTGTGAGTGTCGCGGCCAGGCCCATGGCGAGCCGGATATCCATCATGCCCGCCGCGATGTTGGCCAGACTGGCCAGACCCGCAATCGGCAGCGCAATTGCCTGGCCCATGCCGATCGCTGCCAGTACCGGGGTATCGAGCAACAGCAGCGCGGGCAGCAGCACAAACGCGCCGCCAGCGCCGGTCAGCGCGGAGACGAAGCCGGTACTGCCGCCGAGGCCGACCAGCGCTGCGGGCGGCAGCCTCCGCTGCCCGATCCGGGCGTCCCGCGGCGGCATCAGCGCATAAACGCCACCCGCCAGCAGAAGCAGCCCGATCCCTGCTTCCAGCAGTTCCGCGGGCGCATGCTGCGCCGCGCGTGCACCGAGCCACGCAGTGGGCAGCGCAGCAATACAGAGCAAACCCGCCTCGCGCCAAGGGATCGATCCGCGCCTTGCATACAGCGTGACGGCGACAACGCAGCCTGGCAGATAGCTCAGCAGCGCTGCCGCGATCGCGTGCTTCACGTCGATGCCGAGAGTGAGCGTCAGGAACGGCACCAGCAGCACGCCGCCGATGCCAACCGCCCCGATGGCGATGCCGATCACGACGCCGGTGAACGCGATGGCGACGATCAGGCCAACGGTCATTCGATCCGCTGCAACGCCGCCTCCAGGCGCGCGATGTCGGCCTGAGCGGCGGCGAGGCGATCGCGGTTCTCCTCCACCACCTCTTCCGGTGCGCGGCGCACGAAATCGGCGTTGTCCAGCTTCTGCGCGAGCTTGCGCGCCTCACCGGTTGCCTTGTCGCGCTCGCGTGTCAATCGCGTGCGTTCCGCGCCGAGGTCGATCGCATCGGCGAGCGGCAGCACCACCGTCGCCTCGTCGAGCATTAGCTGCGCGGCACCCCTCGGCATCGCGCCTGTCAGCGGTCGCAGTTCCGATGCGCGCGCCAGACGCCGGATCGCGTCCATCCAACGCTGACCGCGCGCCAGTGTATTCTGCGATGCGTCGCGCAGCAGGATCGGCGTCAGCGTGCCGGGCGGAACGTTCATTTCGGTGCGCACCGAGCGTACCTCGGAGATCAGCCGCACGACCCAGTCGAGTTCAGCGCGCGCCTCCTCTCCGTCGGTGACCTGGAACTCCTCGGGCCAGGACGCGCGTATCAGACTGTTGACTTCGCCATAACCGAAGTGATCCCAAAGCTCCTCGGTGACGAAAGGTATTACCGGATGCAATAGCCGCAGAATGATACCAAGCACGTAGGCAGCGGTGCTTCGCACCTCGCGCGCGCTCGCACTGTTGCCATCCGCCAGTATCGGCTTGGCGAATTCGACGAACCAATCGCAGAATTCATTCCAGGTAAAGCGATAGCAGGCATCCGCGTACTCATCGAACCGATAGTCTTCAAGTGACTGCGTTGCTTGCGCGATGCACCAGCGAGTCCGCTCCAGCAGCCAGCGCGTCAGTGGCAGTTGCGCCTGCGCCGGATCGAATGAAGTGTCCGGCCGGACGCCGTTCATTTCGCAGAACCGCGCAGCATTCCACAATTTGGTGACAAAGCTGCGGTTGGTTTCGACCAGACTCGGACCGATCTTCATGTCGCGCCCGCGACCAGTGAGACGGCAGATGGTGAAGCGCAGTGCATCGGCGCCGTAGCGATCCAGCAGCTCGAGCGGATCGATGCTGTTGCCCTTCGACTTCGACATCTTTTGGCCGCGCTCGTCGCGCACCAGGCCGTGGATGTAGACCGTGTGGAACGGTACCTCGCCCATGAAGTGGATGCCCTGCATCATCATCCGTGCGACCCAGAAGAAGATGATGTCGAAGCCGGTGACCAGCACGTCGCCGGGATAATAGCGCGCCAGCTCCTTGGTCTGCTCCGGCCAGCCAAGCGTCGAGAACGGCCACAGCCCGGAGCTGAACCAGGTGTCCAGAACGTCCTCGTCCTGGGTCAGCGCTTCGTCGCGGCCATATTTCGCGTGCGCCTCCGCTTTCGCTTCCGCCTCGGTTTGCGCGACAAAGATCGCGCCGTCCGCACCGTACCAGGCTGGGATCCGGTGTCCCCACCAGAGCTGGCGCGAGATGCACCATGGCTGGATGTCGCGCATCCAGGCGAAGAATGTGTTCTCCCACTGCTTCGGCACGAACACGGTCTTACCGGTCTCCACCGCCTCGATCGCCGGCTTCGCCAGCACCTCGGCGTTGCAGTACCACTGCGTCGTCAGCAGCGGCTCGATCGGCACTCCGCCGCGATCGCCGTGCGGCACCTGATGCGTGTAGGGCTCCGTCCGCTCCAGCAGACCCAGCCGATCGAGCTCCGCCACGATCGCCTTGCGCGCGACATTCCGATCCATGCCTTCCAGTGTGCGGACGAACCCGGGATCCGCCACGCCATCGACCGGCGCCAGCACGTCGTCAATCTCGGCCAATACCACGCGCGCCTGACGGTCGAGGATCGAAGGCATCGGCAATCCGTGCCGCTGCCCCACGGCGAAATCGTTGAAGTCGTGCGCCGGCGTGATCTTGACCGCACCGGTGCCCTTCTCAGGGTCGGAATATTCGTCGGCCACGATCGGCAGGCGGCGTCCCACCAGCGGCAGGATCACGTGCCTGCCCACCAGATCGCGATAGCGGTCATCCTCCGGATGCACCGCCACCGCCGTGTCGCCCAGCATCGTCTCCGGTCGGGTCGTCGCAACGGTAATAAAGCGGTCGGGCGCATCGTTGACCGGGTATCTTATGTACCACAGCGATCCCTTCAGCTCGAGGTTCTCCACTTCGAGATCGGAAATCGCGGTCTGCAGCTTCGGGTCCCAGTTCACCAGGCGCCGGTCGCGATAGATCAGCCCTTCCCGGTACAGATCGACGAACACCTTGCGCACCGCGGTCGACAGCCCGTCGTCCATGGTGAACCGCTCGCGCGGCCAATCCAGCGACGCGCCGAGCCGGCGCAACTGTCGCGTGATCGTGCCGCCGGATTCCGACTTCCATTGCCAGACGCGTTCGACAAACCGATCCCGCCCCAGTTCCCGCCGGTCGGTCCCCTGCTCCGTCAGCAGCCGCTCCACCACCATCTGCGTGGCAATGCCGGCGTGATCGGTGCCCGGTTGCCACAGCACGTCGCGGCCTTGCATCCGGCGCCAGCGGATCAGCGTGTCCTGCACGGTGAAGGTGAGCGCGTGCCCCATGTGCAGGCTGCCGGTGACGTTCGGCGGCGGGATCATGATGGTGTAGGGAATCGCGTTGGAATTGGGGTCGCAGGCGAACGCCCCTGCCCGCTCCCAGCCTTGGTATAGCCGCGGCTCGATCTCCGACGGGTCGTAGGTCTTGTCCAGCATCTCGCTCTCCTGCGGCCTCACGCGGATGCCGCAGGAGGCCATCGATGACAATCCGCTTCAGGGTACGGCGCGGCCTACGACGCGCTCGATCTCGGCGCGCACCAGACGCTCGACCAGCGGCGGCAGGTTGGCGTCCAGCCAGGTCTTCAGCATCGGGCGCAGTTCTTCGCGGACCATGTCCTCGATCGTCGGCCCGCCGCTGTGCACCCGCATGGTCCGTTCGGCCAGGGTGCGCACCAGGCTTTCAACCGAGGATGCCGCCGCCGCCGCGGCCTCCGGCGCCACCAGAGCCGACGGTTCGTGCTGTACCGGCGGCGGTGGCGCAACCGGCGCGCTGGGCATGTGCGACACCGGCTCCGCCTCGTGTGCCGGATCGGGCACCATCATGGCCGGATCCAGCACCAGCACGCCATCGCCGGCAGCCTCGGCCGCGGGCGGGTTGGCGCCAGCCGCCGGCGCCTCATCCTCGCTGAGAATGCGGCGGATCGAGGCGAGGATGTCCTCCATCGACGGATCGCCACCGGCCGCGCCACCCGGGGCGGCGGCGGTGGTCGGACCGGGGGGTGTTTGCGATGCGCTCATCGTGCTGGTCTTTTCAGCGGCCTGGCTGGTCGGTCGCATAGTCGCCGAGACCGACCCACTTGTTCTTCACCGCATTGTAGTAGGCGGTCTCGTCATACAATGGAACCGGCAGGTGCAGGTCGTGCGCGGTCAGCCGACCGATTGCCTGAGCGACCTGATAAGAGTCGGTAACGATCTGCGCGAGGTTCTGCACCAGAGAGACCCTCGAATTCAGCAAGGTCTGCTGCGCGTTCAGCACGTCGAGCGTGGTCCGGCTGCCGACGATGGCTTCGCGTTCCACGCCCTCGAGGGCGATCTCATTGGCGCGAACCGCCTCCCGTGTGCTGTCGGCCGAGGCTTTGGCCGCGACCAGCTGCTCCCATGCCTGCACCGCATTCTGCACTGCGGCGCGGCGCGCATCGTCCACCAACTGCGTGGTCTGCTGCGAGCTCTGCCGCGCCTGGCGCACTGCGGAATACTCGGCGCCGCCCTGGTAAATCGGTACCGAGAGCTGCACGACGGCCTGGTAGCCATTCGACTGCGTGCTCCGCGCCGCCGCGTTGTTCGACTGGAACACCTGCCCCTGAAAGCTGACCTGCGGCATGAGCTGGGCGAATGCGACATCGATCGCGTCTTTCGCAGCCGCGTCGTTGAACAACGCCGCGATGACCGTCGGGTTGTTGTTCGCCGCCATGCGCGTCGCGTCCCGCTCGGTCTTTACCGGCAGCGCAAGCGGCTGCGGCGCGATCAGATCGCCGGGCGGCAGGAAGCCGACCACCTGCTGGAACGTGCCGCGGGCGGTTTCCAGGTTGCCTTCAGCCGTCTGCCGCTGCGCTGTCGCCTGCGCCAGTGCAGCCTCGGCCTGAGCGACGTCGGTGCGGGTGATCTCGCCGACCCGGAACCGGTCATTGGTGGCCTGGAGCTGCTTTGCCAGCACCTGCTCGTTGTTGATGGCGAGGGCAAGCAGCTGCTGCGTCTCGATCACGCCGACCTGAACCTGATTTGCCGAGAGCGGCACGGCCGGGCCGACATAGGCTATCACGGTGTTGAGGAAGCTGTTCTGCTCCTGCGATATCAGAGTGGCGCGCTCCGCCATCACCTGGTTCTTGGCGCGGTTCACGCTGGCCTGAGTCTTGCCCCCAGTATAGAGCGGCTGCGTCAGCGTCGCCTGCGCCGTGCCGATCAACCGGTCGGTTTGGGTGCTGACGTGTTGCCCACCGGAAACGATCCGGGTCATGCCGTCACCGTAGCCGCCGTTTCCTGCCATCACCACGGTCGGCCGCCAGCCCGACAGGGCCTGCGGCACATTCTCGTCGGTCGCCCGCAACTTGGCTCGCTCCGCGAGCAGCACCGGTTGCGCGGAATACGTGGCGGCGAGCGCCTCGGCCAGCGTGTGCGGCGCGCCAGGCTGCGACTGGGGCGCAGCGGCCATCGCCGGGACCGGCCTCGCGGTCGTCTGGGCGACGGTGATGGACTTTGCGGTCCGCGCCTCGGCCGCAGGCCTGGTAGGCGCCTGCGCCTGGCCCAGCGCCGGCGCGGCCGCGAGGGCCACGCCGAGACCAACCATCCAGCCGTGCCGTAGGACCATGTGCGCTCCTCTCCTGCGCGGCACAGGTACATGTGCCACGTCCCGTAACCGGACGCCAAGAGCTTACGGCATGATGTTCAGAATACGAAACCGGGCGATGGCAGCAGGCTGGGGATCGGCGCTGTGGCGCAGTCGAACATCGGCTGCGGGCGGAGCCCAACCGCAGTGGCCTCGGCAAGCACCGCCTGGCAGAGGCCGGCGCCGCTGGTGAGGACAGCCACCAACCGGCCGGTCTCCCGATGCAATTGCTCGGCGATGCCGGGCGGGATTTCCCGGACCGCGCCCTCGATCAGGATCACGTCGTAGGGCGCGCCCGGCGGCCAGCCGGCTGCGAGCGGGCCGGCAACCAGACCGACCGAGGGCGCCAACTCCGCCAGGATGCCGCGTGCGAGCCCCTGTAATGACGCAACCTCCTCGAGCGCGGTGACCCTGGCGCCGCAGGCAGCCAGCAGTGCTGCGCCATAGCCAGTGCCGGAAGCGACCACCAGGGCACGCTCGCCCGCGCTGACCGCCGTCAGTTGCACCAGCCGGGCAATGACCGCGGGTTCGAGCAGCACCCGGCCGTCGCCGAGTGCCACGTCCCCGTCGGCATAGGCGAGCGAACCCAGTTGCGGCGGGAGGAAGCGCTCGCGCGGCAGTTGGCGCATCGCGCCGATGATGCGGGGATCGTTCACCTTGTTGGGGCGGATCTGGCTGTCCACCATGTGGTTGCGCGCTGCTGCGAATGCCTCGGAGGCATGGTCCATGACGGGCTCTCGTCGGGATAGGGTCAGGCCAGCTTATAGAGTCGCGGTGGGCGCGGCGCCAAGTACGCGCCCGGCGAGGCTTGACCGGACAGGGTGGCAACCCCGATATACGCCGCCTTCCGTCGGTCCGGTGGCAGAGTGGTGATGCAGCGGACTGCAAATCCGCGAATGTGGGTTCGATTCCCGCCCGGACCTCCACTCTTACCGATCATGATGCCGCACAATGGAGGCGATGTCGCAAGGCGTCGCAGCGCGGGAGACTGCCTGTGACCCGTCGCTCGCCGTCTTCCTGACCCGAAAGAGCCGTTTGCATGGGTAGAATGTACCTTGCTGTCGGCCTCGCGCTCGTCCTCATGGTGGCGTTGATCAGCATCGCATCGTCCGGCGTCATTAATCGCATTCCCAATCTGTCCCGTAAGGCACAGCTTTGCCTTGTGGGCCTTCTGTGCGTGGCCCTTTGGGGCGGCTGGTTCTACTATGAAGGCGGTGTCGGCTATTTGCTCTGGCTCCGCGCCGTCCCGGCCAGGCCGGTCGACGAGAGGGAGTTCGTATCGCTCACCGAGCGCGCTCTGCACGCCTGGTCCGCTGAGCAGCACCCCGCGGAACGTGACCGCAAATGCCTGATCCAGACACGCGAGATCGCGGCGGCGGCGCCCCGTGTCAGCAATTGGACGGGCACCGTTTCGACCGTCTACCAACTGGGATCCAAGGCGGTGCTCGTCGTGAAAGTAGGCAGGTCTACCGATGTCCGGACCAGCTACAACATTGCCGCGGACGCAGTATTGATCGATCGCGGAACGAGCGCGTTTGGACATATCGCCGGTCTGGAGACCGGCGATCCGGTGCGCTTTTCCGGCGCCCAGGCGATCGACGCAGAGCAGTGCATGTTCGGCCTGGACGGTCCGGGGCTCGATCCCGGCGCCAGTGTTGTGTTCAGATTCACCTCCGTCGAGCGAGTAGAGCAGTAAGGTGCGGTGACGGACCCTGCTAGCGCACGACACGCAGCACCGGACGCGCCGGCGCGACCAGACGGCGATACAGCGCCAGATAGTCCTCGGCCATGCGTTGCGCGGTGAACCGGCGCTCGAAGCCGAGCCGCACCGCTGCGCGTGACATGTCACCAGCCCGACGGATCGCCGCGATCGCCTGCGTTTCGTCCTCCACGATCAGCCCGGTGACGCCGTGCTCGACGATCTCCGGCACCGAGCCGCGGTTGAACGCGATCACCGGCGTGCCACAGGCCATCGCCTCGATCATTACCAGGCCGAACGGCTCCGGCCAGTCGATCGGCACCAGCAGTGCGATGGCGCCGCTCAAAAAATCCGACTTCTCGGCATCGGTGATCTCGCCGATCAGCTCGACGTGGCGGCCATCGATCATCGGACGGATCGTGTCGCGGAAATAATCCTCGTCGACCCGATCCACTTTGGCGGCGATCTTCAGCTTGATGCCGGCCCGCCGCGCGATGCGGATCGCCCGATCCGGCCGCTTGTCCGGACAGATGCGTCCGAGGAACGCCAGGTAGCCCGGCGCGACCTCGCGAGGCGTGAGCAGGTCTTCCGGCAGCCCGTGCTGCACCGTAGCGACGAAATTGGCATCCGGCAGCGGCGCGCGCTGCGCGTCGGAGATCGACACCAGCGGCACGTCCCCAAAGCAGTGATAAATCGATCGCAGTTCCGGCAGATCCAGCCGGCCATGCAGCGTGGTCAGGAACGGCGTGCTCTGCCGGCTGAACAGCGGGAACGTCCAATAGTCCAGGTGGCAATGCAGCACGTCGAACTCGCCGGCGCGGCGGCAGACCTGCTCCAACATCAGCATGTGCGGCGCGATCGCATCCCGCACCGAGGGATCGAAACGCAGCGCGGTCGGCCACACCGCGGCCAGTTCGGCGCCGGTGCGCGAATCTCCGCTGGCGAACAGTGTCACATCATGGCCCATGGCAACGAGCTGTTCGGTCAAAAATGAGACGACCCGCTCGGTCCCGCCATACAACCGCGGCGGGACTGATTCGGTCAGCGGTGCAATCTGGGCAATTCGCATGATTGTGAAGCCTCTCTGGTGTGCATGATGCCAAACAACACCGATCTCTGGGCGAGATCGGGCTTTTCTGCGGCAGCAGCGTGCGCCGCTCACATATCACGGCGAAGTGACCGGGCAGGTGGTAGCGACGCGGTATCGTTCCGTGCGTCCAGCTGCCCGCGAAGGGAGGATAAGTGACGCGCCTTGTGATCGTATCTAACCGTGTCCCGCTCCCCTCCGAGCGTGGCCCTCGGGCGGGTGGGCTGGCCGTGGCACTGGCCGATGCCTTGCGGCCGGGAACGCTCTGGTTCGGCTGGAGTGGGAAGCGCTCCGGCTCACCCGAGCCGGAGCCGCGGCTGCAGCGCGCCGACGGCACCACCTATGCCACCATCGATCTGACCGAGGCGGAATATCGTTCGTTCTACGTCGGCTTGTCCAATGGCGCACTGTGGCCGCTGTTGCATTTCCGCCTCGGCCTGGTGGAGTTCCGCCGCGAGGACTACGAAGCCTATCGTGGGGTGAACCGCCGGTTTGCCGAGTCACTCGCCAGGCTGTTGCGGGACGATGATCTGATCTGGGTGCACGACTACCATCTGTTCCCCTTGGCCGAGGAGCTGCGTCGGCTCGGGGTGCGCAACCGCATCGGCTTCTTCCTGCACACGCCCTTCGTCCCGCCGGCGCTGCTGCACGCATTGCCGCGCGCGGCCGAGCTGCTGCGTGCCATGTGCGCCTTCGACGTCGTGGGCTTCCACACCCGCACCTATCAGCGCGCGTTCCTCGAGTGCGTGCGGGAAATCCTGCCCGGCACCAAGGTCGATGACGACGGCTTTACCTATGACGGCCGCCATGTGCTGGCGATTGTCGATCCGATCGGCATCGATGCCGCAGGCTTCGCCGACATCGCTGCCCGCGCCGAGCACAGCGCCGAGACGATGCGGCTGCGCGAAAGCCTGGGAGATCGCACGCTCGCCATTGGCGTCGATCGGCTCGACTATTCCAAAGGCCTGGTCAATCGGTTCGATGCGTTCGGCCGGCTGCTCGCCAAGCATCCCGAGCATCGCCGCCAGGTCAGCTTTCTGCAAATCGCCGCGCGGTCGCGTGAGGAGTCCGGCAGCTATCAGCGGCTGCGGCGCGAACTCGATCGCATCGTGGGCGACACCAATGGCCGCTATTCCGAGTTCGACTGGGTGCCGCTGCGCTACATGACCAGCACAGTGCGCCGGCGAATTCTTGCCGGCTTCTACCGGTGCGCACGTCTGGGCCTGGTGACGCCGCTGCGCGATGGCATGAACCTGGTGGCCAAGGAATACGTCGCGGCGCAGAATCCCGCCGATCCCGGCGTACTGATCCTGTCACGTTTCGCCGGCGCGGCCGAGGACCTCACCGAGGCGCTGATCGTCAACCCGTTCGACGCCGAAGAGATCGCCGATGCGATGCATGAGGCGCTCGTCATGCCGCTGGCGGAGCGGTTGCGGCGCTACGCCGCCCTGCGCGAACGGGTGTGGCATACGACGGCCAGCAAATACTGTGCGAAGTTCCTGGCCTATCTGGAACACGAGGAGCGACCACCGGCGCGGCTCCGGCTGCACGTTGCATCGTAGCTCCTTTCGGTCCTGTTCGCCGCGACGCCGCCCAGGTCGTTCTCGCCGAGATGTGAACGCATCGCCGGAAGCCCGCCAACGGCGCGCCATTGTTGTGTATCATCCGGCGATCAGCGAACAGGAGATCGGGATATCATGCAGCATTCGATCGTACCCATTGCAGCCGCACTTGGCATGGCGCTGGCACTGTCCGCCTGCACCGATCCGTACGACCCGGGCCAGCGCGCCCTCGGTGGCGGATTGCTCGGCGCGGGCACGGGAGCGGCGATTGGCGGGATCGCGGGCGGCGGGCGTGGTGCCGCAACCGGCGCGCTGATCGGGGGCGCAGTTGGCGCCGTCGGCGGCGCCGTGACGACCCCGCAGCGGCCGCCGCCGGCCTATTACGCTCCGCCGCCGCCCGGCTACTACTCGGCGCCCCCGACCTACTGAGCGTCAGCGAACACCGCGACCGGCGCACCGAGGACCGGTGCATCGGCGCGGAACAGCCCGCCCAGTGTCGGATGCTGTTGCAATGCTTCCGCGGAGCGGCCCTCGCGCAGCGAGGTCACATAGATGTGGCGTTCGGCGAAGCACGGCATGGTCGGTCCAGGCACCGGGAACGTCAGCTTGCCCAGCAGCGCGCCGGCGGATGAGAAGCGATTGACGCACGCGGCCGACGGGCCCGCTGACCAGTAGGCGCCTTCCATGTCTACCGCCGCGCCGTCGGGGCGGCCCTCCTCATTGGTCAGCGTGGCCAGCACGCGATGGCCAGTGAGGGCACTGGTCTGGACGTCGAAATCCCAGGCCTCGATGATGCCGGACGTCGAGTCCGAGTGGTACATGACGCGGCCATCGGGTGACCAGGCAAGACCATTGGAGACCGCGTAACCCTCGGCCTTGCGCTCGATCCGGCCCTGCGGTGTGACGCGATACAGCGCAGCGGTCTTCTGGCGCGGCGAACGCTCGTCCATGCTGCCGACCCAGAAGCAGCCGTCCGGACCGACCTTGCCGTCGTTGAAGCGGTTGGTCGGCGGTTCATCGACGGGTTCGGTCAGTTGTTCGATCACCTTGGTGCGCGGATCGAACAGCACCACGCGATGCCGCAGTGCGACGACCAGGCGGCCGGACCGGCAGAGGCCGAAGCTGCCGACCACCTCCGGGAAGTCCCACGATGTCTGGGCGCCGTCGTCCACCGACAACGCGTTGATGCGCTTGCCGGGAATGTCGCAGAACAGCAGGCGACGGGTGGAGGCGTCCCACACCGGCGATTCAGCAACGCCGCAGCGCGAATCCCAGACGAGTTCGAATTGGCTCATGATCAGCTCCGCCTGATGTTCCAGAACACCGGATTGCCCGGCAGCACACCGGTCAGGTTCGCCTGATACGCGGTCGGCTGGAAATACTGCCCGAGCGGTATGTAGGGCACGTCCTGGAACGCGTGAAGCTGCATCTGCTCGGCCAGCTTTTTCTGCGCGGCGAGGTCCGATGCCTTG
>DASXNR010000069.1:0-12276 GCA_036494925.1 Acetobacteraceae bacterium
CGGCGATCCGAGGAAGGTGAACCCTCTGGTGCCGGTCGATCTGGTGATCGACCACTCCGTGCAGATCGACGTCTTCGCCCGTCCCGACGCGCTGGCGAAGAACGTGGAAGTCGAGTTCGAACGCAACGGCGAGCGCTACAAGTTCCGGCGCTGGGGCCAGGAGGCGTTCGACAACTTCCGCGTGGTGCCGCCGGGCACCGGCATCTGCCACCAGGTGAACCTGGAGTATCTCGGCCAGTGCGTGTGGACCGGCGAGGCGGACGGCAAGACCATCGCCTATCCCGACACGCTGTACGGCGCCGACAGCCACACCACGATGGTGAACGGTCTCGGCATCCTGGGCTGGGGCGTCGGCGGCATCGAGGCCGAGGCGGCTATGCTCGGCCAGCCGATCGCCATGCTGATCCCCGACGTGATCGGCTTCCGCCTGACCGGGAAGCTGCCGGAGGGCGCCACCGCCACCGACCTGGTGCTGACGGTGACGCAGATGCTTCGCCGCAAGGGCGTGGTGGGGAAATTCGTGGAATTCTTCGGCCCGGGGCTGGACGAACTGGGCCTGGCCGACCGCGCCACGGTGGGCAACATGGCGCCCGAGTACGGTGCGACCTGCGGCTTCTTCCCGGTGGACAAGGTGGCGCTGGACTACCTGCATATGACCGGCCGCGACGAACACCGCATCGCGCTGGTCGAGGCGTATCTGAAGGCGCAGGGCATGTTCCGCGAGCCTGGCACGCCGGACCCGGTGTTCACCGACACGCTGGAACTGGATCTTGGCAGCGTGGTCCCGAGCCTCGCCGGCCCGAAGCGGCCGCAGGATCGCGTGGCGTTGAAGGATGCGGCGTCGGCGTTCAAGGCCGAGCTGACCAAGGGTCTCGGCGTGCCCGCCAACGATGTCGAGACGCGGGTGAAAGTCGAAGGCAAGAACTACGAGATCACCCACGGCGACGTGGTGATCGCGGCGATCACCTCCTGCACCAATACGTCGAACCCGTCAGTGCTGGTGGCCGCCGGCCTGGTGGCGCGCAAGGCGCACGCCAAGGGGCTGCGGCCGAAGCCGTGGGTGAAGACCTCGCTGGCGCCGGGTTCGCAGGTGGTCACGGAGTATCTTGAGAAGTCGGGCCTGCAGGCGGACCTGGATGCGATCGGCTTCAATCTGGTCGGCTACGGCTGCACCACCTGCATCGGCAACTCCGGGCCGCTGGAGGATGCGATCGTCGATGCGATCGAGGACCACCGGCTGGTCGGCGTCGCGGTGCTGTCCGGCAATCGCAACTTCGAGGGCCGCGTGCATGCCAACGTGCGCGCGAACTATCTGGCGTCGCCGCCGCTGGTGGTGGCGTATTCGCTGCTCGGCAAGATGACCGAGGACATCATCACCGCACCTCTCGGCACCGGCAACGACGGCAAGCCGGTCTACCTGCGCGACCTGTGGCCGACCAACCAGGAGATCGCGGACATCATCGCCGCCTGCCTGTCGCGCGAGCAGTTCCTCAAGCGCTACGGCGAGGTGACCAAGGGGCCGAAGCAGTGGCAGGCGATCGAGATCGACACCGGCAGCGAGACCTATCGCTGGTCCGACGCTTCCACCTACGTGAAGAACCCGCCCTACTTCGAGGGCATCACCATGGATCCGCCGCCGGTCGGCGACATCAAGGGCGCGCGCATCCTGGCGGAGTTGGGCGACTCGATCACCACCGACCACATCAGCCCCGCGGGTTCGATCCGCCGGACCTCGCCCGCCGGCGACTACCTGCTGGAACGCCAGGTGCTGCAGAAGGATTTCAATAGTTACGGCGCGCGACGCGGCAACCACGAGATCATGATGCGCGGCACGTTCGCCAACATCCGCATCCGCAACGAGATGCTGACGAACGTGGAAGGCGGCATGACGAAACACCTGCCGTCCGGCGAGCAGATGCCGATCTACGACGCGGCGATGCGCTACAAGGCGGAAGGCGTGCCGCTGGTGGTGTTCGGCGGCAAGGAATACGGCACCGGCTCGTCGCGCGACTGGGCCGCGAAGGGCACGCTGCTGCTCGGCATCAAGGCGGTGATCGTCGAAAGCTTCGAGCGCATCCATCGCTCCAATCTGGTCGGCATGGGCGTGCTGCCGCTGGTCTTCAAGGAAGGCATGGACCGCAAGTCGCTTGGCATCACCGGTGAGGAGCTGATCGACATTGTCGGCCTGGATGGCGAGATCACGCCGCGCATGGATCTGTCGCTGGTGATCCATCGGCCGGACGGCAAGGTGGACACGGTGCCGGTGACCTGCCGCATCGATACCGTCGATGAGGTGGCGTACTACCGGCACGGCGGCATCCTGCACTACGTCCTGCGCGGGATGGCCACGGCGGCATAGCGATTGCCGACGCGGGGAGGCATGCATGACCTTGGCCGAGCAGCTTTTCGAACAGGCCAAACTCCTGCCTGATCCGCTGGCGCAGGAAGCACTCGACTTCGTGCTGTTCTTACGCCAGCGGCAGGAGCGCCGTGAATGGCGCAATCTGATGGATGCTCAGGGCATGGCCCTCGCCGACGTCTGGGACAATCCCGAAGACGAGGCGTGGAACAGTGTTTGAGGCTGGGAGCTGGTCATTGTCCCGTTCCCGTTCTCCGATCTGTCAAGCACGAAGCGCCGGCCTGTTCTGTCGTTGACCGCGCCGATGCGTCGGGTGACTTCGTTGCGTGTCCCGTTACTTCACGGCAAAGCCGTAGCAATTCAATTCAGTTGCTGCCGGGCAATCTTGCCGATGGCGCGGTCCCGCTGGCCAGTTGGGTGCGCACCGACAGGATCGTAACGCTGCACGTAAGATTGATGGTCAAGCGGATTGGGCGCGTATCCGATATCTTCCGAACCGCCGTTGCCACGGATGTATGCCGGTTCATTCGCGCCTATCCAGTGGACAAAATCTGACAGCAAGAGCGTGAGATCTTGTCCACCGGCTTTAGATTCTGTGAGTCGGTTCACCTGACGCTCCGGCTCTGAACGCGGGATCGCACCACCGGCCTGCCAGCGGTGCAAGCAAATCGCATATTCGGAGAACGCCGGCTATTTTGTGACGGTCAGCGTCTTGCGATCGAAGTGGTAGACTTTGGGCGGCTGATCTCCCACCGCTGCCACCACCACCTGGCGGGTGAAGTCGATGGCGATGATGCGCGCGCCCTGGGTACCTGGATCGATCAGCTGCAGATTTTGCAGCAGGGTCGTCTCGAGCACATTCTCCATGGTGTTCCCGCCGGTCGCGCGCGACTTGAGTTCGCGCAGAGTCGCCGGACTCACCATCGCCTGAATGGCGCGTACCATCGGAGCCGGGATGTCGTTACCGACCCCGGTAACCGGCTTGTTCTGGGCGAAGGCTGGCGCCGCGAGCATCGAGGCAGCGAGCGTGAGTGCTGCAATACGCATCCTGTTTCTCCGCTTGTCCGGTCGTTGAACTGGGCTTGGCCACCCGACGCGGGCTCTAGCATCGCGGAGCACGCGACGTAAAGCGGATGAGGCCACGCGATTGGTGGCATTTCGTCGCGTAGCCGCTAAGCTCCCGGAAGGGAGACAGCATGGAACCTTCGGATCAGCCCTTGTTCGATGTCGGTGCCATTGAGCAGCGGATACAACGCAACCTCAGTCGCGCCATGTTCGCCGCACGCTGGATCATGGCGCCGATCTATATCGGCCTGCTCGTGGCACTGGTCCTGGTGGTGGTGAAGTTTGTACAGCATCTGGCGGAGGCGATCCCAGGGTTCCTCATGCTGCCCACCAACGAGACCATCATTCTGGTGCTCACCCTGATTGACCTGTCGCTGGTCGCCAACCTGGTGGTCATCGTGATCTTCGCCGGCTGGGAGAACTTCGTCGGGCGCCTGCTGGCGTCGCACTCCGCCGATGGGCCGGTGTTGCTTGGGGGGCTCGACTTCGCGACAGTCAAGCTGCGGCTGATCGGCTCGGTGGTGGCGATCGCCGCGATCCAGATCCTGGAGACCTTCGTGCATATCGACGAAGTGCGGACCCAGCATGCCGCATGGCGGCTTGCGATCCTGCTCGGCATCGCCGCGGTCGGCGTATTGCTCGCCCTGGCGGACCGGCTGAGCGAAGGGCACGGAAGGAAGTAGCGCGATGCAGATCGGCATTCAGTTCTTCCCCGATATCGGGCCGGACGTGAAATCGGCGCGCGACTATTGGCAGGAGGCGCTATCGCTGGTCGCACTGTGCGATCGCTACGGTTACAGCCATGTCCGCACGGTGGAGCATTACTTCCATCCGTATGGCGGCTACAGTCCCAACCCCGTGGTGTTCCTTGCCGCCGCCGCACAGGTGACCAGGCGCGCACGGCTGGTGACCGGCGCCGTGCTGCCGGCATTCAACAACCCGCTGAAACTTGCCGGCGAACTCGCGATGCTGGATGCGCTGTGCGACGGCCGGCTCGACATCGGTTTCGCCCGAGCCTTCCTGCCGCACGAATTTTCCCGCTTCGGCGTGAAGCTCGATGAAAGCCGCGCGCGGTTCGACGAAGGCATGGAACAGGTGCGGCTGCTGCTCGAGCAGGAGAACGTCACCTGCGCGGGCCGCTTCCACAGCTTCCGCGATGTGACCTCGTTGCCGCGGCCGACGCAGCGACCGCGGCCGCCGTTCTATGTGGCGGCGCTTGCCACCAAGGAGTCGTTCGAACGCGCCGGCGCGGCGGGTCACGGCATCATGGCAATTCCGATGGCGGGCGGCGCGATGGCGGAACTGATCGGCATCTACCGCGAGGCCTGGCGGCATGCCGGCCACCCTGGGCCCGGCACGGTGATGCTGGCGTTCCACATGTTCTGCCACCAGGATCAGGCGGCAGCCGAACGCATCGCGCGCGAACCGCTGAACCGCTATCTGCGTTCGCTGGTCGCGGCGGCGTCCGACTGGCTGGCAGGCGAGCGTTCCGCCGATTATCCAGGCTACGACCGGATCATCGCCGCTCTGTCGCGCGACACGTTCGAGACCCAGGTCGAGAAATGCGCCGCCTGGATCGGCACGCCGCAACGGATCATTGATACCGTTGCGGCCTATCGCGAGCAGATCGGCGAGTTCGAGATTGCTTCGTTGCAGGTCAACTTCAACGATATCGCGCTGCCCGATGCGCAGGCGTCGATGCGGCTGTTCGGCGAGAAGGTCCTGCCGCGACTATAAAACGAACTGGCAGCCAGCATTTCTACTTCTGATTGCTGTTGCCAAATCACCGCAACCACGGCTAACCTTTCGACAGGGTAACCGAATGGGCCGTTCCACAGCAGGAAGGGCAGCCAGGCTCTCGATGGCAGACGCCAAACACCGCCAGCGAGCGAAGCCGGTTCCGGCGCGAGAAGGTGCCGAAGCCGTCGCCGTGCCGAACGTGCCGCACGCCGAGAGCGGCTTTCCGGTTGTGGCCCTGGGCGCCTCGGCCGGCGGTCTGGTAGCGGTTCGCGGCTTGCTTGACGCCATGCCGGGCAACAGCGGCATGGCGTTCGTCGTCATCCAGCACACCGCGCCCACCCACGACAGCCTGCTGGTGGATCTGCTGGCCAGCCATACGCTCATGCCGGTTCAGCAGGCCAGGCATGGGATGGTGGTGGCGCCGGACCAGGTCTACGTCAGTCCGCCTGGCGCATACCTCGCGATCGAGCGGAACAGGCTGGTCGTGTCGAGCCCGCCAGACGGCGCGAACATACGCCTGCCGATCGATCACTTCCTGCAATCGCTGGCGGTCGACCGGCAGCAGCGTGCGATCTGCGTCATCCTGTCCGGCACCGGCACCGACGGCAGCCTTGGGCTGCAATCGGTCAGGCAACAGGGTGGCCTGGTGATTGCTCAGGACCCCACCGAGGCGAGCTATGACGGCATGCCGCGCAGTGCCATCGCCACCGGTGCCGTCGACCTTGTGCTTGCCCTCAAGGAGATCCCCAAGAGCCTGATCGCCCACGCCAGGCGTCGCCATGCGGTAACGCCGGCGCCGGCCGGTCGGCCGGTTCAGGTATTGGACGGCGCCGTCGCCGCGATTGTCGACGCGGTGAAGTACCGGACCGGGCACGATTTCTCCCAGTACAAGCAGGGCACGCTGCTGCGCCGCATCGAACGGCGCATGGGAATGAATCGGATCGGCGACCCCGAGGACTACCTCGCCATGGTCGGGCAGGATCCGGCGGAGGCCGAACAGCTGGCCAAGGACCTGCTGGTCAGCGTGACCGGATTCTTCCGCGATCCCGATGCTTACAACCTGCTGGCCCAGCACCTCGCCGCCAACATGGTCGGGCAACACCGTGGAGACCGGCCGATCCGGGCGTGGGTCGCCGGCTGCAGCACCGGCGAGGAAGCCTACTCCATCGCCATGCTGCTGATCGAACTGGTCGATGCCGCCCAGCGACGCATCGGGATCCAGATCTTCGCCACCGACATCGACCAGGACGCGTTGCAGACCGGCCGCGTCGGCCTCTATCCCGCCTCGATCGCCGACGCGGTCTCACCGGCGCGGCTAAGCCGGTTCTTCACCCGTCAGGATCACAATTATCGGGTCACCACGGACCTGCGCGAATGCGTGGTGTTCGCGGCGCACGATCTGCTGAGCGATCCGCCATTCTCCCGGATGGACCTGGCGGCCTGCCGCAACGTGCTGATCTACCTCCAGCCCGAGGTGCAGCAGCACGTACTGTCGGTGTTTCGCTACGCGCTGAACGATGACGGGACGCTGTTCCTCGGCGCCGCGGAATCGCTTGGCGCCGCCGCGACGCTGTTCGAACCGATCATCAAGCAGGCGCAGATTTTTCGGCCGACACGCGAGACACGACTGACACCGGTCCGCTTGCCGGTCGCTTTCCCGGGGAGCAACGCGCCGTCATCCACTGCCGCGCAGGCTTTGGCCGGCCGGCCGCGCGGCAATCCCGAAGACATCGCCAATCGCGCCATGGTCGAGGCTTACGCGCCGGCGTCGGTGCTGATCAACCAACGCGGCGAAGCGCTGTATTTTCATGGCGCGGTCGACCGCTACCTCGCGGTGGGCAGCGGCAAGGCCAGCCTTGACCTGGCTGGAATGGCGCGCAGTGGCCTGGGCGCAAAGCTGCGGCTCGTCGTCAGATTGGCGGTCAAGCGCCGCGACAGGCAGGTGCTCAAAGGTGTCCAGGTACGCCGCGGACGTCGCCCCGTGCTGGTCACGATCGATGTTCGCCCCGTCCCGGCCGACTCCGAAGATTTGTTCCTGGTCAGCTTCGTCGATGAGGCGCGGGTCGCCGTGGAACATCCCGGCCGGGCCAAGCCGATCGCCGCCGAGTCGTCCGTGATTGCGCGGCTCGAGCAGGACCTGAACACCACGCGCGAGGAACTGCAGGCGACCATCCTGGATCTGGAGAACTCGAACGAAGAGCTGCGGTCCACCAACGAACAGGCGATGTCGCTGAACGAGGAGTTACAGGCAAGTAACGAGGAGCTCGAGGCCTCGAAAGAGGAACTCCAGTCGATGAACGAGGAGCTGAGCACGCTCAATACCCAGTTGCAGGAGAACCTGCAGCGGCAGCGCATCATCGGCGATGACCTGCGGAACGTGCTGTCGAGCTCGGACACGGCGACGCTGTTTCTCGATGCCGGGTTGCGCATCCGGTTCTTCACCCCGGCGATCCAGCGGCTGTTCAACATCCGGCAAGCCGACGTAGGCCGCTCGATCGGCGATTTCACCCAAAATTTTGCCGATCCCGAGCTGACGCGGGACGCCGAGCGCACGCTCACCGAGCTGGCTCCAATCAGGCGCGAGGTGCTCGCCGGATCCGGCAGTTGGTTCAATCGGCGGGTGCTCCCCTATCTCACGGCCGACCGCAAGATCGAAGGCGTGGTGGTCACCTTCGCCGACGTCAGCGATCTGAAGCGTGCCGAGCAGCTCGCCACCACCGCCCAGGCCAGTGCCGAGAACATCGTCAACACGGTGCGCGAGCCGCTGGTGATCCTCGATGAGCGGCAGGTGGTGGTATCCGCGAACCGCGCCTTCTACCAGTTCTTTGGTGTCGACGCGGCGAGCGCCGTCGGTCAGAGGCTGCGCGACGTCCGCGGCGGCGTCGTCGATGCACCCGAATTCGACGCGCTGATCGAGCGGCTGCTGGCCGACGGCGAGCCCGTCGATGGCTTCGAGACCAGGTTGCTCGCGGGCAGCGGCGACGAACGCGTCGTGCTGCTGAACGCGCGCGAGGTGCGGCACGAGACTCCGGGCGCGCGCCGGATCCTGGTGGCGATGGAGGATACCACCGACACGCTTCGCATCAGTCGCGAGCTGCGTGAGGCCAGGGACGCGGCCGAAACCGCCAGCGGCGAGAAGTCCCGCTTCCTGATGGCGGTCAGCCACGATCTGCGGCAACCGCTGCAAACCATGCTGCTGCTGCAGGGCGTCATGGCGCACCAGGCGCCAGACGAGGCGGCGAGAGAGCTGGTCGCCGATTTCGGCGCCGCGCTGGACGAGATGAACGACACGATGAATGCGCTGCTCGACATCAATCAGCTACAGACCGGCGCCATGCGACCGACTATTGCGGATTTCCCGATCCAGCTCATGTTCGATCGCATCCGCAGCGAGTTTCGCGAAACCACGAGGGCGAAAGGATTGGAACTGCGTATCGTCGAGTCCAGCGCGATCGTGCACACCGATCATCGCCTGCTCGAACGCATAATCCAGAACCTGATGTCGAACGCGGTGAAATACACCGACGCCGGCAGAATCCTGCTCGGCTGCCGCCGTCGCGGCGACATGGTGCGCATCGAGGTCGGGGACAGCGGGGTCGGCATTCCCCCGGACCAACTGCGTCTGATCTTCCAGGAGAACTATCGGATCGATGCGCCGATCGGCGCACGCAACGGTCTTGGCCTCGGACTGTCGATCGCGCTGCGCTTCGCGCAGTTGCTGGACCACAGGCTCGATGTCCGTTCGACGCCCGGCAAGGGATCGGTGTTCTCGGTGGAGGTACCGCTTGGCGCGGCAAGTCGCAGGGCTGCGCAGGCTCGTGGTCTGGTGCCGGCTCAGGTGTCCTCACGCGGTGGCGCGAAGGTTCTGGTGGTCGATGACGACGAAGGGGTCCGCCGCGCGATGCGCACCGTGCTGCAAGCCGCCGGCTACGCGGTGGAGACCTATGGGTCGGCGGAAGCGTTGCTTGCCGCAGAACGGCCGGACCACGCCTGCTGCCTGCTGATCGATAACGGGCTGCCAGGGAGCAGCGGCATCGAGCTGCTGGAGACGTTGCGCTCGCGCGGCGACACGATCCCGGCGATCATCGTGACGGCGCTGGCCGAGCCGCAGCTTGCCGCGCGGGCGGCGCGCGCGGGCGTCTCGGATTTCCTGGAAAAGCCGGTGGCCGGCGACGTCCTGCTGGCAAGCGTGCGCCGCACCATGACGGCAGAGTGATGGTCCGAACGGGTGACCGGGGAGCCGATGCGACGGCCGGTCAGCCGCAGCCGCGCACGCGGTCGGCCCATTCGGCCGATTCGTGCATGCAGTAAACGTGAAACATCCGCGGGCGCAGGCGGTCAGCGTCGGTTTCGTCCACCTCCGCTCCGTCCAGCAGATAGACCCGGTAGCCAGCGCCTTTGAGCATGGCGAGCATCGCATCGAGCGAGCCACCGACGATGTTGATCCAGGGGCCATGAACCTCGACATGCAGATCGGGCCTGAAATGGTCGAGCGTTCTGGTCAGGCCCAGCAGCACTTCGTGCTCGTAGCCCTCCACGTCGATCTTGATCATATCAGGCGCGAAGCGTTGGTCCGCAAGCAGATCGTCGCCGGCCACGACCTTGACCATGGTGGGCTCCGGCCCGTGCGGGACCAGATCGGCACCAATGAAGTGAGCGCCGTCGTGTCGCATCCTGACCAGCGCCTCGGTTGCGCCCAGGGCGCCTTCGACAATCCGCACGTTGTGCCGCGGATTCAATCGGCAGTTCGTGCGCAGGCCTGGCAACGCCAGCGGCGACGGCTCGACCGCAATCGCCTCGGTGCCCTCCCGGGCCGTGAACACCAGCGAGAACGTGCCATTCAATGCTCCGACATCGAGCAGGCGTCTGCGGTTGCGGGCCACGCGGATGAAGGTGTCAAGCTCCAACGCATTGGTTGGACCCAGGCAGAACGGCAGCCAAACGTCGCGCAGGCGGCGATCGATCGCGAGATCAAGCCCTTCGCGCAGGACGATGCGGTCGGTCGTGCTGGCGGCGTTCCGGCGCTGGTGAGTCAGCCACAGGTTGCCGGGTTCGTATGGATCGGTCGAACCATCCGGCATCGATCACGCCGGATAGGAGACGAAACACTTCTCCGACATGAAGACGTGTGTCTCCACGTAGTCGTGCACCACGGGCTTGCGGTCGAGTGTTTCCATCGCGCCCATCAGCGCCATCCAGTTCAGCATCTCGTGCTGACCCGCCTGCTCCATGTCCTTGAGCGACCGCTGGCGCCAAAAGCCGTAGTCGGCGCCGGAGAGCGCGTCGAACATCAGCCGGTCGGCCTTGTGGTCGGGCCACAGGTAGCCGTTGGTCGGCGACAGGAAGCAGTGCGACCAGCTCGACGAGGCGATCAGCGCGACGCGCCACGGCGATTCTGCGAGCACCTCGGCGACCGCGCAACCGACATCCATGCAGCGCCACGGCTGCGGCGCCGGCGGATCCGGCGCCTCACTCGATGGCGGCACGAACAGCGCCGCCATGCCGCCCTTGGCGTGGATCAGGTTGCGGCCGTAGCAGTTGATCGCGAACGGCAGCACCGGCCAGGGGAAGCCGCGCCGGTCCCAGTCCAGGTACAGCAGCGTATTGGTGAACGCGTGCGCGAGGCCGTCGACGTGCAGCGGCTTGTAGGCATAGGCCATGTCGATGCCGCGCTCGATCAGCGCGCCGGCAAGATGCTTCGCCGCGTCGCGTGCGCCACGCAGCCGCATCGTCCAGTCGCCTGCCTCGCCCCAGCGGTTGGGCTTGCCGCCGTTGCCGTTGTGCCAGGGCTTCAGCGCGAACTGTTCATCCAGGCCGAACAGGCAGAACGCGGGGATGATGTCCTCGCGGAAGTTCTCGTACTGATCGTCGCCCCAGACCAGCACGAGGTCCGGATTGAAGTCGTCGAGCGCCTTGCGGATGGCGCGGAAGTCGTCGGCCATGCGTGCGCCGTAGCGTCGCGCCGACGACGCGCCGTCGTCGTTACCGAGCTCCGCCAAGAGTTCGGCGGGCCAGTTGGCGCGATCCTTGTAGTGGGCCGGAACGTTGGGGGCGGTGAGCAGATGATGGAACCCCCCAGGCAGCCGTTCGTCCGATTGCAACAGGCCCGGGTAGTGCGTGCAGCCCAGTCCGAGGATCTCGGCCATGTTTCTGCTCCCTGTATTCTGCCGCGCGGTCGTCGGTACGGCGGGACGGTAGGAGCTATCGGGCCGGGTTGCCAAGCCACCGCGCCCGCCTACGATGGGGCAACCAGGAGGACACGCGATGCTCAAGCAATTCGACAGTTCCTATGCCGGCCATATCGACCTCGAGAACGTCGGCTACGGCGGCACGCCGGTCAACGACCGGCGCTACCCGAACGAGAAGCTTGCCACCGCGCTGTTCAAGGCCGAGGCGATGGCGAAGCTGATGGATCGGCTTGGCTACGGCACCTATTGGATGGCCGAGCACCACTTCCAGCCCGAAGGCACCGAGTGCATCCCCAACGTGCTGATGATGGCGCTGCACCTGACGCACCTGACCAAGACCCTGCGCATCGGCTGCGGCTTCAACATCACGCCGATGTGGCACCCGCTGCGGCTGGCCGAGGAC
Source organism: Acetobacteraceae bacterium (assembly GCA_036494925.1). Classification (GTDB taxonomy): domain Bacteria; phylum Pseudomonadota; class Alphaproteobacteria; order Acetobacterales; family Acetobacteraceae; genus JAMXLO01. Next base: position 11,756 of record DASXNR010000069.1, read on the forward strand.
TACGCGATGGCCGACATCCTGACCAACGGCCGCGTCGTGTTCGGTGTCGGCCGCGGCTACCATACGCGCGAGGTCGAATCGTTCGGCGCGCCGCTGCTCGATCAGCCGGCCAACCGCGAGCTGTTCGAGGAACAGGTCGACATCATCTTCAAAGCCTTCAACGAAGAATCCTTCAGCCACCAGGGCAAGCACTACACGCTGCCGCCCGAGGTACCGTATCGCGGCTACACTCTGAAGGACCTAACCCTGGTGCCGCGGCCGGTACATCTGCCGGTGGAATGTTGGCAACCGGTGGTCAGTGCCTCGGCGCGCGGGTTGGACTTCATGGTGAAGCACAACATCAAGGGGGCCGTCGGCGGTGGGGCTGCGACCATGGAGCAGGGCCCGATCACCGCGTTCCAGGCGGCGGGGCAGCGCGCCGGCAAGGACTGGAAACTCGGCGAGAACCTGATGATCGGCATCGTCATCCACCTGGCCGATTCGAAGCAGCAGGCGCTGAAGGAGATCGTGCCGCTGTATGA
>DASXNR010000070.1:0-3159 GCA_036494925.1 Acetobacteraceae bacterium
GGCGCGCGCAGACCGGGCTGTCGGCATTCGGCGGCTGAGCAGCGATCCGTCCTGCCCGCATTTCGGCGCCTGTGGCGGGTGCACGCCGCAGGACCGGCCGGACCAAGACTACATCACTCACAAGTGCGATCAGCTTGCGACTGCGCTGCGCCGCGCCGGCTTCGCCGACGCCGCCCTGTCGCCGCCGGTGCGCATAGGACCAGGTGAGCGCCGCCGCATGGACCTGGCCGCATACCGCACCCACAACGGCGCGGCACTTGGCCTGCACCGGCAGCGCAGCAGGGAGATCGTCGATCTGACCACCTGCCTGGTGCTGCACCCGGAGCTGGTCGCGTTGCTGCCGCCGTTGCGCGGACTGCTGACGCGCCTGCAGGCGCTCAGGCGTCAGGGCTCGGTGATCGCCAATCTGCTCGACAGCGGTCCCGACGTGTTGCTGCGCACTGACGGTCCGCTGCCGCTTGCCGACCGCATCGCACTCACCGGGTTCGCCCGCGCACACGGACTGCCGCGCATCGCCTGGGCGCACGGCAGCGATGAGCCGGAACCGATCGCGGTGCTGCGTCCACCGACGGCATCGCTGTCCGGCGTTGCGATCACCCCACCGCCCGGCGCCTTTCTCCAGGCCTCGGCATCGGGTGAGGCCGCCATCGTCGCGGCGACTCGCGCCGCACTTCCCGCCAAGGGGCGTATCGCGGAACTGTTCGCCGGCTGCGGCACCATCACCTTCGCACTGGCGAAGCACGCCCGCGTCGCGGTCTGGGAAGGCGACGCGGCATCGGCATCCGCCCTGCGCAGCGCCGCCAACCATGCTGGCCTGGCCGGCCGCATCGAGGTGATGCAGCGCGACCTGGCGCGCCAGCCGTTGCAGGCGAAGGAACTGCGCGGCTTCGCGGCGGCCGTGTTGGATCCGCCATCCGCCGGCGCCGCTGCCCAGGTCGCGCAGATCGCCGCGGCGCGCATACCGGTGGTCATCTACGTGAGCTGCAACCCTGCGACACTTTCGCGCGACGCACGATCGCTGCACCCGGCCGGCTATCGGGTGACGGCGGCGACGCCGATCGATCAGTTCCTCTGGTCGACGCGCCTGGAAAGCGTCGTCGCCTTCGCCGCCGGCTGAACGATCTGCGAGAACGCATGCGCCAGCGCTTCGGCATTCCGCAGCGTCAGCTCGCGTTGCGGTACGGGCAGCTCGATCCCGTGTCGCTGGTACAGGTCCCACAGGTTCAACATGACCTCGCTGCGCACGTTCGCCGTGCCGTTCACCGGATCGCGGATCCAGCAGCGCAGCTCCAGATCGATCGTACTCTCGCCGAAATTCACCAAAAGGCAGTTCGGCGCCGGCTCGGCCAGCACGCGCGGCACCTCGCGCGCCGCCTCCAGCGCCAGCCGGATCGCGGTGTGCGGATCGGACTCGTAGGAAATGCCGACCTTCACGTGCAGGCGGATCAGGTCACTCGAGTACGACCAGTTGGTCACGCGCTGCGTGATCAGGTCCTCGTTCGGCACCAGGAACTCCTTCCCGTCGCGCGTCTGCACCGAGGCGTAGCGCGCATTCAGCGTGACGACCGAGCCATAGGTGCCGTCGATCTCGATCACGTCGCCCGGCTTGATGGAGCGGTCGAGCAGCAGGATCACGCCGCTGACCAGGTTGGATACCACCTTCTGCAAACCGAAGCCGACACCGACGCCGACCGCGCCGGAGAATACCGCGAAGGCGGTAAGATCGATGCCGATCGAGCCCAGTGCCAGTACCACCGCCAGCGTCAGCAGTCCCAGGCGAACCAGCTTCGCTGCCAGAACCTGCATCACCGGCGTCAGCGGCGTGAACAGGCGAAGCCGTTGCTCGACCAGTCGGGCCAGCGTGTTGGCCAGCCAGATGAGCGCCGCCAATGTGATGGCGCCCTTCAGCAGCAGCAGCACGCTCAGGCGATAGTTGCCGACCGGCACCGCCATCGCGTCCAGCAACCCGATCACCGGCGCGATGAGCCCGGCGATGTTCAAGGCAGCGATGATCCAGGCGACACCCGCCACAGCCCGCGCGAGACGCTCGTCGCGCACCAGCATCGAGCTCAGCCTGATCAGCACCCAGGCCAGCACCAGGCTTTCCGCGAGCCGCAGCAGATCGGCACGATGGTCCATGCCGTTGAACGCCAGGCGGGCGAACCACACCAGCAACAGCAGCGCGATCCAGCCCGCGACCCCGGCGACCGCCACAATGATTCGGTGCAGCGAACCGGCCGGATCGTGCGCGGCAAGGTTCAGCACCACTCGCCGCAGCCGTGGCGCGGCCCACCAGGTGAACAGCAGGAGGGCGGCAATACAGATCGCCTGGGCGAGCAATGATGGCAGCAGCACGTTGCGCTGCAGCCAGTCGGCACCGTGTCCGATCAGATCCTGCCAACCGATGGGTATCAGCCCCTGCATGCGCTGATAGCGAAGTGGCAAGGCGGCGATATCAGGGCCGCCGCTTCACATTGGCGTCAGGCGCCTTCCTCATCATGCGGCCGGTTGCCGACCGAGCACCGTATGCGCTTCACCGTCCAACCCGGGTGGTGTTCCTGCCACTGCGGGGTCATCAACATGCCCTGCATTTCGCAGGCCGATATGCCGATGAACGGCCGTTCGATCGGAATGGTGACATGGCAGGTGCCGCCCGAGAGAGCGCAGATCAGAAACGACAGGTAGACCAGCATTGCCTCTTCGCGCGGATGCGTGATTATTTCGCCTACACGCTTCCGACGCCGCCGGTCCACATAAATCGTCCAGCCGCGAAATTTAGACGACCGGATACAATCAGAAATTGCCGGGCCGGTCGGCCCTCACACGTGGAAGCTCTCGCCGCACCCGCAGCGGCCCTTCTCGTTCGGATTGGTAAAGGTGAAGCCTGAAGCGAGCGCCTTCACCTCGTAGTCCATCACCGTGCCGATCAGGAACAGGCTGGCCTTGCGATCGACCAGCACCGTCAGGCCCTTATCGCTCACCACCTCGTCGCCCGGTCCAGGTTCGTCGGTCCAGGTCATGTCATACGACAGGCCGGAACAGCCCTTGGTCTTCACCCCGATGCGCAGCAGCCTGCCCTGCTCGCCCTTGGCATAGAGCGAACGCAGGCGATCCGCCGCACCATCGGTCAGCGTCATCAACGGCGGCAGGGCGCGGGTC
>DASXNR010000071.1:0-3270 GCA_036494925.1 Acetobacteraceae bacterium
GGGCGACAGGGTCGGTGCCAAGGCGCTTTCGGGCGATAGCGCCTCTCGGATCGTGAAGCGGTACGCCAGTCGGGTCGGCTTCGAGCCTTTCGGCTATCAACTTAAGGCCGCCGCATGACCGACGCGCCCCACGCCTACACCGGCAAACTCTACCGCGGCAGCGACGAGGGCACGGTGCGCGGCTTCCTGGTCGACACCATGGGAACGCGGCTGGAGCTGTCGGGCGTGCGCGATCCGCGTGGCGGCGGGTATCTGCTGGTCGGGCGCGTGGTGCTGCCGGCGCACCTCGAGGTCGATGGGTTGGATACGCCATGATGCTGGTGCGGACCCATCAAGGGCTACGCAAAGCGCGGGAACGGCTCGCCGCCGACTGGTCGACCACCGACTTCCACCCCTGGTGCAACGCCGGCTGCGTGCGTTCGGCGCGCCCATGCGCGGTGCCGTGCTCGTTCGTCGAGCCAGATGCCACGCGACCTTCCGACGCGCCGCTGCTGGCCTGGATGGAGGCGGCGCAATGACGGCGGTGCGGTCCAACCTGGTGGCCGGCATGCCGCCGCAGAAGGGGACGATATGACGCCGAACATCCTCTGCATCGAGTGCGGCGCGGCCAGCAACCATGTGTCGCTGCTATGCGAGGGCTGCCGGCGCAGCACCAGCGATGAGCCGTGGCAGCGCCACCAGACGCCCGCTGACCTGGCGTATCTGGAGTGGCTGCGCCAGCGCGACGCTGAGAAGGGGGCGCTATGACCGTGACAAACCCACAGAATCAGCGCACAAGCAAACGGCCCAGTGTTGGAAGCACCGGGCCGTGTATTGGTTTGAACCCGTCGGTTGGCACGCCGGGATCAGGGGAATGTTGACGCTCTCCCTGTACCCCGACGCCGCGAGCGGCGCAAGGGGAGACGCGCTCATGAGCCTAGATGTGACCCGCCAGCGGTTCCTCGCCGCCTGGCGCCACGCTGTCCTGCACCTGCCGGCTGACATCATCGCCCTCGAAATCGCCGGGACGACCACCGCCATGCGCGCCCTGGCCGCGCTGGAGGGCCGCCTCGATGACCTGGGCTAGCGCCATGCCAGATGATGCCGCAGGCCACGCTGGTGGCCGTCCTGCCCACATCATCGCTTTCTGGCAGCGTCTGCCCGACGATCAGCGCCGGCTGTTCCACGGGCCTCGCTGGCAGGGCGACCAAGTGGTGCACCCCGTCAATGTCGCGCTGTGCTTCGAGGTCATCCGCAAGGCCGGCCTCAGTCTGGAAGACGCCGTAGCGCTGTGTTCATTCCCTGACGGCCTGGGCAGTCAGCACCCGTTGCATGAGATGCTGATGCGCACGGCCTGGGCCGAACGAGACAAGGCCGACCAGACCGCCGCCGAGGCATTGCGGGCTGAGGCGGCCAAGCGCGCCCATTACCTCATTATCACCGATGAACCATGGAACCCCGATATGATCGGGCCACGACCATGGCTCGCCAAGCCCTACCTGATGCGCGGCGAAATCACGCTGCTGCACGGACCAGGCGGCGGCGGCAAGTCACAACTCGCCATTCACTGGGCGGTCGCCAAGGCACTCGGCCGGATCTACGGCCGCCTCGAGCCACTGGCAAGATCCCGTGTCCTGCTCACCAACTTCGAGGACAACAGCAAAGAACAGCAGCGCCGCATCACCGCCGCACTGCGCTATTTCGATGCCACCCCTGCCGACCTGAAGGGTTGGCTCTACCGCGTCACGGTCGGACCCAACGGCGACGCCACCATGTTCGACCTGGACGAGACCGGCTCGGTGCACACCACCGAATGCTGGGCCGCGCTCGAATACGCCTGCGAGCAAATTAAGCCCGACTGCGTGGTGCTCGACCCGCTGGTGGCAGTCAACGCCGTCACCGAGAACGACAACCAGCTGATGCGCCGCGTCATGGTGCTAATCCGCGCCAGCCTCGCTCAACGGTTCGATGCCGCCTTGGTGGTGCTGCACCACGACAACAAGAGCGGCAACGACAGCGAGGACGCCGACCAGAACAACGTCCGCGGCGGCGGTGATATCGTCAACGCCGTGCGGTTCGAGCTCGCGGTCAAGAAGATGTCCAAAGCCCAGGCGGCAGAGATGGGGGTTCAGGACGAGCGCCGCGGCTACTATTTCCGGCTCGGCTCGGTGGCCTCGAAGCTCAACTATTCCGCGCCAGAGGACAGCGAGTGGTTCGAGCGCCTCGCCACCCTCATCAACGACGAGGAGGTGGTCCGCTGCTTCCCGTGGCAGCCACCGACGTCGAAGCTGGCGCCAGACCTGGTCGATAAGCTGGTCGATGCCATCGGCAAAGGGTCGCCGGTGGGCCCCTACTCTCCACAACTCGGCAACACTGACCGCTCAGTGGGCCCACTACTCCAGACCAACGGCATCGCCACGCCAGTGGCCCAGCGTCGCGTGGTCTGGGAACTGCTGCGGCTCGGCCGCATCGTCAAGGCGCAATGGAAGGTCAACACCGGCACCAGATTCCGCGCCGGCCTGCGCACAGCAGAGGGTCTACCCTACAACTATGAGTGGCAGGATGGAGACGGCCAAGATGAGTAGCCGCCAGCCAAACTTGGCAGGAACTTGGCAGGAACTTGGCAGCTGCCAACTTTTATACGGGTGCTCTTACAGGGCAAGTTGGCACCTGGCAGGTGCTGCCAACTATGCCCCGCTCCGCAGAGCACCCGTGGCAAACTTGGCAGGAAACTTGGCAGCTTGGCAGCCACAGGTTGAATTACTCTGGGTTGTGCCATGACCACCCTCGCCGATGCCGTCTCCGACATGGACGCCCACGCCCACGCCGTGCTCGCCACGCTCCCCGACCAGATCGAGGCCGCACTCGCCTGCATGGGATACAGCATGTCGCTGCTCCTCCACGGCATCGAACCCCAGTTCCGCCTCGAAGCCGCTCGCACCTGGGTCATCGTCCTGCTCAACAACGTGCACCAGGGAATTTCGGACCAACTCGATGCAACTAAGCACTGACCCCGATGCACATCACATGCACCCCCGTCCGATGCCTCAACTGCGGCCACACCTGGAACGCCGAGACCGTGACCGACGCCCACTTCCGCATCGTCATCGCCTCCTGGAAGGCGCTGCGCTGCCCACAGCCAGCTTGCGAGGCCGACTGGCACCGCCTCGCGTTCGTGACCACCGAACCAGGGTTCCACGATCCCGATGCTTGACGCCACACCACTCACCCGGTTAGATCCCAGCCACGAGCTACGCGGCCAGCCTCGCTCCGCCGCCACGCCGTGCGGAC
>DASXNR010000072.1:0-18935 GCA_036494925.1 Acetobacteraceae bacterium
ATGATGCCCTCGTTGATGCCGATGATGCCGTATTCGAGCGCTTCCGCCACGCGGAAGATGCGTCCGACATCGCGCGCATAGAAGTAGGACGCGAGGCCAAATTCCGTGTCGTTGGCGAGCTTGATCGCCTCTTCCTCGGTCTTGAAGCGGAACAGCGGCGCCACTGGGCCGAACGTCTCCTCGCGGAAGATCATCGCGTCGTTCGGCACGTTGGCGAGGATCGTCGGCTGGAAGAAGGTGCCGCCGAGCTGATGCCGCTTGCCGCCGGTCACCACGGTGGCGCCGCGCTTCACCGCGTCCGCGATATGCTCCTCCACCTTCTTCACCGCATCGGCGTTGATCAGCGGGCCCTGGCTCACGCCGGGCTCCATGCCGTTGCCGACCTTCATCGCCTCCACCGCCGTCTTCAGCTTGGCGGAGAACGCATCGTACACGCCGTCCTGCACCAGGATACGGTTGGCGCACACGCAGGTCTGGCCGGTGTTGCGGTACTTGCTCGCCATCGCGCCTGCCACCGCCGCATCCAGATCGGCATCGTCGAACACGATGAACGGCGCGTTGCCGCCGAGTTCCATGCTGGTCTTCTTGATCGTCGGCGCGCACTGCGCCAGCAGTTTGGCGCCTACCTCGGTGGACCCGGTGAAGGTCAGCTTGCGCACCAGCGGGTTCGATGTGAGTTCGCCGCCGGTCTCGCCCGACGGCCCGGTGATCACGTTGCACACGCCGGGCGGCATGCCGGCGCGCTCCGCCAGCACCGCCAGTGCCAGGGCGGAGAACGGCGTCTGGCTCGCCGGACGGATCACGCCGGTGCAGCCCGCCGCCCAGCCGGGGCCGGCCTTCCGGGTGATCATCGCGGCGGGGAAATTCCACGGCGTGATCGCCGCGAACACGCCGATCGGCTCCTTCAGCACCAGGATGCGGCGGCCCTTGGCGTTCTGCGGGATGGTGTCGCCGTAGATCCGCTTGCCCTCCTCGGCGAACCACTCGATGAAGCTGGCGGCGTAGGCGATCTCGCCTTTGCTTTCCGCCAGCGGCTTGCCCTGTTCGGCGGTCATGATCACCGCCAGATCCTCGGCGTTCGCCAGCATCAGGTCGTTGATTTTGCGCAGGATCGCCGCACGGTCCTTGGCCAGCATGGCGCGCCAGCCGGCCTGTGCGCGGTGCGCCGCCTCGATGGCACGGCGCGTCTCGGCGGCACCCAGCGCCGGGACCTCGCCGATCGCCTCTCCGGTCGCGGGGTTCTTCACCACGATGGTGCGGCCGCTGTCGGCCTGCACCCATTTGCCGTCGATGCAGTTGGCCTGTCGGAACAGCGTCGGGTCGGCGAGTGGCAGCGGAGAGGTCGGGTTCAGCATGGCGGTTTCCTCCTTCTCTGCCGGGAAGATAGGACGTCGGGGACTTCGTGTCAGCGTGCGCCCCGCTCAGTTCGCCGCGCGTCGGTCCGCCTCCAGCAATCCGGGGCGAACGCCCAACACCGCGACCTCGCCCAGGGCACGCAACGCCAGATGGCAGATCAAGGCGCCGGCCGCATTGCGGCGGGCGTGGAATACCAGCCCAGGGCTGTAACGCGCGCCGCCTTGCGGCGTGACTTCGGCCAGGAAACCCGCACGCTCGGTCGGGTCCTCGATCTCGGTCGCAACCGCCTGGCACAAGGCGGCCAGATCCGACGTGGCGCGCGCGGCGCGGCGCACGACTATTTCCGCGTAGGGACCGATGTGTCGCGCCAGGCGCTCCGCCACGCGGCGCACCGAGGCGTCGGGGCCGAGCGACCAGGCAGGCAGCGAGGGCCGCTGCGGATCCGCCACGTCGAGACCGTATTCGTGGGAGTCCACCGCCTCGCCATGCACCAGCAGGAAGCGCCAGTCGTCCAGGCCGTCGGGGAGGATGATCCGTTCATCCGGGGCATACAGCAGCAACCGGCCTTCGCGTGGCAGCAGGTCCGCGGCGGTCGTCGCATCGAGGTCCAGATCAGCGGCACCGCCCGCGGCCAACGCAGTGCGCGTCCACCCGCCCAGCACCCGCGGCTCGATGGTCGGCACAGCAAGCCCGCGCTGCTCGCCGAACAGACGCGACACCGGCAGCAGGATGTCGTTGCGCTGGAACACGTACCAGATGCGCCGCAGCAGTTCCATCTCGATCTCGGCCCGCTCGAACGGGTTGAGGATGGAATAGCGCAGCCGGTACTGCATCGCGGCGTGCGCCAGCTCGAACCCGAGCGGCCCCACCGCCACCGGCTGGGTCGCGTCGACCAGCGCGAAGTCCGACACCGCGTCGGTGACCAGCGCGGTGAGCCGCTGCGGCGGCACGCTGAGCGGCGCGTAGAAGGTGCTGGTCACGCGCAGCGATGTGCCGCCGCGGATCACCTCGGTGATGTGATCGGAGATCTGACTGTTCGGGAAGATCACCAGCGTCCTGCTGGTGCGCACCGCGGTGACCGAGCGCCAGTTCAGCGAATCGACGCGCAACAGCTCGCCGTCGCGCATGATGCCGTCGCCGGGCCGCACGATGCCGTCGAAGTGCAGGGCGAAGCCGGCGATCATGGTGCCCAGGGTGGGCTGCATGGCGAGGCCGACCGCGGCGGTGAGGATGGCGGAGGTGGTCAGCACCGCGCGCAAATCGAAGCCGAAATGCCGCATCACCAGGAACGACGCGACGAAGGTCAGCGCCAGGTAGATGACCGCGCGGTGGAAGCCGGTCGCCTGGCGTGCGGCGACGCCCAGCACCAGCCGGGCCAGCAACAGAACGGCCGCGATCCCTCCCGCGACCGTCGTGACGACATCCAGTGTCGCCTGTGCTTCCGGCAGTCCCAGCACGGGATCGGTGCGGCCGAGCGCGGACAGAACCCAGGCCGCGGTCGCGACCACGGCCAGCGCGATCGGCCAGCCGGAAAAGCTGCGCGCGCCGTCGTTCATGGCTCGGCGTCGTCCCGGCCGGGGCGCGCCATGCTGCGGGCCAGGCTGCGGCGCAGGCGTTCGATCGCCTGCCCGAGTGCCCGCAACTCCGCGGTCGAACCGGCGGCGGCAACGACCGCCGGACCGCCGGATACGCTCGCCGTGTCCGCCGCCGCCGCGAGCGATTTCAGCGGCCGCACCAGCTGCGTATCCAACGCGACGGTCAGCGCCCCGTAGCAGATCACGAAGATCAGCAGCAGGCCGCCGGCCAGGTAGGCGGTCAGTTCCATCAGACCGCTGAGCTGCCGGGTGACGGGCACCGTGAGCAGCTGGATCGCGACCACCTCATTGAGCTGCCAGCCGAAGCCGTTGGCGCCGCCGTAACGGGTCAGCATCGCCGGCGGTGCCCGCGCGGGCGTATCGTGGCAGTCGAGACAGGCCGGGTTTACCACGCGGATCGGCTTGGCGAGGTAGAACAGCCGGTCCTGCCCGCTGTCGTGCACACCGGTCAGCTCGGCGAGATCATCCCGCTCGCGGAACTGGCGGATCAGGTCGATCTCGAACGCGGACGCGCGGTCGGCCGAACTGGTCGGGTTCAGCGCGGGTTCATGGTAGGTATAGCCCTTGGATTGGCCGGTCAGCGAGCGAAACACCGTCTGTGCGGCGAACGACGGTACGGTCTCCTCCAGGAAGCTGTCGGACGCCAGATGCGACAGCTTGGGCAGGATGTGCTCGGTGGTGTAGCCGCGCACCGCGAGCGCAGCGGCAAGCAACGTGCGTGCCTGTTCCTCCGCCTGGAGGACGGCACGGTCGTGCAGCACGAAGTAGAAGGCGCCGGTGCCGACGATCAGCGCCAGCAGGAAGACGGACAGCAGAATCCGGCGAATGATCGAGCGGATATCGCGCATCGTCCCGAAGGGCCTTGCGAGTTGTGCGGAAAGCTACCGCCCATCTGCATGATTCTTTGGCCTTCGGCAACCATGGTCCCGGGGCGACTGCTCGCGAATGAACCAAGCGAGTCGCCGGTTATGATTGCGAGTTGCTGCCCCCGTTTGTCATTCCCGCGGAAACTGGGACCCAGGGCTGTCGCGTGGATCTCGCCCTGGGGCCCCGATTGCGCGGGAATGACGACGGGATCGTTGTCGATGGCAACGGCCCAATCCGAACCCGTCACCAGCGCTCGATCGGGGCCGCTGTCTCCGGGCGCAGGCGATAGCCGCCGCCCTCGGTCACCAGCAGTGCCGGATGCGCCGGATCCACCTCGATCTTCTGGCGCAGCCGGTAGATGTGTGTCTCCAGCGTGTGCGTCGTCACTGCTGAATTGTATCCCCACACCTCGTGCATCAGGATCTGCCGGTTCACCGCCGCTTCGGAGCGATACAGGTACTTCAGCACCGCCGTTTCCTTGTCGGTCAGGCGAATCCGCCGGTTCTTTGCCGCATCCTGCAGCAGCTTCTTCGCCGGGCGGAACGTGTACGGTCCGACCGGGAACACCACCTGTTCGCTGCGATCGAATGCCCGCAACTGCGCACGCAGCCGGGCCATCAGCTCGCTGGCGCGGAACGGCTTGGCAATGTAATCGCCGGCGCCAGAATCGAGACCGCGGACCACGTCCGTCTCCTCGATCGCGCCGGTCAGCATGAGGATCGGCATGAAGTGTCCCTGCCGGCGCAGCCGCGCGCAATAATCGCGCCCGTCGCCATCGGGCAGTCCGATGTCGAGGATCACCGCATCGAAATGCGCGTCGTCGTTGGCCAGGACCTTGTCGGCGGCATCGATGTCCGCCGCGGTGGTTACGACGAATTCGCCGGTCTCATCGAGATATTCCGTCAGCATGTTGCGCAGCGTCGCGTCGTCCTCGACGATCAGAATCGGTCTCCGGTTCGGCATGATGCTCACTCCCCCGTGTTACGGTGCATGTTTCGCCATGCCAAGGAGGGACCGGATTTCGTGGCGAAAATTGGACCGGGGGCGGTCGCTTTCTCGTGAGTTCCCGCGCGGCCGTTCATTGCGGGATCAAGACCGCGCGATCGGGTGCAGATGGCGCCGTTCCCGACTGCAGCCCGCCGGCGGCGTTTTCGGCCACTGGCCGTTGCGGGACCTGCCGGATCGGCGCCTCAGGCGGGCCGCGCCAGGAACTGCAGATTCGCCAGCCGGACCTGCTCGGCCGCCTCGTCGTGCAGGAATGGGACGAAGACGTAGCGTGACCCGGAAGTGACTTTGCTCACGCGATGCAGCAGAGCTGCTGAGAAGATCAGTGCCGCGCCGACGGGCATCTTGAAACCTTTCGGCCCGTATTCCGGAAAACTGACCTCTCCGCCTTCATAGTCTTCATTCAGGTTGATCGACATCGCGAAGCGCCGGTGTTCGGTAGCCTTCACCGTATTGTCGCGATGGGGACCAAAGTGACCGTCATCGCCGGCTGAGTAGCGCGCGATCAGTTGGCGTTCGATCCGCGTAAGCTGGAAGTGAAAGGCTTGCCGCATCATCAAGCCGACGCGGCGGGAAATGCGCTCCTTTATCGCATCGAACAAGGCTGCGTCGTCGATCAAGTGGTCCTTTCTGCGCTTCCATGCGGGATCGAAAATCTCTACCGCCTTGCCTCCGACTTCCTGCATGAAGCCGCTCTCCCGCCCGCCCGCCTGTTCGAAGACGTCGATCAGATGGCGGCAGAACGCGGGCTCGAAGACGTCCGGCAACACCAGGACAGGTGCCTGAACGTCGAAGCCGATGAAGCGGGAGGGTGGCGGCAAAGCGTGCATGAGATCTGCAAGAGACCGAATGTCCGATCCATCCGACATGAATGGGATCGCTTCAATGACCCGCAGCATGGGATCGAGGACGATCCATATCCGTCCCGGTCCGATGCCGTATGCCCGATAGACCGTTCCGTCGGGATCCCACAGGAATTCAACCGAGGGGAACACAGCGTCAACGTGACGCACCGTATGGTCATCCGAATCCAGCGACACACCAAAGAGCCAGGCCTTGTCATTCGCGACCAGATCACGCAGCTCATCGAGCGCATGGAGTGCGGCGCTGCCAACTGTATCGCCAGCACCACGATAGAAGCTCAACACGATGTACCGGCCCGCAAACTGGTCGAACACGAATCTGTGGGGGCCCTGGTTCCACCACGGCGCCATGTCGCCGCGCTGGATATGGGGCTGCAATGCAAAGTCTCGATGCTGGTAGCCATCCTGAGCCATGACCCGATGCCAAATCACCAGTTCAGTGAGCCGCTGCAGCGGCGGGCGCGAGCAGTCCGAAGCTGTGCGAAGGCCTCCGGTCGCCGCCGGTGCGCCGCATCGGATTCCGATCGTTGACCACTCGGCCGCCGAAGGCAAGGCCGGCCAGGGAACCCGCTGTCGAACAACCGAGAGACAGGATTTGGCGGCGAGATCCTGTCAGGCCGCAACTGCCCGGGTGACCTCGAATGCGCCATGCCAGATCATCGTCACCGCCACGTAGAGCACGATCAGCAGGCCAGCCCAGGCGAGCCAGCGCATCCGCTCCAGCACGCGCGCCAGCAGGTTGGCAGCGACCCCCATCAGCACCACCGACAGCAGCAGTCCCAGCACCAGCACCCAGGTGCTGCCCTTGGCTGCGCCGGCCACGGCCAGCACGTTGTCGAGGCTCATCGACAGATCGGCCAGGATGATCTGCATCATCGCCTGGCCGAGCGTCTTGCGTTGCGCGGCGTTCCCGCTCGCGTGTCTGCGCGTCTGGCGCAGCTCGCGGAACATCTTCCAGCATACCCAGAGCAGCAGCAGCCCGCCGGCCAGCAGCAGGCCGATGACCGCCAGCAGCTGCAGCGCGATCGCGCCGAGCGCGATTCGGATAACCGTGGCGCCGAGAATGCCGAGGATGATGGCGGGGCGCTTCTGCCGGTCGGGCAGGCCGGCAACCGCCATGCCCACCACGATGGCGTTGTCCCCGGCCAGCGTGACGTCGATCAGGATGACCTGCGCCAGGGCAGCGAGGTCATGGGTCAGTGCGATCTGGTCCATGCGGCAAAGGCCCTTGTCAGCACCTGGCGCGGCGGTTTAGCTGGCCTTCCACCAGCACGGGACAGGGCAGCGATGGTTCCGCGTTACACCAGACCCGCGATGGATGCCATCTGGGCGCCGGCCAACCGCTACCGCATCTGGTTCGAGATCGAGGCGCTGGCCGCCGAGGGCATGGCGCGGGTCGGCGCGATCCCCGAGACCGCCGCGCGCAACATCCGCGAGCGGGGCGGTGCCAAGGTCGCCGCCATCGGCCAGGCCGACATCGACCGGATCGATGCGATCGAACGCGAGACGCGGCATGACGTGATCGCGTTCCTCACCTGGCTGGCCGAGGCGATCGAGGAGGACAGCCGCTTCGTGCATCAGGGCATGACCAGCTCGGATGTGCTGGACACCTGCCTGTCGGTGCAGCTCACCCAGGCGACCGATCTGCTGCTGCAGGACCTGGACGCGGTGCTGGCGGCGCTGAAGGCGCGCGCGATCGAGCACAAATACACGCTGACGGTCGGTCGCAGTCACGGCATCCATGCCGAGCCGACCACGTTCGGCCTGAAGCTCGCCGGGCATTTTGCCGAATTTGCCCGCGACCGCGCGCGACTGGTGGCGGCGCGCGCCGAGGTGGCGGTGGCGGCAATCTCCGGCGCCGTGGGGACGTTCGCGCATATCGATCCGCGGGTGGAAGAGTACGTCGCGGCGAAGCTGGGACTGACGCCGGAGCCGATCTCGACCCAGGTGATCCCACGCGACCGCCACGCAATGTTGTTCGCGACGCTTGGGGTGATCGCCGGCGGTGTCGAGCGGCTGGCGACCGAGGTGCGCCATCTGCAGCGCAGCGAGGTGCGGGAGGCGGAAGAGTTCTTCCATCCCGGCCAGAAGGGTTCCAGCGCGATGCCGCACAAGCGCAACCCGGTGCTGAGCGAGAACCTGACCGGTCTGGCGCGCGTGGTGCGCGCCGCGGTGGTGCCGGCGCTGGAGAATGTGACACTGTGGCATGAGCGCGACATCAGCCACTCCAGCGTCGAGCGGGTGATCGCGCCCGACGCGACGATCGCACTGGATTTCGCGCTGGTGCGGCTGGCGGGGATGATGCAGCGGCTGGTGGTGTATCCGGAGCGGATGGCGGCGAACCTGGAGAGCCTCGGCGGCGTGGTGCATTCCGGCGAGGTGCTGCTGGCGCTGACACGGGCCGGCATCTCGCGCGAGGATGCCTATGCCATCGTGCAGCGCAACGCGATGGCGACGTGGCAGCGGCTGGGCACGGCGGAGGGGCGGAGCTTCCGCGACAATCTGCTGACGGATGCGGAGGTGGCGCGGCGCGTGTCGGCGGCGGAACTGGATGCGGCGATGGATGCGGGGATGCATCTGAAGGCGGTGGACCGGATCTTCGCCCGGGTGTTCGGATAGGTTCGCAGTGAGACGCGTCCGCCGACGCGGAAGCGCTGATCTGGCCGGGCGGCGGAGTCACGCTTAAAGGCCGGTTTCCGGCCCACGTCGGTTCTTACTCGGCTACCCCACCGATCTCCGGAACGGACGTTTGCCGCGCTGCCGCGCGGACAGGACTGTGCCCACGTCGGTCAAGCGACGGCGCCACGACGGTGACCAAAAGCGGACCTGCGCCGGTGCAAAATTCAAGCCTTTCGCACGGTCGGATTCTCAAGCTTGCAGCTCGGGAGTCTCGGAATCTTGCCCACAACGCTCAATCGCAACAGCAGTCGTCACCGCTCCATGCCTCGCGGCCTTCCTTGACCAGAAACCAGACGATGCCGAGCGATGTGACGGCATCAACCCACCAGGCTTGCCGACTTGACTTTGCTTCGTGGGGAGCTGCGGCAGCCCATCGACCAGTGCCAGCACGGCACGGTTGCGGAGTGCCGCATCATCGAGGCGCTAGCGCCCCGTGCGTAAATCAAGCAGTGTGGCATTGCCCAACGCGGTCTAGGGCCGCACAGCGACGGCCACGTAATTCGTCGGATGGTTAGAGGGTTAGCGGAGGGGTAAGAGGTCCCCACTCGTCAGACTTCCGGATCCCGGCCGTCGGTCGCTCGATGTTGAGTGTCAACTGAGGTGGCAGCGCTCCTGAGTGGAGTTCGAGAAGCCGCTGGTTCAGCTCCTGATCTGCCGTCGTGAGGCGGTGATTGAGACGAAGATAATCGGCCCAGGTCGGCGTTCGGTATGCCTCGGTCCACTGCGAAGGTGCTTGCAGATTGCGCTGAAGCGTCCAGTACCGAGCGCCAACGCGGCTCTGCGCATGCCGGCGTGCCCGCATGAGACCGAGAAACGCCGGAATATCTTCATCCTGAATATGGTATTCGATCTTGGCGACGATAGGTCCACTTCTCGGTCGTAAATCGAAAGCAACGCGTGGTGGGCTGTAGTCCCCTGATGGGACTGTTTCCAGTTCGCGGCTTTCGCGGATCGGCAACCAGAGCCCGGTTGCGGCGACCAGCAGCATGGCCCCGCCTGAACCGGCCATCGCCCAGGCCACCGAATAGTGCTGCGCGACGGTTCCCCACAGCCAGCTTCCGGCGGCGATGCCGCCATAAGTCAGGGCGTAGTAGGTCGAGATCGTGCGACCGGCGATCCATCGCGGGCTCGCCATCTGTACGATCGCGCCAAGCCCGGACCAGGCGGTGACCCAGCCGGCCCCGCCCAAAGCGAGCGAACCAGCCGCGATCAACACGGAATGGGTTGCCGACAGCGACAGCGAGCACGCCGCGCAGGCAAGGCATGCCAGCGCGACCAGCCGCTCCTGCGAAACCGATCGCCGGAGCAAGCTGTTGAACATGCCGCCGGCGAAGGCGCCGACGCCGAACCCGCCCATCAGCGTGCCATAGGCAACCGGGCCTTGCTTCAACACGTCGCGGACGACCAGGGGAAGCAGCGCCAGGATGGATATGCCGGCCAGGCCAAACAGGGTTCCCCGGGTGATCGTCGCCTTGATTTCCGAGGACATCGCGGTGAAGCGCAGCCCGTCGTAGATGGCGGTTCGCATTCGCTCCCTTGGGAGGGACGAGGTGGGACCCTCCCACTTGATCCGCCACAGCACGCCCAGGGGAACCAGAAAGCTGGCCGTGCCCAGGACGAACGCGGTCAGCGGTCCGAAGGAGGCGACGATGATGCCACCCAGCGCGGGGCCTACGCTGCGGATGGTATTGTACCCGACCGAGAGCAGCGTGACGGCCGCCGGGATTTCGCGGCGATCGACGATGTCGCCGACCGAGGCCTGCCAGGCGGGATCAACCAGCGCGATACCGCAGCCCCCGACGAAGCTCAGGCAAAGTATCATCCACGGATCGATCAATCCGACCGCCAGCAGCGCCGTCATGACGGCAAAGGCGATCGTGAATACGCATCGGCCGATCAGCATGACCGCCCGGCGGCTGAAATTGTCGGCGATCGCGCCGGCGAATATGGACAGCACGAAAGCCGGCAGCGTTGATGATGCCTGGACCAGCGCCACCATAAGATCGGAGGTCGAAATCGTCGCCATCAACCAGCTGATGGCGACCGTTTGTATCAGCCAGCCGAGGCTCGAAACCTGCGTGGATAGCCAGATCGAACGGAAAATTGGGTTCCGGAGCGGGGCCAATGTTGCGGGCAGAACCGAGGCTCTAGCTGCACTCACACGCGGTCTCATTCTTCCAGGACATAACCCGCTTACGCTACAGTGCGCGCGGATCGCTTCCTACCCAGGGCCTTTGCAATGCAGCCCGACGGGCGAATCGCCGGCATTCATAAGTCCTGCAGACCGTGTGAAAACTCTGCCTGACCGGATTCCGGCGCGACCGACAAGTGAATAAACTCCGCGCATGGCATACATCCCCGGTCACGATCGTTCCCAGACGCTGCTCCTGCCAGAGTCGGTGGATGATTATGTCAGCAGCGACAACCCGGTGCGGTTTATCGATGCCTTTGTCGACAAACTCGACCTTGTGGCGGCCGGATTTGACCGGACTGTGGCCGAGGCGACGGGTCGCACCGGGTATGCGGCGGCGGATCTGCTGAAGCTGTACATATATGGTTACCTCAACCGGGGTTCGCTCGAGCGGTTCAGCGGCTGAAAGCGGAACGTCTCCTTCCGGCCAGTCCCTGCCGTGAGCCGAACGTCCGGTTGCTGCATGCCCGGTCCGGAAGCGGACTGGCAGAAGACCACCCAACCCCGTCATAGAATTGTCCATCGCTCTATCTCAGGAGCGGACACTCCGAGCCGCCCGGCAGAGGCGGCATCGCGCCCACGGCGGTCGTACAGCTGTAGCTGGTCGCTTCTCGAAAGCGGACGTCATGTCGGTCGTCCGGCGTCGACCGTACTTTTGAGAAATGACGACATGACTGGCAGCAATCCCGAGCAGCGCTAGAGGGTACACCGATGTTGACTTTGTCCGGACAATAGGTTGACGATCCACCGTCCTTTACGACCTACAGGCTCCGGCGCTTGGAACTTCCGGCCTATTTGCAAATCCTGTCCGCCCTGCGCGCGCGGCTGATACGCGGGGAGTGGGGCGTGGGCGACCGCATCCCCACCGACGAGGAACTGATGCAGGCCTTTTCGGCCAGCCGGTTCACCGTGCGCGCAGCGGTGGACGTGCTGGTCGCCGACGGTATCGTCGAACGCTTTCGTGGACGTGGCACTTTCGTCGTGGCCCGACCCGAGGGTGCGGGCACCTGGATGCTCACCTCACTGGACGACATCGTGCGCAGCGGCTTTCCCAGCCCCCCCACCGTTATCGATGCCGTCGAGGTAACATGCGATCGGCCGGTGGCGCGCGCGCTGGGCCTTGCCGACGCCGCGCCGGCGCTGCGCATCCGCGTCAGCCGCACCGCCGATGATCTGCCCTACGCCTATTCGGTGATCCACATTCCCGGCCATCTGGCGAAGGCGCTGCCGCGCGACTGGCGCACGCGCGTGGGCGAGGACGCGTTCGTTGGCATGGTCGCTTCAGCCAACGCACTGGCGGTGTTCAAGGCGATCCAGATCGCAGGCGCGATTGCCGCACCGGCCGCTATCGCACGCCGGCTGGGCGTCGATCCCGGGACACCGCTGCTGCGGCTGGAGCGCACGTTCCTCGCACGCGACGGCAACGCGATCGAGCACGCGCAGGTGTTCTGCCGGCCGGACCGCTATCGCCAGATCATCGAATTCCGGAGCAGCCGCGCCGACGCGGCGAGCACCGCCGCCAGTACCATCAGCCCGGAAGGAGCCACGCATGCAACTCCACACAGCACTGTTCCGCTGCCTGGCACTGGTGCCGCTGCTGGCGTTCGCGTTCGGCCACGAGCCCGCACGCGCCGCGGATCCGGCGGTGGTCGAGGCGGCTCGCTCTGAAGGCACGCTCAACGTTGCAGATTCGGCGCCCGGCGAGAATTTCCAGAAATTCATGGCGGCGTTCCACGCGAAATATCCGTTCCTGGAGATCGCCTCGGGCTTCTTCTCGGCGCCGACGGGGCGCGTGCTTGCGCGCGTCAATGCCGAGATCGACGCCAAGCACGTCAGCTTCGACGTGATGCTGGCGGCGAACGTCGCGGCGTGGGTGCAGATGACGCACGATGGCAAGATCATGCAGTACGTGTCGCCCGAATACGCGGCGTTTCCCGCCGGTGCCAAGCAGGACGGCTACTGGGCAGCGTCGCAGGCGATCGGTGTGATCCCTGTCTACAACAAGAACGTTATGACGCCACCCGATGCGCCGAAATCCTGGAGCGATCTGCTGCTGCCGCGCTTTGCCGACCGCAAGATGGCGATCCAGAACGCCGCGGCCGGCACGCAGTTCAATTGGACCTATCTGTTGGAGCGCGCGCTCGGCCCTGACTACATCACCAAGTTCGCCGCGCAGAAGCCGGTTGTGATGGCAACCGGCGCGCAGATGGTCGACGGCATCACGCGCGGCGAGGTTCTGTTGGGTGCTGCGCTGGATCACTGGCGCGGCTTCGGCCCGGCGGCCGAGCAGGCCGGCCTGGTCGCGGTTTATCCGGCCGAGGGGATGCCGCTGACGCTGGCGCCGGTCGGCATCATAGCCGGCGCACCGCATCCCAATGCCGCGAAGCTGTTCATCGACTTCATCCTGTCGCAGGAAGGCCAGCGCCTGCTGGATACGGAGTTGTACGGCATGTATTCGATGCGTCCGGATGTGGCGCCGCCAGCCGGCCAGAAGCCGCTCGCCGAGACGCATCCGCTGCTGCCCACCGACCTGGACGACTATCTGAAGGCGAGTGCTGCCTTTCCGCAGCATTTCGACGCGTTATTCCACTGAGCACGCTCGCCACGATTCGTGCCGAGCGTGTGCTCGCCATCGGCACCACTGTCGTGGTCGCGCTACTCGTGCTGCCGCCATTGCTGACGGTCGCTGTGGGCGGTACGTCGGGCGGCTTCGCGCCGCTGCATCATATGGACATCGTCGGCAACACGCTGCTGCTGGCGTTCGGCGCCACGGCGGGCGCGCTGCTGATCGGCGGCGGATTGGCGCTGGCTCTGGCGCGCGACGTGCCCGGCGGGCCGATGCTGGAGCGGCTTGTGACGATGCCGCTGTACCTGACGCCGCTACTGACCGCGATCGGGTGGAGCTGGCTTGCCTCTTCGCGCAGCGGGCTGATCAACCTGCTGCTGCGCGACACGCTTGGACTGCCGCTCACGGTCAACATCGTTTCGCCATGTGGCGTCGTGCTGGTGACGGCGCTGGCCGCCGCACCATTGCCGTTCCTGCTGATATCCGATGCGCTGCGCAGCATCGACGCGGCCATGCTGGAGGCCGCGCGCGTGCACGGTGCCGCACCGATTCTGGTGCTGCGACACGTGACATTGCCGCTGCTGATGCCAGCGGCTTTGGCCGCCGCGTTGCTGGTGATGGTGCAGGCACTCGGCATGTTCAGCGTGCCGGCAGTGCTCGGCCTGCCGGCGGGATTCGCGGTGGCGACGACGCAGATCTATCAACTGCTCGACAACTATCCGCCGCGCATCGGTGATGCGACGGCCTGGGGCATGCTGCTGCTTGGCATCGCGGTATTGTTGCTGCTGGCGCAGTCGGCGCTGCTGGGCGGACGATCCTTCGCGACCGTCACCGGCAAGGCGTTCCGCCCGTCCACGAAACCCGTGCGGGCGCGGCTGTGGCGCGCTGGATTCGCGTGGCTTTACGTCGCATTGGCCACCGTGCTGCCGATCGCGGCACTGCTCTGGGCCGCCAGCGTTGCCTTCGCCACCGCGAATGTCAGCCTCATGCGCTTCACCACCGAGCATTTCACGTACGTGCTGTTTGCCTACCCGAAGACCTGGATCGCGGTCGGCAATTCCATCCTGCTCGGCGCGCTGACCGCGACGCTGGTTTGTCTGATCAGCATCGCTGTCGCCTGGGTCGTGCTGCGCGGGCGCGGACCCGGGCGGCCGCTGCTCGATCATCTCAGCATGCTGCCGCTGAGCATGCCGGCGATGGTGTTCGCGCTCGGCCTGCTGTGGGTTTATGTACGGGTGCCGCTGCCGATCTACGGGACGTTGGCGATCCTGCTGATCGCCTATGTCACGCATTATCTGCCGTTCGGTGTGCGCGCCGCGAGTGCGGCGCTACGCCAGCTGCACCCCGAGCTCGACGAGGCAGCGCGCGTCTCTGGCGCGACATGGCTGCACGCGATGCGCCGCGTCACGCTGCCGTTGCTGCGTCCCACCGTCATCGCCGCCTGGGCGCTGCTGTTCGTGATGGCGATGCAGGAAGTCAGTTCCTCGATCCTGCTGTATTCCAGCCGCAGTGTCGTGCTCTCGGTCGCGGTGTTCGATCTTTGGGAAAACGGCAATGCCAGCGATGTCGCCGCCCTCGGGTTTGTGCAGCTAGTCGTGGGCTTCTTCGTTGTCGGGCTGCTGCTGCGGGCGCGGCGGGATGCGGCGATCGCATGACCGTGACGTTGCCGATCAAGGCTGCGAGTGCTGCGCTGACAATCGAAGCGATGGTCGTTGCGCACGGCACGACGCGTGTCGTGCATGGGCTCGATCTTCAGGCACGCGCGGGCGAGATCGTCACGCTTCTCGGCCCCAGCGGCTGCGGCAAGACGACGACCTTGCGCGCCATCGCCGGCCTGGAGACGCCGCTGGAGGGCCGCATCGCCATCGCCGGCCGCACGGTGTTCGACGCCGCCGCCGGCATCGATCTGCCGCCCGAGCGGCGGGGCCTGTCGATGGTGTTTCAGTCCTACGCGATCTGGCCCCATATGACGGTTTTTGAAAACGTGGCTTTCGGCCTGCGCGCACGCGGGGCAAAGCGTGCCGAGATTGCCGACGCCGTTCGCCGCAGTCTCGAGTCGGTGGGACTCGCGCATCTCGCCGCACGTCCGGCCACACTTCTGTCGGGCGGCCAGCAGCAGCGTGTCGCACTGGCGCGGTCGATCGCCTGCAATCCTGGCGTGATTCTGCTGGATGAGCCGCTGTCCAATCTGGACGCGCAGCTGCGCCTTGCGATGCGCGCCGAATTCAAGGCGCTGCAACGGCATCTCGGCCTTACCGCGATCTACGTGACACACGACCAGGACGAGGCGCTCGTGCTGTCCGACCGCATCGTGGTGATGCGCGACGGGATGGTGGAGCAGTCGGGCACACCGGCCGAAATTCATGATGCACCCGCCAGCCGCTTCGTCGCGGACTTCATGGGCGTGCGCAATTTGCTGCCTTGCCGGATCGCGCGTGATGGCGGCCGTCTGTTGGCGCTGCTTGCCGGCGCCGTGCAACTGGCGGTGCGCGGGGTGGCGCCGGAGGGCCCTGCCTGCATCGGCTTTCGTCCGTCCGCCGTTCTGCTCTCGCCCTATCCCGCGCCGGGCACGTTCGCCGCAACACTCGCCAACACGACCTATCTCGGCGACACGATGCAATACGAACTCGCCGCCGGTCCGCTGGTAATCCATGCCCGCACGCAGCCGCGCTTCGATCTGGCCGAAGGCGCGGCGGTCTACTGGTCCGTGCCGCCCGAAGCCTGCTTCCTGGTCCCCGCCTGAGACGACGAAGGAGTCTTGTTGTGACCGTCTCCATCCAGCATCGCCGATCGGCTAACCGGACGTTGCGCATCGTCTGCCCGAACGGCCATCTCGGTTTCGCCCCGATCATGACCGGCAGCTTCGATATCGGCCTGACCAGCGAACCCGATCTGGTCTGCGCCGATTCCGGCTCCTGCGACATCGGGCCCGGGCCGCTTGGGGAGGACGTGTCCTCCAGCCCATTGGCGTGGCAGACGCACGACCTGGAAAAGATGTTGTTGGGCGCGCGGCGGCTGGGCGTGCCGATGATCATCGGCTCGGCGGGCGACACCGGCACCGACAGCCGCGTCGATCTGTTCGTGCGAATCATTCAGGACCTCGGACGCAAGCACGCGCTGCCGAAATTCCGCCTGGGCTGGTTTCATTCCGAGGTGCCGAAAGACCTGATCGCGGAGCGCATGGCGGATGGCGAGAGCATCGACGGCCTCGACGGACGCAATGCACTGGATGCCGACACGCTCGCGGCGACCGACCGCGTAGTGGCGGTGGCCGGCGTGCATCCCTATCTCGCGCTGCTCGAAGCCGGCGCCGACGTCATCATCGGCGGACGCAGCAGCGACTGTGCGATTTTTGCAGCCCCGGCTCTGCGCGCCGGATTTCCAGAGGCGCTGTCCTACTATTACGGCAAGATTCTCGAATGCGCCTCATTCTGTGCCGAGCCCTACGCGGGCAAGGAGTCGGTGCTGGGCGAGATCACCATGGACGACGTCAAGGTGACGGCGCTGCTGCCGGCGCAGCGCTGCACCGTCGCCTCGGTTGCCGGGCACGCGATGTATGAGCGCAGCAATCCGTTCTACGAACACTTCCTGGGCGGCCACATCGACATGCGCGATTGCGTCTATGAGCAGTACGATGACCGCACCTGCCGCGTCACCGGCCCGCGCTTCGTGCCGGCCGAGGATTTGCGTGTGAAGTTGGAGGGTGCCGGCAAGCTGGGCGAGCGCTTCGTCGGCATGGTCGGCGTGCGCGATCCCTACACCATCGCCAACATCGACGCCGTGATGGACTGGGCACGCCGGCAGACCGCCGAGCGGTTCGGCGAGACCGGCTATTCGCTGCACTACACGGTCTATGGCCGCGACGGCGTGATGGGCGCGCTGGAGCCGCTGCGCAACCGGCCGGGTCACGAGTTATGCATCGTCGTGCAGGGCGTGGCACCCACCACCGAGATGGCGCGCGAGGTGTGCATGACAGGGCTGCGGCAAATGTTCTACGCGCGGCTGCCGCAGGTGAAGGGAACCGCGGGCGGCGTCGCCTTCGCGTTCGACGAGGTAATGCAGGCAAGCCCGGCGTTCCGCTGGACGATCAACCACACGATGCGGGTGGACGATCCGATGGCGTTGTTCCGCACCGGCATGACGGAGGCGGGCGTATGACTGCACACCGGCTGTTCGACCTTGCGAAGACGATCCGCAGCAAGAACGCGGGCGTCGACCGGATCACCTTCGACGTGATCTTCGCGCGCCGTGCCGATTACGATGCCGTTTGCCGTAGCGGCGCACTGTCACGCGAAGCCGTCTGCCGGGTCTTCGGAATTCCGCCCGATCGGATCACCGATCACGTGGCGTTCGATCCGGCGTTAGCAATCAAGTTCACCATCAAACGCGCGCTGCCGAGCGGCAGCCCTGGCGATGCGGACATCTTCGGGAGCCAGCAATACGGGCCGTTGCTCGACCTGCCCATTCTCATCGAGACCTGAAATGAGGAAGGGGAGCCAAGTAGGGTTAGAATGCCCTATTCGGGCACTGTGCGCCGCTTTGTATCAAGTGCCCGCCAAAACCAGGCTCGAATGGATAGTGCGGGCCGATTGCTGCCCAAGCGAGGCTGTTGCTGCGGCCAAATCGGCGGTTAAGATCGTCGGATCTGAATGTGCGGATGGGTACACCCGCTTTTCACTATCGGTCACCTCAGAGCGGTCAGTCCGGTTTCGGCCAGTCCCTGCCGTGAGCCGAACGTCCGGTTGCTGCATGCCCGGCCCGGAAGCGGACTGGCAGAAGACCACCCGACCCGGTCATTCATTGGCAAACTGGCGAACGGCCGGAGTCGACCCGAAGCCGACATTTCCGCTGTTCAATCCTGCCGGAGCGCAAAGTGCGGTGGGTGCGGATCAGTCTGTTTTCGCCCCATCGTAAAACCGCATCGCAACCGCTCACGGAACAAGTATCCTTCGGCGGGTCTGAGCGCCTCCTTCAAGCCCGCTTCGAAGTTCGGAAACAGATCGCCGAGCGCCCCCTTGGAGCAAACAGAGGTAGATCGCAGATAACCAACGATCTCGTCGAACGTCCAATCGCGTGGCTCCACGAAGGATCTGATCTCCACGTCGGTGAAGCCTGCGCCGAGCAGAAGGAGTTTGAATGCATCCGGTCTGACCGCCGCACCTGGCCGAGCATCCGCCCAGCCCGCCGGGAATGCTCGCGTCATCCAGTGCCGAGCCACCGCTCGCACCGTCTCCTTCCACGCCTCGCCACCGGCGAGGATGCTATACGTTCCAAGAATGGCGATGCAGCCATCGGGCTTCAGCCAGTCAAGCGCGTTCTCGATAATCGCCACCTGGTCTAGGCGATGGAAAGCTTCGCCTATGGTGATGAGGTCAACCGACTCTGCAGCAATCGACACTTCCTCCGCCCTCCCAACACGCCACTCAACGTTTCGAACGCCTCGACGCGCGGCTTCGCGGCGGCCTACCTCGATCATCTCTGTTTCAAGATCGATCGCGTGCACATGCTCAAAGGAGGCTGCGAGGTCCAGCGTCACACGTCCCGGTCCGCAGGCCAGGTCAAGAAGAACGGCCGACCCCGGCAGGTGCGCTTGGGTGACAAGGCTCGCCAGGAGTGCCTTGGGATATGGCGGTCGATAGCGAAAATATGCTTCGGCAGTTCCGGCAAAAGCACCTGCTTGGAGGTTGCGGGGCGTATCCATCCGTCCGCACTTTACCTGAGTCAGTGGTAGTTATTGGCCACCTTACCTTGAGATTTGCATCCGCCACTATGTCAGAGTTCCACCCACTGCGGTCCTGCGTACGCCCGAGGCG
>DASXNR010000073.1:0-5447 GCA_036494925.1 Acetobacteraceae bacterium
AGCACCAGGCGCCGGAAGGTGGTGGCAGCGACCTCGAGCTCAGCCTTGCCGCCGGTGAACCGCCGGCCGGCGTCGCCGGTGATGGTTACCTTGGGCATGGCTCAGCAAACAGAAGATCGAACCACGGATGAACCCGGACCAACACTGATGGGCGCAGGCGCTCCACGCCATCCGTGTTGATCCATGTTCATCCGTGGTTCCACGCGTCTCAATCGTCGCCGTTCGCCACGTCCAGCGCCTTGCGGACCTTCGGCGGCGACATCGGCAGGCTCGCCATCCGCAGCCCGATCGCGTCGCGGATCGCGTTGCCCACCGCGGCCATCGGCGGGATGATCGGCACCTCGCCCACCCCGCGCGCGCCGAACGGGTGGCGCGGGTTGGGAACCTCGACCAGGATCGCCTCGATCATCGGCAGGTCGGAGGCCACCGGGCAGCGATAGTCGAGGAAGCCCGGGTTATCCATCCTGCCGTCCTTGTCGTAGATGTACTCCTCGTTCAGCGCCCAGCCGATGCCCTGCACGGCGCCGCCCTGGATCTGGCCTTCCACGTAGGACGGGTGGATGGCACGGCCGACATCCTGCACCGCGGTGTAGCGGACGATGGTGACCTGGCCGGTCTCCTTGTCCACTTCCACGTCGCAGATATGCGCGCCGAAGCCGGGGCCGGCGCCCTGGGCGTTCACCGACACCTCGGACGTCACCGGGCCGCCGGTGCGCGCCGCCTTCAGCGCGATTTCGGCGAGGCTCAGCGGCTCGAACGCGCCGGCGTTGGTGCCGGCCGGGAACGCCTGGCCGTCGCGCCAGTCCACCGCGTCGGGGGTGATGTCCCAGATCATCGCGGCGCGCTGCTTGAGCTGGTCCACCACCTTCTCGGCCGCCATGGTCGCCGCCATGCCGGTAGCGAAGGTCACGCGGCTGCCGCCGGTGACGTGGGTGAAGCCGATCGAGGCAGTATCGGCCACGATCGTCCGCACCTTCTCGGCGGGGATCTGCAGTGCCTCGGCCACCATCATGCCGATCGAGGCGCGCGAGCCGCCGATGTCGGGGCTGCCCGACACCGCGACCACGGTGCCGTCCTCCGCCACGTGGACCGCGGCCGAGGATTCGCCGCCGATGTTGAACCAGAACCCGGTGGCGATGCCGCGTCCCTGGCCCGGCTTCAGCGGCGACTTCCAGTGCGCGCTGTTCTTCGCCGCTTCCAGCGTGGCAAGGTAGCCGATGTTCTGATGGGTCGGCCCGTAGTGCGTCTTGGTGCCGCTCTTGGCGCCGTTCTTCTCGCGGATCTCGATCGGGTCCATGCCCAGCTTGCGCGCCAGGTCGTCGAGCGCGCATTCCACCGCGAACGAGGCGATCGGCGCGCCGGGTGCGCGATAGGCCGCAACCTTCGGCCGGTTGCTGACCACGTCGTAGCCGAGTACCTCGATGTTCGGCAGGTCGTACATCGCGAAGCCGCACATGCAGCCGGGCTGGATCGGCGAGCCGGGGAACGCGCCGGCCTGGTACTTCAGCACGTGCTTCGCGGCCACGATGGTGCCGTCCTTCTTGGCGCCGAGCTTCACCTCCATGGTCGCGCCCGAGGTCGGCCCGGAGGCGCGGAACACCTCCTCGCGCGTCATTTGCATCTTCACCGGGCGGCCGCACTTCTTCGACAGCGCGAGCGCCAGCGGCTCCAGATACACCAGCGTCTTGCCCCCGAAGCCGCCGCCGATCTCGGCCGGGGTGCAGCGGATGTTGGAGATGTCGATCCCCAGCAGCTTCGCCACATAGGACCGCACCATGAAGTGGCCCTGGCTGGAGCTGAACACCGTGCACTGGCCGTCGGCGCCGTACGAGCACAGGCAGGCATGCGGCTCGATATACGCCTGGTGCACCGGCTCGGTGGTGTAGCGGCCCTCGACGATCACGTCGGCCTGCTTGAAGCCGGCCTCGACATCGCCCTTGTTGAAGTAGACCCGCTTGGCGATGTTGGACGGCTTGGTCGGCTTCGGCTCGACGTTCGCAGTGAACAGGTCCTCGTGCAGCACCGGCGCGTCGTCCTTCATCGCGTCCTCGACGTCGATGACATAGGGCAGCACGTCGTACTTCACGTCGATCAGCTCTAGCGCCTCGTCGCAGATCGCCTGCGAAATGGCGCACACCGCGGCGACCGCGTGCCCCTCATACAGCGCCTTGTCGCGCGCCATGCAGTTGCGCGACAGATCGCGGAAATTCATCGGCCCCTCGCCGACGAACGCCTCTTCCGATTCGATGTTCGGCAGGTCGGCGGCGGTGATCACCGCGCGCACGCCCGGCAGCTTCAGCGCCTTCGACGCGTCGATCGACACGATGCGCGCGTGCGCGTGCGGCGAGCGCTTCACCTTGCCCCACAGCATGCCGGGCATGACCATGTCCGCGCCGAACTGGGCGCGGCCGGTGACCTTGTCGACGCCGTCGGGACGGACCGGACGGGTGCCGACAACTCTCAAATCGGTGCCTAGGTAGTTCATTGGGCTGCTCCTCGCATGTCGGCGGCGGCGTCCATCACGGCGCGGATGATCTTGTCGTAACCGGTGCAGCGGCAGAGATTGCCGGCGAGCCAGTAGCGCGCCTCGGTCTCCGTCGGGTTCGGGTTCTCGTCGAGCAGCGCCTTCGCCGCCACGATGAACCCGGGCGTGCAGAAGCCACATTGCAGCGCCGCGTGCTCAAGAAACTTCTGTTGCACCGGGTGCAGATGATCGCCCTGCGCGATGCCCTCGATGGTGGTGATTGTCTTGCCCTCGGCCTCGACGCCCAGCATCAGGCATGAGCAGACGATCTTGCCGTCCAGGATGATCGTGCACGCGCCGCAGTCGCCCGAGGCGCAGCCTTCCTTGCTGCCGGTCAGTCCCAATACGTCGCGCAGCGTGTCCAGCATGGTCTGCTGCGTCTCGCACAGGAACTCCACCGGCTCTCCGTTAATGGTGGTGGATACGTGATGCTTGCTCATATCAGTGAGTCTTCCCTTGCGATTTGCCCATGGCGCGGTCGAATGCGATGGCGGCCACGCGGCGTGCCAGCACGCCGGCCACCTTGGTGCGGTATTCGATGGTTCCGCGCTTGTCGTTGATCGGCTTGCACGCCGCGCGCGCCGCCGCATCCAGTTTTCCCAGTGTGTCGGCATCGAGCGTGTGGCCGATCAGCGCATCGGCCGCGTCCTTCACCAGCAGCACCGTGGGCGCCACCGCGCCAAGCCCGACGCGAGCGGCGGTGCAGACGCCCTGCTCGTTCAGCGTCACGCTGATGCCGCAGCCGACCACGGCGATGTCCATTTCCGTGCGCGGAATGAACCGCAGATAGGCGTCCCCCGAGCGCGGCGGCCGCGGCGGGAACTTGAACTCCAGGATGAACTCGTCCTTGGCCAGCGAGGTGCGGCCGGGCGCGGTGGGAATCTGCTCCACCGGCACTTCGCGGCGGCCCTTGCCGCCCACCACCACGGCGATCGCGCCGGCGGCGTACAGCGCCGGCACGCTGTCGGCGGCCGGCGAGGCGTTGCACAGATTGCCGGCAAGCGAGCAGCGGCCCTGAATCTGGGTCGAACCGATCAGATCGAGCGCCTCGACCACGCCGGGCCAGGCCTTGTTCATACCGGCATGGGCCTCGACCACGGCGCCCGGTGTCGCGGCGCCGACCACGAAGCTGCCGCCTTCCTCACGGATGCCGATGATGCCGGGGATCATCTTGGTGTCCACGATCAGGTCCGGCTTCATCCGGCCCGACCGCATCTGCACCAAAAGGTCGGTCCCGCCCGACAGGACCTTCGCCAGACCGGAAGCCCCGGCCAGCAGTTTGACGGCCTCGTCGACCGTCGAGGGGGCGGCGTAATTGAGCGTTGGCATTCCTGCTCCCGATGTTTGCGCGCGTTGACCGGCCCGGTCCAACGCCGGTCCAGACTGGAAGGCCCAAGGTTAGGCGATCAGTCCTGCCCGGTCGAGAGGGAGCGGCCGGCAGAGGCTTTCTCACCGATCAGCGTTTGGTCAGCGCCTCCGGGTTGGTGACCCGTACCGGCTTGCCGTCGAGGAAGGCCAGCGCGTTCTCCACGCTCTGCGGATAGAAGCTCACCCACGTCTCCTGCACGCCGTAGCCCAGATGCGGCGTCATCACCACGTTTGCGGCGGTGCGCAACGGATGGTTGGCCGGCAGCGGCTCGCGGTCGAACACGTCGAGCGCCGCGACGATCCGGTGTGCCTGGACCGCCTCGATCAGCGCCTTCTCGTCGACGATCGGACCGCGCGAGGTGTTCACCAGGATCGCGCCCGGCTTCATGTGCCCGAGGTCCGTCGCGCCGATCAGGCCCCGCGTGCGGTCCGACAGCACGAGATGGATGCTGACCGCATCGGACCGCGACAGCAGATCCTGCTTGGACACCATCGCGGCTCCGGCCGCCTGCGCGCGGTCCGGCGTCAGGTTCTGGCTCCAGGCCAGCAGGTTCATGTTCAGCGCCTTGCAGTAGCGCGCCATGTGCGAGCCGAGCCGCCCCAGCCCGATCAAGCCCATCGTCTTGCCGGCGAGCGCGTAGCCGACCGGCACGCCCTCCTGGAACTTTCCGGCACGGATGTTGGCATCGCCGACATGGATGGCGCGCGCCGCGGCAATCAGCAGGCCAAGCGCCAACTCGGCGGTGGCGGCCTCGGTGTTGCCGCCGCCCTGGGTGTTGCACACCACCACGCCGCGCGCGGTGCAGGCCGCCGTGTCCAGCGAGGCATTGCGCGCGCCGGTCATCCCAAGCATGCGCAGCTTGGGCAGGCGGTTGATCAGCGAAGCAGGCAGCGGCGTGCGCTCACGCATCGACAGCACGATGTCGAAGTCGGCAAGCTGGCGCGCGGCATCGTCCTCGTTGTCGAATGCCCTGGGGAAGAACACGACCTCGGCACGCGACTGCAACGGCGACCAGTCCGCGCTGGTCTTCGCCACGCCCTGCCAGTCGTCGAGCACCGCCACCTTGGTCATGGAAATCTCCCGCGTTTCGGCCGGGAAGGTGGAACTCCGCGCACCGAGGCGCAAGCCGTGACACAGGTTTCGCCCGGCGGGCAATTTGTTCGCCTGGCTAGCCGGACGATCGGTCGCTGCCTGTCGTGCTCAAGGTGCTCTGGCGACAGGGCGCAGGTCAGATGACACCTTCCGCCCTCAGCGAGTCGATCTCGCTGGCCGAAAGCCCCAGCCAGCCGCCATAGACCTCGGCATTGTGCTGTCCGATCGTCGGGCTCGGCTGCGTCTTTACGCGTTCGGCACCGTGCAGCCGCAAGGGCGTCGTCGGTACGACAATGTTGCCGAGCTCGGGATGATCGATCCGCTCCAGCATGCCGCGGCCGTGCATGTGCGGATCGTTCATCACCTCGGGCACCGTGCGCACCGGCGCACACGGAATGCGGTAGCGCTTCGCCGCCGCGAACACTTCCATCTTGCCGAGAGTCTGCGTCCATGCAGCCACCG
>DASXNR010000074.1:0-4199 GCA_036494925.1 Acetobacteraceae bacterium
CCCGCTTGCGGCGGGTTCAGGATCGGCGTGGACATCAGCGAGCCGTATACGCCGCCATTGGTGATGCTGAACGTCCCCCCGGTCAGCTCTTCCAGCTTCAGCGCCCCGTCGCGCACACGGCGGCCGACGTCGGCGATGGCGTGTTCGATCTCGCCTAAGCTCATCGCATCGACGTCGCGGATCACCGGCACCACGAGGCCCGCCGGACCACCCACCGCGATGCCCATATGAACGAAGTTCTTGTAGACGAGGTCCTCGCCGTCGATCTCGGCGTTGACCGGGGGGAACTCCTTCAGCGCGGTGACGCAGGCCTTGACGAAGAACGACATGAAGCCGAGGCGGACGCCGTCGTGCTTCTTCTCAAATGCCTCGCGGTACTCGCTGCGCAGCGCCATTACCGCCGACATGTCCACCTCGTTGAAGGTGGTCAGCATCGCCGCGGTGTTCTGTGCTTCCTTCAGCCGCGCGGCGATGGTCCGCCGCAGCCGCGTCATGCGCACGCGTTCCTCGCCGTGCGCCGCTTCGCGCGGCGGCTTGGCGGCAGGTGCCGGCGGCGCGACCGGTGCGGGACGCTCGAGGAACGCCAGCACGTCGCCCTTGGTGATGCGTCCGTCCTTGCCGCTGCCGGGTCCGATCTGCACCGGCGACAGCTGCTGCTGCTCGATCAGCCTGGCCGCGGCGGGCAACACCAGCGGCTGCGTCGGCGCGCTCGCCGGGCGCGTGACGGGACCGAGCGGCCGCGGCGGTGGATGTACGCCGGCTGGCGGATTGGCCGCGGCCCGGGGCGGCGGCGCCGCAGCCGGTTGTGCCGGCCTGGCGGGTGCCGATGCGCCGCCGGCCTCGAGCGTCGCCAGCAAGGCGCCCACCGGGACCTCGCTGCCCTCCGGCGCAACGATCGAACTCAGCACGCCGGCGGACGGGGCGCCGACTTCGACCGTGACCTTGTCGGTCTCCAGTTCCACCAGCGGTTCGTCGACGGCGACCACATCGCCTTCGTGCTTCATCCATCGTGCCACGGTGGCCGAGGTGACGCTTTCGCCCAGTGTGGGCACCTTGATCTCGGTCGCCATCGACGGATCCCCGATTCCTGCTCAGCCGATGCCCAGCGCGGCGGCCACCAGCGCCGCCTGTTCGATCTGATGCATGCGCGCCGATCCGGTCGCCGGGCTCGCCGCGGCCTCTCGGCCCGCATAGGTCGGACGCTGCGCCTTGCCGTCAAGCCGCCCCAGCACCTTCTCGATCCGCCGATCGACAAAGTTCCAGGCACCCATGTTCTCCGGCTCCTCCTGGCACCAGACCACATCGGCATTGCGGTACGGCGCCAGCAGGCGGCCCAGCGTGTGCTCCGGGAACGGATAGGGCTGTTCGAGCCGCAGGATGGCGATGTCGTCGATCCCCCGGGTCTGACGTTCCGTCAGCAGATCGTAGTACACCTTGCCGCTGCAGATCACCACGCGGCGCACCAGCTCGGGCGGGGCGATGGCTTCGGTTTCCGGGATGACGAACTGGAAGCGGCCTTCGCTCAACTCGGCTACCGCCGACACCGCCAGCTTGTGCCGCAGCAGCGACTTGGGGGTGAAGATCACCGCTGGCTTGCGGAAATTCCGGTGCAACTGCCGGCGCAGCGCGTGGAAATAACTCGCCGGCGTGGTCGGGTTGCACACCCACATGTTGCGTTCGGCGCAAAGCTGCAGATAGCGTTCGATGCGCGCCGAGGAGTGTTCCGGTCCCTGGCCTTCGTAGCCGTGCGGCAGCAACAGGACCACGCCGGACATGCGCAGCCACTTGGTCTCGCCCGAGGCGATGAACTGATCGATGATCGGCTGAGCGCCGTTGGCGAAGTCGCCGAACTGTGCCTCCCAAAGCACCAGTGTGCGCGGATCGGCCAGCGAGTAGCCGTACTCGAAGCCCAGCACGCCCGCCTCGGACAGCAGCGAGTTGTAGATCTCGATCTTCGCCTGGTCCGACGCGATGTTGTTCAGCGGGATATATTCGTGCTGGTTGGTCTGGTCGATCAGCACCGCGTGGCGATGGCTGAAGGTGCCGCGCTGCGAGTCCTCGCCGGACAGGCGCACCCGGCTGCCTTCCAGCAGCAGCGAACCGAATGCCAGCGCCTCGCCGGTGGCCCAGTCGATGCCGTGACCGGAGTCCAGCATCGCCTGCTTGGCCTCGAGCTGGCGGGCGATGCGCGGGTGTACCGCGAAGCCGGCGGGAGTGCGCGACAACGCCGTGCCGATCTGCTTCAGCACGGCTGCGGGGACCGCGGTGGATTCCTCCTGCCGCTCGAAATCCGTATCGGCGGCGTGGAAACCCGACCAGTGGCCCTCCAACCAGTCCGCCTTGTTCGGCTTGTAGGCCTGCGCGGCCTGATTGGCCGCTTCCATCGCGGTCTGGAACTCGTCCCACATCGCCTGCGCTTCCGCCGCGGGCACCACGCCCTCGGCTGCCAGGCGTTCGGCATACAGCGTGCGCGTGGTCTTGGTCTTGCTGATCGCGCGGTACATCTCCGGCTGGGTGAACGCCGGCTCATCGGTCTCGTTGTGGCCGTGCCGGCGATAGCAGACGATGTCCAGCACGATGTCGGCGGCGAAACGCATGCGGAACTCGGCCGCCATGCGGGCGCAGAACATCACCGCCTCGGGATCGTCGCCGTTGACGTGCAGGATCGGCGCCTGGATCGATTTCGCCACGTCGGTGCAGTAAAGGCCCGAATAGGCATGCGCTGCCACCGTGGTGAAGCCGATCTGGTTGTTGACGATCAGATGCACGGTGCCGCCGGTGCGGTAGCCGATGAGCTGGCTCATCGCCAGCGTCTCGTACACCAGCCCCTGGCCGGCGAACGCCGCGTCGCCGTGCATCAGGATCGCCATCACCGAGCTGCGCCGCTGGGTGTCGCCGGCGGTGTCCTGCCGCGCGCGCACCTTGCCCACGACGACCGGGTTGACCGCCTCAAGGTGCGACGGATTGGGCTGCAACGACAGATGCACGCTGTGTCCGGCGATGTCGACGTCGGTCGAGGTGCCGAGGTGGTACTTCACATCGCCCGAGCCTTGCACGTCGTCGGGCTTGAAGCTGCCGCCGCCGAACTCGGAGAACACCGCGGTGAACGGCTTGCGCACCACGTTGACCAGCGTGTTGAGCCGGCCGCGATGCGGCATGCCGATGGCAATCTCGACAACGCCGGACTGCGCCACCGTCTCGATGATGGTGTGCAGCGCCGGGATGGTGACCTCGCCGCCCTCCAGCCCGAACCGCTTGGTGGTGACGTAGCGCTTCTGGCAGAACACCTCGAAGCCTTCCGCCTCGGTGAGCTGGTGCAGGATGCGGCGCTTCTCCTCCGCACCGAATTCGGTGCGCCACGGCGCGCCTTCCACCCGGCGCTGGATCCAGGACTTCTGGTCGGGGTCCTGGATGTGCATGAACTCGACGCCGATCGAGCCGCAATAGGTGTCGCGCAGGATGGTGACGATTTCCCGCAGGCTGGCGGTCTCGCGGCCCAGCACGTTGTCGATGAAGATCGGCCGGTCGAGATCGGCGTCGGTAAAGCCGTACGAGCGCGGGTCCAGTTCCGGGTGCGGCGCAGGGATTTGCAGGCCGAGCGGATCGAGCCGTGCCTCGAGATGGCCGCGCACCCGGTAGGAGCGGATCAGCATCAGCGCACGGAGCGAGGCGATGGTGGCGGCGCGGATCTGCTCGCTGGAGAGCGGCGCGGTGGCCTGCCCTCGGGCACCTGACCCGGGGGGCGCCCGCCGTGGCGCCGCGGTTACCGCTGGCCGCACCTCGTCCTCGAACTCCGGATGGCGCGGTGCCCAGGAGGCGCCGGTCGCATCCTCCAGCACCGCGCGCGCATCGTCGTTCAGCGCACCGAACAGCTCGGCGAAGGTCGGGTCCACCGAGCCCGGGTTGGCTGCCCAGCGCGCGTACTGCTCGCCGAGAAACGCAGCGTTCGCGCCGCTGAATGCCGATGCCAGGATGTCAACGCCAGCCATTGCTTGCAGTCCCCCGTCGTTGCGCGCGGCATAGACGCACGGGCCGGCGAACGGAACCCCTGTTTCGATAGGTTCCGACCGGTTCGCACTGATGTCTCGCGGGTGCCCTAGCGAAATGCGCCGCCGGTGGGGGTTTTCAAGCCGGGACCAGGCCCCAATTCTTACCGATCTGCCATCGATGGGACAAATGTAATGGCACCAAAGGAAACG
>DASXNR010000075.1:0-2183 GCA_036494925.1 Acetobacteraceae bacterium
GAGCGGCGCGTTGAGGTAAATACCGGCGTGCCTACAGTGTCCAGCACGCAGTCGACCCCTTCGCCGTTGGTCGCCGTCTTCACGTCGGCGGAAAAGTCGCCGTCGCGCGGGGCGACCACAACGGCATCGGCGCCGTAGCCCTTGAGTGCCGCTGCTTTCGCAGCCGATGAGGTCTGCGCGATCACCCAGCCGCCAGCGCGTTTTGCGAGCTGCACGCCGTGCACGCCAAGACCTCCGCCGGCGCCGGTAACCATCACCCGATCTCCCGGCGTGATACGGCCCACTGTGCGGACGGCGTGCAGCATCGTGCCAATGGCACAGGACGCGATCGCTGCCGCATCGAGTGCTACGTCATCGGGCACAGGCACGACATTGTCGGCGTCCACGACCACGAACTCCGCATATCCGCCGTTCAGCCGAGTGTCGCCGAGGAACACCTGCTCGGCGCATAGCGGTTCGCGTCCACTGCGACAGTAGCGGCAATGCCCGCAGACATGCTCGCGCTGCGTGGTGGCGACTCGATCGCCAATGCAGAAGTCATCGACCGACGCGCCTATGGCGCTCACGGTGCCGGCAATCTCGTGCCCAGGCACGCAAGGCAGCTTGATGCCGTGGCGCAGCAGTCCCATGCACACGGCAACATCATGCGAACAGACACCGCAGAAGGCTACCCGAATGACGACCTGGCGCGGACCTGGCGAGGGTTCGGGGATCGTCTCGCAGTGCAGAGCCGCATCGACGGGACCGGGTTCGCGGAGAACCAAAGCGCGCATCGTCACGTGCTACAGGATCGCGATCGGATTGATGGGACTGCCCGTGCCGCCGACGACAGGCAGCGGGCTGGCAACGAACAGGAACTCGTGGCGGCCGATCGCCGCAAGTTCGTGCAGCAGCAATCCTTCCAGGAGCGGTACGCCGAAGTCGCGAATGAGGCGCTGATGCACTGGAAACACCTTGCCCTGCACGAATGGAATGACCTCGACCGCGAAGTTGTCAGCGCCCAGCGCCGCGATTTCACGTTCGGCCAGCCACAGGGCGGCGTCGAGGTCCAGGCCGGGTTCGCCATCGAATGAAACGCTGTCCGCGCGGCCCTGGTGTTCCGCCCAGCCGGTGCGGATCAGCACTATATCGCCCTTGGCCACGGCAATCCCGGCCTGTTTCGCCGCGTGCTCAAGATCAGCCGGCCCAATCGCAATGCCATCACGCAGCGGATCACCGTTGACACCAGCGACATCAAGCAGCACGCCGCGACCAACAATAGGTCCCATCTTGTCGACGCCACAGCGCATGGCGCCGCTGGTGCTGCGTGTACCGCTTCCTGGAAAACCGTTGTACAACGCGTCATCATACCAGGCGTGGCACAACGCATCGATATGCGTTCCGATGTGCAACGGTAGCACCACCGTGTCCTCGGCAAACTGGAAGCCGCCGGGGCGACGCGCACCCGCGGCGTAGTCTCCGCCATCACGTCCCATGAAGTGTTGAACACCGGCGCGATGCCGCGGCACCGGCGTGCGTGGTGACAGAGGCTGCGCCAGACTCAGAACTCCGCCGGACCGCACCAGCGCTGCGGCTTGCTGCACCTGTGCTGAACCAATGTGGTTGAGCGCACCGCGTTCGTCGTCCTCGCCCCAGCGCTGCCATGCCTCTCGGGTCACGGCGCGCCGGCCCGCGTGAGCGACGCCGCAATCTGCTTGAGTTCGCGGCGCAGCAGCTTGCCGGTCACTGTTATTGGCAGGGAGTCGCGGATCTCGATGAAGTCAGGCACCTTGTAGCGCGAAGCGAGGCTGCGACAATGCGCCGCCAACTCGTCCGGCCGTAGCATTGCACCGGGTTTCGCCACGACAAAGGCTGCCAGCAGCTCGCCCTGCGTCGCATCCGGCACGCCGACGACACCAGCCAGCGCCACGGTGTCATGACGCATCAACACATCCTCGACCTCCGCCGGCGAGATGTTGATGCCGCCCTTCTTGATCATCTCGGTCACACGCCCGCTGAACGAGATCGTGCCGTCCGGCAGCAGGCGTCCCATGTCACCGGTGCGGAAGAATCCATCCGGCGTGATGGCATCAGCCGTCTGCGTTGCGCTGTTGCCAAGGTAACCGCGCATGACGTAGCCGCGAACCTCGATCATGCCTTCCTCGCCGGATGGCAATTCGGTGCCGCTCTCGCCATCGACGATG
>DASXNR010000076.1:0-6134 GCA_036494925.1 Acetobacteraceae bacterium
GCGCTTCGACATGGATGGAAAGATCGGCGGGCCCGCCGCCTCCGACATTGACGCGTGCCGCGGTCAGCTCCGGCTCCGGCAGCAGCGTGAGCGAGATCGGCCCGCTGATGGTGACCGGCTGGCCGAGCGTGGCGGTGGCCAGCGCCTCGATCGTGGCGCGATAACGCGTCCAGTCCAGCCACTGCGGAACCTGCCAGACACCGAGCAGCAGCACGGCGGCGAGCCCGGCGACCGCGACCAGCACTGAACGCCGGCGCGGCACGTCAGGCAGCGTTGCCGAAGCCGCCGCCACCCGGCGTCTCGATCACGAACACGTCGCCCGGCTTGAGTTCGGCGCTGTCGGTGCCGCTGAGGATTTCGTGGGTGCCATCGGCGCGCTCGACCCATTGCCGGCCCACCGTGCCGTCCTCACCGCCGTCCAGGCCAAATGGTGCCACGTTGCGGCGCGACGACACGATCACCGCGGTCATCGGTTCCAGGAAACGGATGCGGCGGATCGAGCCGTCGCCGCCGTGCCATTTGCCGTCGCCCCCGGTGCCACGGCGGATCGCGAAGCGCTCCAGGCGTACCGGATAGCGCAGCTCCAGTACCTCGGGATCGGTCATGCGCGTGTTGGTCATATGCGAATGAATGGCCGAGGTGCCATTGAAGCCCGGACCGGCGCCGGTGCCACCGCAGATGGTTTCGTAGTACTGGCGGTGCGCATCGCCGAACAGGAAGTTGTTCATCGTGGCCTGTGAACAGGCGATCGGCTTCAGCGCGCCGAACAGCGCATTGCAGGTCGCCTGCGAGACCTCGGTGTTCCCGGCCACCACCGCCGCACCCGGCCTCGGCGACAGAAACGTGCCGGGCGGGATGATCAGGCGCAGCGGCTTCAGGCAGCCGTCGTTCAGCGGAATGTCGTCGGCCACCAGAGTGCGGAACACATACAGCACCGCCGCGCGCGTCACTGCCGGGGGCGAGTTGAAGTTGCCCTCGCTCTGCTGACCGGTGCCGGTGAAATCCACCACCGCGCTGCGTGACGCATGATCGACGCTGACCGCGACGCAAAGCGGCAGACCGCTGTCCATGGTGTACTCGAACGTGCCGCTGCCGATGCGTTCGATCACGCGACGCACCGACTCCTCGGCGTTGTCCATGACGTGGCGCATATAGCTGCTGACCGTCGGCCAACCGTACAGCGTGACGACGCGCTGCAGCTCCTGCACGCCCTTCTCGTTCGCCGCGACCTGCGCCTTGATGTCGGCGACATTCACGTCGGGACTGCGCGCCGGATATTTCGCTCCCGCCAACAGCGAACGCAGTTCCGGTTCGCGGAAATGACCGCCATCGACGAGAAGAAAATCGTCGATCACCACGCCTTCCTCTTCCAGCGTGCGCGAGAGCGGCGGCGTCGAGCCGGGTGTGATGCCGCCGATGTCGGCGTGATGCCCGCGGCTCCCGACGAAGAACATGATCCGTTCGCCGTTCGCGTCGAACACCGGCGTGATCACGGTGACATCCGGCAGATGCGTGCCCCCGTTGAACGGATTGTTCAGCGCCACCACGTCGCCCGGTTTCAGCGTGTCGCGCCGATTGTTCAGCACTGTGCGCACGCTCTCGCCCATGGCGCCGAGATGCACCGGCACGTGCGGCGCGTTCGCCACCAGGAAACCCTGCGCATCGAAGATGGCACAGGAGAAGTCTAGCCGCTCCTTGATGTTGACGCTCATCGACGTGTTCTGCAGCACCGCACCGGTCTGCTCGGCCACGTTCATGAACAGGTTGTTGAACAGCTCCAGCAGCACCGGATCGGGCCTGCCGCTGCTCGCGTCCACGCGCGTCGCCAGCCGTTCGGTGCGTCGCAGCGTCATATGATCGAGCGTGGTGATCTCGGCCGTCCAACCCGGTTCCACCAAAGTGGTGGCGTTGGCTTCACGGATCAGCGCCGGACCAGCAATACGGTCGCCCGCCAGCAGGTGGGTGCGATCGAACACCGGCGAGGCATGTTCCTTGTCGCCACTGAAGATGGCAATGCTGTCGATCGGCTGCGGCACGCCCTTGGTGCGGCTCGGCAGCGTCGCTTCCTGTACCGCCTCGCCGGGCGCAACC
This sequence comes from Acetobacteraceae bacterium, assembly GCA_036494925.1. Classification (GTDB taxonomy): domain Bacteria; phylum Pseudomonadota; class Alphaproteobacteria; order Acetobacterales; family Acetobacteraceae; genus JAMXLO01. The sequence continues at coordinate 2,092 of DASXNR010000076.1, forward strand.
GCCTCGACCGCGACCGCTTCCACCACCAGCGGGCGATCCGGTGTGGCAAAGCCGAAGCGCGCGCGATGTGCGTCGGTGAAATCGGCGACAATGTCAGGCACATGGCGCAGTTGCACGATCAGTGCCGCTTCCGTGCCGGCATAGCGCAGATGCAGGTTGCGATGCGCGGTGATGGCAGCGGGATCGGCCCCCTGCCCCGCCAATGCCGCCGTCGCTTCTCCTGCCAGCCGGTCGGCAAGCTCGCGCAGCTCCGGCATGGCGTGCGGCTCGAGCGGAATTTCGACCGCCTGTTCGCGCATCACCGTCTGATCCGCAAGGCCCATGCCGTAAGCCGACAGCACACCGGCGAACGGATGGATGAACACGGTCTCCATGCCTAAGGCATCGGCCACCAGACAGGCGTGCTGACCGCCGGCACCGCCGAAGCACTGCAGCGCGAAGCGCGTCGCGTCGTGGCCCTTCTGCACCGAGACCTGCTTGATCGCGTTCGCCATGTTGGCGACGGCGATCTGCAGGAAGCCCTCGGCCACCTGGCGCGGCGAACGGTGTTGGCCGGTGGCTTGCGCAATCGCTTCGGCGAGCGCGGCGAACTTCGCCGTCACGACATCGGCATCCAGCGGCGCATCACCGCTCGGCCCGAAGATCGCCGGAAAGTGCCGCGGCTGGATCTTGCCGACGCAGACATTGGCGTCGGTCACGGTCAGCGGTCCGCCGCGACGATAGCAGGCCGGTCCCGGATCGGCGCCGGCGGAATCCGGACCGACGCGGTAGCGCGCGCCGTCGAAATGCAGGATCGACCCGCCGCCTGCCGCCACCGTGTTGATCGCCATCATCGGTGCCCGCATGCGCACGCCGGCGACCGCGGTCTCGAAGGCACGCTCGAAGCCGCCGGCGTAGAGCGCGACATCGGTCGAGGTGCCACCCATGTCGAAGCCGATAATGTGGTCCAGCCCCGCCATCGCCGCGGTGCGCGCCGCGCCGACGATGCCGCCGGCGGGACCCGACAGGATCGCGTCCTTGCCCTGGAAACCGGCGGCATCCGCCAGCCCGCCGTTCGACTGCATGAAATACAGCCGCACGCCGGCAAGCTCTGCCGCCACCTGATCGACATAGCGGCGCAGGATCGGCGACAGATACGCATCCACCACCGTGGTGTCGCCGCGCGGGATCAGCCGCAGCAGCGGGCTGACCACGTGGCTGGCCGAGACCTGCGCGAAGCCGGCCTCGCGCGCAAGCTCGGCAAGGCGGCGTTCATGCTCCGGATACTTCCAGGCGTGGATCAGCACGATGGCACAGGCCGTGATGCCCTTGGCGCGCGCGGCGGCAAACGCGTGCCGCGCGGCGTGTTCGTCCAGCGTTTCGATCTCGTCGCCATCGACGCCGACGCGGCCGGCGATTTCCACCACCTCCTCGTACAGCATCGACGGCAGGGTGATGGCGAGATCGAACAGCCGCGGCCGCGCCTGGTTGCCGATCCGCAACGCATCGGCAAAGCCGCGGTTCACCACCAGCAGCGTGCGCTCGCCCTTGCGCTCCAGCAGCGCATTGGTGGCGACGGTGGTGCCCATCTTCACTGCTTCCACCACCCCCGACGGGATCGGCGCATCGAGCGGGACGCCGAGGACGGTCTTGATGCCGGCAATGGCGGCGTCGCGGTAGCGACCGGGGTTTTCACTCAGCAGCTTGTGGGTGGAGAGGTGTCCGTCCGGATGGTGCGCGACGATGTCGGTGAAGGTGCCGCCGCGGTCGATCCAGAACTGCCATTTACCAGCGGTCATCAACGCACATCGCTCCAATTGTCAGTTACGCCTGCCACGGCAATTCCCAAAGCTCCACATTGCACAGCTTGTCCGCCAGCGCCGTGGCGATCGCCTCGAACAGCCGTTCTCCCTTTTCCGCTGTCGCCGCCTCCGGATTGCCGATCACGCCGGACGAGGACCGCGCAGCGATCGTGCGCCAGCGATATACGCCGCCGCCAACCACATCGGCGACATCGGGCGAGCTGTTCGCCTTCGCCATCCCCACGCGATCCATCGCCACCAGCTCCGGCCGCACCGCCAGCATCATCGAGGTCTCCGCCTCGCAGGCGTGCATCAGGCCGCCCTGCGTCTCCAGGATCTTCGCGATCGCCGCCGCCGCCGCGTACCAATAGGTGAACTGCACGATCGGCACGCCAAGCTTCGGCGTCAGCTCGTCGGTGATGGTGCGCAGCGCGTTCTCGTTGCCGCCATGGGCGTTGAGCAGCGCGATGCGCTTGAACCCGTGGCGCAGCACCGAGCGGCACACGCCCTCGACCACCGCCGCGAATGTGGGGAAGTCCAGCGTGACGGTGCCGCCGAAGCTCATGTGATGCTCGGACAGACCGGTCCACAGCACCGGCAGCACGACCGCCTGCTGACCCCTCTCAGCGATCCTGCGCGCGGCGCGGATGGCGACGGTTTCGCCCAGCATGCTGTCCACCTCGACCGGCAGATGCGGACCGTGCTGCTCGAGCGAAGCCACCGGCAGGATCACAACTGCATCGGCGCGCGCCATCTCGCGCAACTGGTCGGCCCGCAGCCTGCGCCACTCCATCGCCAATCTCCCTGTCCTGACGTAGCAATGGGCCACGAAACCGCACGCGGGAAAAGGGACATCGCGGATGAATTTGCATCGACTGCTGGCCCGGCGCCTCGAGGCAGGACGGCCGGTACGCGTGGGGCTGATCGGCGCCGGCAAGTTCGGCTCGATGTTCCTGGCACAGGTGCCGTCAACGGCGGGCATCGAGGTCGCGGCGATCGCCGATCTGGCACCCGACCGCGCGCGCGAAGCTTGCCGTCGCGTCGGCTGGACCGAGGAACGGACCGCCGCAACGCGCTTCACCGACGATGCGCCGGCGATGCTGAAGGCGGCCGACATCGAGGTGGTGGTGGAAGCGACCGGTCATGCTCCCGCCGGTACCGCGCATGCGCGGTGCGCGATCGCCGAGGGCAAACATATCGTGATGGTGAACGTGGAGGCCGACGTGCTCGCGGGGGTCGCGTTGGCACGCGAGGCGGCACGCGCGGGGGTTGTATATTCACTCGCGTATGGCGATCAGCCGGCGCTGATCTGCGAACTGGTGGACTGGGCGCGCGCCTGCGGCTTCCGCGTGCTCGCCGCCGGCAAGGGCACGAAGTACCTGCCGGAATATCACGCGTCCACGCCGGCGACGGTGTGGGGCTATTACGGGCTGACCGAGGAACAGGCACGCATCGGTGGGATGAACCCGCAGATGTTCAATTCGTTTCTTGACGGCACCAAGTCTGGTATCGAGATGGCGGCGGTGGCCAATGCCACCGGGCTGGCGGTGCCGGCCGACGGACTCGGGTTTCCGGCGTACGGCACGCATGAGCTGGCCGATGGGCTGGGGCACTGCAATGGCCAGGTGGAGGTGATTTCAAGCCTGCACCGGAACGGCGGCGATGTTGCCAGCGATCTGCGCTGGGGCGTGTATGTCGTGTTCGAGGCACCGAACGATTACACCGCGCGCTGCTTCAAGGAATATGGCGTGGCGACGGATGCGTCGGGACGGGTGACCGCGCTGTATCGCCCGTTCCATCTGATCGGCCTGGAACTGAACGTGTCGATCCTGTCCGCCGCGTTGCGCGGCGAGGCGACCGGTGCGCCGACCGGATTCACCGGCGATGTCGTCGCCACGGCGAAGCGCGATCTGCGGGCGGGCGAGATGTTGGATGGCGAGGGCGGGGCCTGCGTCTGGGGCAAGCTTGTGCCGGCAGCGACCAGTCTCGCAATCGGCGGGCTGCCGATCGGCCTGGCCAATCGCGTGCCGCTCCGGCGTGATGTGCCAAAGGGTCGGTGCGTCACGTGGGATGATGTGCGGATCGACGAGGCGGACGAGGCGTACCGATATCAATTGTCGTTGCGGGGAGCGTAAGCGGTCCCCGCAATGGCATCTGCGTCTCGGCGATGTCTCAGCTTTCAGGTGGTGAGACGGCGGGTGCGGCTTCCGAACCCTGCGGGGAACATCGGTGCCTGTCGGGAGTATTGCAAAGTATTTTAAC
>DASXNR010000077.1:0-1969 GCA_036494925.1 Acetobacteraceae bacterium
ACGAAAAGCAGCCGCCGTCCGGTTTTGGAGGAAGCGGCGGCTGAGTTGAACACACGATCGGCCTCGCCCAAGAGGGCAGACGAGGCAGCGCAGAGCGTAGCGCGACTGGCGGCCAACGACGACCGAAAACTGGCGATCGTCACCACGGCCGGCCGGAAGCCGTCGCAGCTGCGCGGTGAACCGGCGTCGGTCAGCGCATCGCCCGGCCAAGAAGACCGCTCAGCTGCGGCAGTCTCCACGATCGTCGCCACGGCCAGTCGGAAGCACCACATCAAGGACAGCCCGACGCTTCCGATGGAGCTGCCGCTGTCTCGCAAGCCGATCGAGCGTGACGGCGACAACTACAAGCGGCTGAAGGCTGCGATGACTGCGCGGCGAGACGCACTGATGCCAGTGCACCCGGAGCCGGGAATTGAGGTGGTGAAGGTGCAGCAGGCACTGTACCCGCCTGGTGGCGATGCGCTGATCTACGACCAGGATCGAAAGCACCTGCAGCAGCGCCCACTGGCCGCCGCCGAGAAGCACATGATGGCCGGGGAGGTGCGCGCGTTTTTCCAGGCATCGTGGAACGCAAGCAGCAGGCGTTGGACGCTGCTTGACCGGGCTGCGGATGGGAGTCGGTAACCGATGCGCCAGCAGGTTCTCGCGGAGAACCCTATGACCTGGGATCAGATGACGCCGCGCCCGGTCCGATGCTTGGGATGCCACCGTGGCCTGACTGATCGTGAGGCGATCTATTGCGTGTCGCTGCACCGAGGCTTCTGCGCCGATTGCGTCGCCGGCACGACCACGTGGCGCCCGTCGGTACCCTGCGAAGGATGTGGCCGTCCCATCTTCTACGCCGCGAGACACCGCCCGCCACCACAGCACGTGATCTGCGGCGAAGAATGCCGCTGCGCTGTCCGTGCAGCCCGTGTTCGCTCTCGGAGCGAACCGATGCGCGATCTGTCGGACCGTCGCTGCGCCAAGTGCGGCAGCCCGTTCACGGCGCAACGGGACAATGCGCGCTATTGCTCATCGCCGTGCCGACAGAAGGCTTACCGCCAGCGTCGACATCAGGCGGCAGCATGACCGCGCGGCCTGCGCCCGGACCTTTTGGCCTGCAGCGTCAGCCCAGCTGGGCGGACAACGATTTGCGGCCCCTGCCGGGCACCTGGTGCAACGCCTGCTACGGGCAGCGTTGGTGGACCGAGCGGCAGCGACCCGCCGGCTGGCGCTGCATGAACTGCCATCCGCCGACGCATCTGGCGCCGGAGCGGGCGGAGATCGTCGGCCCGTGACCGCGCGCCCTGTGCCTGCCCGCCACTGGCGCAGCTACGGCGACGATCCACTGCCAAGCGGCCAGGAGATCGGTATGCTGTTCACTGTGTGGTGGCTGCACCGAACCGGCATGCTCAGAAGCTCGGCAGATGCTGGAAGTTGAGAACCTGCAGTCCGGGCAGCGCGCGACGTCGCCTCCGCCTCGGTGATCAGGACCGCGAACAGGGGTCACCACACCCAACACCGGGCACGCGGCCGCAAAAGAACGGCGCCCATGCAGCGGGGCGCCGCTTAGTTTTGTGGGGTGGAGCGCCGCGTCGGGAACGAGCGACGCTCCAAGTGTTACAACGCGTCTGCTGCTGAGGAGTTCGATCCCGTCCGACAAACTGAGCGGCCGGCCGGCGGCTCGATCTGTACGGCGACGGCCAGGGTGCCCCGCGCCCGCGAGATCATCAAACGCGTGCGGCACGACTGATGTGGCAGCCAGGCGGGAAGGGCAGAGCTGTTCACCGGCATCGAGGCGGCAAGTAGCCGGCCGGTGAGGAAGATCGTCGTGATCGACGGCTGCAAGGACCGCCGTGAACGGCGTCACCACGGTCACGACCACAGACATCAGCAGTCCTCTGCGAGCGGCGTCGATTTGGTCGCCCTGGCGCCATCGTGCCATCTATACGATTACGTCGCCCACAAGAAGGAGGCAGGGAGCGTG
>DASXNR010000078.1:0-7705 GCA_036494925.1 Acetobacteraceae bacterium
ATGCACGCCGGCGCGCAGTGACCTCGCCAATCGCACATCGCCCGCCACCACCAGTATAAGGCGGCGGGCACGGCAGATCCGCGCCAGCTCATGCCCGAGCGCCGCGCGGTACGGATCGCCGTCGTGGCGCAGCACGATGCCCGCCAGCCCCTTCGGCAGGCGAGACGCGGCAAGCCGCGGGTCCGGCAGGCGACGCGAATCGGTGAACAGCCACAGGACCGGCCGATTCCCACCCTGGCGTGCCGCCACGGCGTGTGCCCAGGAGAGCAGCCGTGGATCCATTGTGGCCCGACGGGCGCGCTTGTGCGGTTGGATCGTGTCCAAGCAAGGATCCAACACGGAGAAGGCGAAGGGCCACGGTGGGCCACGGTGGGCCACGGAGCCAGCATGAAGCCTTCGTGGGCCTCGGCCTGCTTTATGGTTAGATTCTTTCTGCTGGTGATCGCACCGACCGTGCATCCGATTGCCCTGCGGTTCTTGCGTGTACCATTGAACAAGGCGCGCGTGCGTGCAATTGGCGGGATGCCATGAGCCGCCGCAAGCATCAGATCGAGGCGTTCTTCCGGCAGGGAACTCAACTCCATGCGGCCGGCCGATTGGCCGAGGCTGAGCAGGTCTATCGCCAGCTCCTCGCGGCGGTGCCTTCACATGCCGACAGCCAGCACATGTTGGGCATGCTCGCGCTGCAAGCCAATCAGCCTGGTATCGCACTGGAGTGGATCGATCGGGCGATCGCGGCGCGACCGGCCAATGCAATCTACCAGGTCAACCGCGCCAGCGCGCTGCTGGCGATCGGCGAGACGGCGGCAGCGGAGGCGGCATGCCGCGAGGCGCTGAAGCTGAAACGGAACTGCGCCGAGGCGTGCCAGGTGCTGGGACACGCATTGTCTGATCTCGGCCGGCCGGCGGAGGCAATCGCCGCCTATCGGGACGCGATGCAATACAACGCCGCGCTGCCCGATCTGGCCGGCCACCTCGGCCTCGCGCTGCGGCAGGCCGGCCGGCAGGAGGAAGCGGCGGCAGCACTGCGCCAGGCCATGGCCCGCGCACCACGGGATGTGCAGGCACTGGGAAACCTGGCGGGGGTGTTGAAGGAACTGGCCCACCTGGACGAAGCCGAGTCGCTGTATCGCGATGCGTTGTGCCGGCAGCCGGACGATCCGGCGCAGCACTACAACCTGAGCCTGGTGCTGCTGCTCGCCGGCCGGTTTGCGGAGGGCTGGCGCGAATACGAGTGGCGCTTCCGCGCCGGCGCCGCGCGCGTGCCCGACTGCGCGCAGCCGCGCTGGGAGGGCGAGCCATTTGCCGGGCGCACGCTGCTGGTGCGCAGCGAACAGGGGCTCGGCAACGCCATCCAGTTCTGCCGCTATGCCACGCTGGTGACCGGCGGACGCGTGATCCTGGAGGTGCATCGGCCGCTCTGCCGCCTGGTCGGCAGTCTGCGCGGCATCGAGCGCGTCGTGCCGATCGGCGATCCGCCGCCGCCATTCGATCTCTATGTTCCACTGCTGAGCCTGCCGCGCCTGCTCGGCGAGGCGGCTACCCCGGTGCCTTATCTCGCGGCCGAGCCCGAGCTGGTTGCCGCGTGGCGCGACCGGCTGGGTTCGCACGGGTTCAGGATCGGCGTGGCCTGGCAGGGCAATCCGGCCAGCCTGGCGGAACACGGCCGCTCCTACCCACTCGCGCACCTGCGACCGCTTGCGGAACGTCCGGGCGTGCGGCTGATCAGCCTGCAAAAGCATAATGGGATGGAACAGCTCGCGGCCGCAGGGTTTGCGATCGAGACACCCGAGCTGGACACCGGGCCCGATGGCTTTGTCGATACCGCGGCGGTGATGCAGAGCCTCAACCTCATCGTCACCTCGGACACCTCGGTGGCGCACCTCGCCGGGGCGATGGGGCGGCCGGTCTGGGTGGCCCTGCAGCACGTGCCGGACTGGCGGTGGCTGCTCGCCGGCGAGGATTGCCGCTGGTATCCGACCATGCGGCTGTTCCGTCAGACCACGCGCGGCGACTGGGGCGGCGTGTTCGCCCTGATGGCGGAACAGCTCGCATGACCCCGCGCGTGCCGGTCTCCTGGGGCGAGCTGATCGACAAGATCACCATCCTGGAGATCAAGGTGGAACGGCTGCGCGCGCCGGCGGCGCGAGCGAATGCCGCGCACGAACTGACGCTGCTGCGAGCGGAACTGGCGGAGCCGCCGGCGGGGCTGGCCGCGCTGCAAGCCGAACTCGCCGGGGTGAACCGCCGGCTGTGGGACATCGAGGACGACATCAGGCGGAAGGAGGCGTCGCAGGCATTCGACGCCGGGTTCATCGCGCTGGCGCGCGCGGTCTACCACAGCAACGACGAGCGCAGCCGGATCAAGCGTGCGATCAATGAACTGCTGGGGTCCGGAATCATCGAGGAGAAGCAGTATGTCGGTTACCGAGCTACCGAATGACATCGCGTCGATCGCGGACAATCTGCGCCGGGTGCGGGAGCGGATCGCCGCTGCGGCGCTGAAGGCCGGTCGGCGGCCGGAGGACGTGACGCTGGTCGCGGTGAGCAAGACCAAGCCGGTCGAGGCAGTACGCGCGGCACTGGCGGCCGGCCAGACCGTGTTCGGCGAGAACCGGGTGCAGGAGGCGGCGACGAAGTTTCCCCAGTTGCGGGCGGAACATCGGTTTCAGTTGCACATCATCGGCGGGCTGCAGACCAACAAGGCCCGCGACGCGGTGCGGCTGGCCGACGTGATCGAGACGCTGGACCGGCCGCGGCTGGCCGAGGCGGTCGGGGCGGCGATGGCCAAGGAAGGGCGCACGCCGAGGCTGCTGATCGAGGTGAACACCGGCGACGAACCGCAAAAATCAGGGGTGGCGCGCGCGGATGCGGATGCCTTTATCGATGACTGCAAGGCGCGGTTCGAAGCGGCGCTGGTCGGTCTGATGTGCGTGCCGCCGCTCGACCAGGACCCGCGGCCGCACTTCGAGTGGCTCGCCGAGAGGGCGGCGCGGCACCGGCTTGGTGTGGTGTCGATGGGGATGTCGGCGGATTTCGAAGTGGCGATCGCGTGCGGCGCGACCTCAGTTAGGGTCGGCAGCGCCATTTTCGGGCATCGCTAGCGCAGGGCAGCAGGCAGCATCATGGGTTTCGCTGCGCTCTACCCATCCTACGGCTACGCGTGCGCACCAACTCGTAGGATGGGTAGAGGTAGAGCCCACGGCGAAACCCATCATGTCACGTGCCGCACCACCACCTCCGCCAGCATCTCGCAACCCATACGATCCGCCTCGTCGAAGCGCCCCGGCACCGGGCTGTCGAGATCCAGCACGCCCAGCAGCGAACCGCCGGCCAGCAACGGCACCACCAGCTCGGAGCGCGACGCAGTGTCGCAGGCGATGTGGCCAGGGAACGCCTCGACGTCCGGCACCAGGATCGACCGCCGCTCCGCCGCCGCCGTTCCGCAGACGCCCTTGCCCAGCGCAATGCGCACGCAGGCAGGCAGGCCCTGGAACGGTCCCAGCACCAGCTCGCCCTCGCGCAGGAAGTAGAATCCGGCCCAGTTCAGCCCGGGCAGCGCATGATACACCGCTGCCGCCGCGTTGGCCGCATTGGCGACCGGATCGGTTTCGCCAGCCAACAGAGCGGCCAGCTCCCGCGCCAGCTCACGATAAAGGGTGGCCTTGTCCGCCTCACGCAGGACCGACGTCCACGGCGAGGGTCGGGTTGGGTCGTGCATCACGCGGACTCCCCGGTGGCGGCAGCTCAAGGTTACCGCCATCAGGGGAACAATGTCAGTGCGTCGACGCTCGCGCCTCGGTGCCGGCACGTTGGCGCGCGGGCGCCGGGTCGACGGTGATCCGCATCGCCGTTGCCGCATCACGAAGAATGGTTCGCAACTCGCGCAGGAATGCCATGCCGGTGGCGGTCCGCTGCACCAATACACTGCGGCGATCCAGCGGATCGGTCTTGCGGCGCACCAGATCGAACTCCGACAAGCGGTCGAGCGCCCGGGTGATCGCCGGCTTGGAGACCCCGAGTTTCGCCGCCAGGCCACGCACCGTTTGCGCCTCGGTCTCCAGATAGCAGGTCAGGAACACCCCCAGTTGCCGCGCCGACAGATCGGGGCCATCCCGCCGCACCAGCTCGACGATCGCGGTTCGCAGAATGCCGGCCAGACCGTCGCTGACTTCGTTTGTAATCATGTTCGGACCTTTCCTGATCGGAATGGCGGTTGTCCGCACAACCGCGTGACAACCATCCAGGGGAGCCTGTCACAAGTGGTGGATTCAAGTCGCGTAACGAGTGGGTGACAGAACCAGTTACCGCTACCTATGATTGCGCACAATGCGGACCGGCCCGTCTGATCACGCGCCGCCAGGGGAGCAGCCCTGCAACCAGAACGGGCCGGCCCAACATCCTGCGCCTCCCAGCGGCAGGACCGACAGGTTGCGCCGCGTGGTCTGTCGAAACTCATGCCGCTACATTACGAAACCGTCAGGACAGCGCCTGGCGCGGGTGAAATAGTCACATTTCCGATAGCAGACGGAGCACGTCGTCAGATCGCGACCCGTACCCCGAGTTCCACCACTCGATCGTAGGGAATCCGGAAGAATTCCGTCGCCGGCACCGCGTTGCGCGCCATCACCAGGAACAGCCAGTGGCGCCACCACGGCAGCTTCGGTACCGTCGCCGGCACCAGCACGTCGCGGCCGAGGAAATAGCTTGCCTGCATCGGATCGAATGCAACGCCGGACGCGGTCAGTTCCTCGAGCGCGCGCGGAATGTTCGGGCTCTCCATGAAGCCGTAGCGCAGGATCACGCGGTGGATGCCCGGCGCCAGCTCGGCCACCTCGGTGCGCCGTTCCGGCCCGACCTCCGGCTCGTCCACGTTCTGCACTGTGACGAACAGCACCCGGTCGTGCAGTACCTTGTTGTGCTTGAGGTTGTGCAGCAGGGCGGTCGGCACGTAGTCCGGCTGGCTGGTCAGGAACACCGCCATGCCAGGCACGCGCACCGTGCGCGACTGCGGCAGCCGCGCCAAAAACGGCGCCAGTGGCAGACTGTCCTGCCGCCACCGCGCCAGCAACAGATCGCGCCCGCGCTTCCAGGACGTCATCAAGGCGGTCAGCGCGATGCCCAGCACCAGCGGCACCCAGCCGCCCTCCAGCACCTTCAGCGTGTTGGCGGAGAAAAACACGAGATCGATCAGGAAGAACAGACCGAACACCGAGATCGCCGAAGCGCGCGACCAGTGGAACTGGCGGCGGAACACCACCATCGCCAGCACGCAGGTGCACAGGAACGTGCCGGTCACCGCGATGCCGTAGGCGGATGCGAGGCTGTCCGAGGTCTTGAACACCAGCACCAGGATCAGCACACCGATCGCCAGCATGGTGTTGACCTGCGGCACATAGATCTGACCTTCCTCGGTTATCGAGGTGTGGCGCACGGTCATGCGCGGCAGGAATCCCAGTTGCATGCATTGCCGCGTCACCGAATAGGCGCCCGAGATCACCGCCTGGCTGGCGATGATCGTCGCCACCGTGGCCAGGATCACCATGGGCAGGCGCAGCCACTCCGGCACCAGCAGGAAGAACGGGTTGGCGACCGTGGTCGGGTCGCTGATGGTGAGCGCGCCCTGGCCGAAATAGTTCAGCACCAGTGACGGCAGCACGAAGTAGATCCAGGTCAGCCGGATCGGATGCGCGCCGAAGTGGCCCATGTCGGCATACAGCGCCTCGGCGCCGGTCACGCACAGCACCACCGCCCCGAGCACGATGAACGCCAGTCCCTTGTACTGGATGCACAGCCCCACCGCGTAGCTGGGCGAGATCGCCATCAATACAAATGGATGTTTCACGATCTCGGCGATGCCGAGAACACCGATGGCGACGAACCACAGCGCCATCACCGGACCGAAGATGCGGCCGACGCTGCCGGTGCCCCGCCACTGCACGGCAAACAGCAGCACGATCACCACCACACTGATCGGCAGTACATATTGTTGCAACTCGGGCGTGGAGACCTCGAGGCCCTCGACCGCCGACAGCACCGAGATCGCCGGCGTGATCACTCCGTCGCCGAAGAACAGGCAGGCCCCGGCGATGCCGACCAGGGTCAACGCGTGCCGGATGCCGGTGCCCACCGAAACCCGCTGGGCCAGCGCCATCAGTGCCAGGATGCCGCCTTCGCCGCGATTGTCGGCGTGCATCACCAGCGTCACGTACTTAACCGTGACGATCAGCACCAGCGACCAGAAGATCAGTGACAGGATGCCCATGACCTCGGTCGGGGTGATCGGCACGCCGCCGAACAGCTGCATGCTGGCCTTGAATGCGTAGAGCGGGCTGGTGCCGATGTCGCCATAGACCACGCCGAGGACGGCGAGCAGCATGCCGATGGCCGGCATCGGCTTGCGCAGGCCTCCTGCCGCGGCAGCCACGGTCATTGCGACGAATGCTCCGCGATCATGACCGGACGCATACGCGCCCCGCCTGGGTGAAACAAGCGCCGGCTGCCGGGCCAGGTTGCGCGGACGGCACATTCATCGTTAACGTTCGGCCGATGAGCGACCTGACAGCATCCGCCGACACCCGTCGCCCGCAAACCAGGTGGGGCTGGTTCGTCGCCCTCGGTATCGCACAGCTGCTGCTGGGCGCGGTCGCCTGGTTCGACGTCGTCGCCTTCACCATCGCGGGTGTCATCTTCATCGGCGCGCTGCTGGTGGTGGCCGGCGTGTTCCAGATCGTGCACGCCTTCATGGATCGCGAGTGGGGCGCGTTCGCGCTGCATCTGTTGGTGGGCATTCTTTACGTGATCGGCGGCTTCCTGCTGATGGACGAGCCGGTTCACGGTTCATTGATCATCACCATCCTGGTGGCGGCGGCGCTGATCATCGGCGGTATCCTGCGCATCGTCATCGGCGTGCGGCATCGGCATATGCCGGGATGGGGGCTGCTGGTGGCGGGTGGCCTGATCAGCCTGGTGGTCGGAGTGATGCTCTATCTGTCACTGCCGTGGTCCGGACTGTGGGTCGTCGGCACGCTGATTGCCGTGGAGCTGATCATGCACGGCGTATCGTGGATCCAATTCGGGCTGACGCTGCGCAAGACGGCTTAGGCGCGGCGCCGCGGTGTTCGCAGGAGCGCGGCGACGTCCTCGGTTCCGATCAGCACGCTGCCGGGTTCCTCGCCGGCCGCGCCGAAGTGATCCTCGAGCGCCTCGCGGGAGCTGGCACAGCGTATCGTCTCGACTCCCGCCTGGGCGTTGCAGAACGCAACGTCGCGCGCACCGTCATAGCCGACGGCCGGGGCATCGAACTGCAGGTCGAACCTCGGGATCACTCTACGAGAGGCCCCGACGACCTTTTGAGCCCGATCGCGGATACACCCGGGTGCGACGAGACCGACTCCCTCACCAAGCAGCCGGCACCGGCTCGATTTACCGGCAAGCGCTGTTATACGCAGTCCGCAGATTGCGTATAACAGCGGGCGGCTTACGGCCACGCGGTAGCGAACGATTCCGGCCCGGCGTCCTTGATCACAAGCGACTTGCCCGGCTTCAGCCTGTGGCCGTCCCAGCGGAACACGTTGATCTCGCGATCCGCCATGCTCTGCACCAGGATGGTGTGACCGTCGCGCGAGAAGGCGATCGCCTCGTTCCAGGGGCCGATCGGCGCCTGGTCGAGTTTGCGCAGTGTCTTGCCCTCCACCGCGAACAT
>DASXNR010000079.1:0-3655 GCA_036494925.1 Acetobacteraceae bacterium
ACACGTTGATCTCGCGATCCGCCATGCTCTGCACCAGAATGGTGTGACCATCGCGTGAGAACGCGATCGCCTCGTTCCACGGCCCGATCGACGCCTGGTCCAGCCTGCGCAGCGTCTTGCCCTCGACCGCGAACATGGTCAGCAGCCCCTTGTCGTGGTGGAACGGATGGCTCGGCGGCTTGGTGGTGCCATTCTCCGCGCCAACCGCCAGGAACTTTCCGTCCGGCGACAGCTTCAGTGGTTCCGGGCTGGGCGGCACGCCGACAGTCTCCACCACACGGAACGGCGTCGAGGTCAGGTCGATCAGGCTCACCGAATCCTGGTCGCCATCACCACGTCCCATGTTGGACACCACGGCGAGCGTTCCCGCTCCGTTGACGTCCATCGTGTATGGCGCCATCCCCGTGGTGAGCGGCCGCGGATCGACGGTGACGTTGCTGCCATCGATGTTCAGCACACTCACCATGTTGTCGCCGCCGCGCGTCAGTAGCGCGTGCTTCCCGTCATGGGTGAACACGATGCCGCTCGGCAGCGAGTTCTTGTTGCCGAGGTCGATCTTGCCGACCGCGGTCAGCTGTTTGTTCGCGACGGTGAACACCGAGACGGTACCCTCGGTGCGGTTGGCGATCAGTGCCAGCTTGCCGTCGGGCGAGACCCGGACGGTGGTTGCGCCGGCGCCGGCAGTCAGGTTCTGGTTGAATTTCGGCGGACTGGTGGTGAGGTCGATCACGCTCACCCGGTCATCCGGCGCAATGCCGTCCTTGGCCTGCGGATCGGCTTTGGTTGCGGACGTAACGATCGCCCAGCTCTCGTCCTTGGCCACCCATGCGGCAGTGGGCGGACCGACCACGCTGCCCGGCACCTCGACCGTGGCAGTGATGGTCGGCGGATAGTGTGACACATCAATGATGCTGACCGTGTCGGGATGCACCTCCTTGGGCGCCACCAGTCGCTTCTGGTCGTCCTGCACGGTGTGCCCGTCGTTCGATGACAGCACCATGTCGGCACGAGCGGCGGCAGGCAGCGCCACCAGCAAGGTGGCGGCAAACAGTCCGTGCATTTGTCGTTGCATTCGTTTCCTCCCTCACGCATCAACCGTCAGCAGGATCAGCTCGTGATCGCTCAGCACGCTGGCATCGTCGCCGAGCGCCGGCACGATTGCGGGATCGCGCACGCGCACGCCGCGGGAGCAGAACCAATCGAGTTGGCGCGTGCCTTCACTCCGGCTCCAGGTGCTGGTGCGGGTGGTCGGCAGCGCCAGGTTGCAGGTCGTCCAATCGTAGCCGCGCGACGTGACCAGCGCGAACAGCGGTTCCGCCGCATCGGTGTGGCCACCCGGGCCGACATGCGTGTTCAGGTCGCCGCCGATCAGCACCGGCGCCGATCCGGCGTAGGCATCCAGCGCGTCGAGCAGCGTGTGCATCTGACGCGCGCGGCCGATGCCGTCGGTGCGGTTCTCCAGATGCACCGCGCAGGCGACGAAGCGGATTCCGCCGGCACTGAAGGTGGCGGCGATGGCCATGCGGTTGCCGATGCGGCGCTGGCGGTCCCCGGGCAGATACCAGTCCGCCATCTCATCGAGGCGGATGACGATCGGGTCCTGCATCGGCAGTGACGCGACGATGCCGTTGCCGTGGTAGCCTTCGGTGTTGTCGCTGCCGTTACGCGAAAAGCCCGGCGGCGGCGCCATCGGCACGAGTTCGAGGAACTCCAGTCCATAGCAATAACCGTGGCCAAGCCCCGCGGCGATGCGGCCGATCGTGTGCACCTGGCCGGTGCGCAGCACTCCGACGTCCATCTCGGTCAGCAGCGCCACATCGACGCGATGCCGTAGCAGAGTGCGCGCGGCCTCCTCCAGATAGAGGCAGCGTTCCAGGTTCCATGCGGCGACACGAACGGCGGCCGGCGAAGTTCGCGCGGTCGGCTGTTGCAGCTCGATCTGGCGGAACGCCGCGACCGCGGCATGCGCCTCGGCGTGCGCTTCCCGCGTCGGCGGCAAGGCGAGAAACCCTTGCCGCTCCGCGAGCGGCACCGGCGTCAGCCGCGCCACCGCATCGCGCCAGACGCCCACGACCTGGTCCATGTCACGCCTGCTTCCGATCAACGCGCGCCTTCATGCCGGAAAGATGCGACGGAACACGGCGGGCGAGCCTTCATCGAGCCGCACATGCGGGCGCATGCGGGCATTCCATGGATTGCCGGAGCGGGCGCGCGCCCATTCGGGCGTGTCGGGCACGCCGGCGTTCTCGAACTCGTACACCGTCAGGTATTTCGGCTGGCCCTCGACGGCGAGATAGCGGCGGGCGCGGATGCAGCCCGGGACAGTGAGATAGCCGGGAATGTAGGCGATGTTGTACCAGTCGTTGAACTCCTCCTCCATCGCTGCCGCGATGTCGATGCGGCCCATTTGCAGGAACGGCGCCGGACCCATCGTGTTGTCGATCGGGTCGGTGCGCGCGGGAAAGATCTGCCGGTAGCCGTTCAGCAGATAGTTGCGGCCGACATAGCCGCCGGAGCAGCGGGTGCGTTCGGGCGACGGCTGGTAGCGCACGGCGTCGAGGAACGCGGCGCTGCGCAGTACGTTGTGGTCCTCGAGCTCATACATGGCGAGGTACTTCGGCGCCCCGCGCAACGCGACATAGCGCGCGGCACACAGGAAACCGGGGATCGCCAGCAGGCGACCGATGTGCTCCTCGTCGTACCAGCGATTGAAGGTGTCCTCGTGCGCCGGATCGACATCCATCCAGGCCATCAACAGCCCGGTGCCGCGGGTCTTGGGCATGCAGGCTATTCCCCCTTGCTCACCTGGACAGATGCTACAGGATCGATGCCTGCGGCCCAAGTTGCAGGTCGAGCCGGCGGTACCAATAGTGTTTTGCCGATGCTGGCTATTCAGATATTCGGCGGTGGTTTGAAGCCGCCGAATTCGCGCTCAATCAAGCCCGCGAACGCAATCGTCGTGCGGTCCTCCAGGTAGCCGCCGATGATCTGCACGCCCACGGGCAGGCCGCGTGCGTCACGCCCGATCGGCGCGACCGTCGCCGGCAGGCCGGTCAGCGTCGCGACTGCCGCCCACACGATCTGGTTATTGTACGAGACCTTCTTACCGTCGATGTCGAGCTGCCGCGTTCTTTGCGGCGAATGATCGTGCGGAAAGGCCGTGGTCGGCATCGGCGGACAGATAATGACATCGACCTCCTGAAACAAAGCCTGCCAACGCGCCCGAATCCCATTCCGGATGCGGCTCGTCTGTGCCCACGCCGGTTGGCTCATGGTCGAGCCACGCAGGAACGCGGCATTAAGGCTCAGGTCATCCGGCGACAGCGCCATGGCGGCGGCTTCGGTTCGTGCGCGCTCGTCAGGTGACTGGTCGGTGTTCAATGCGGCCGACAGCAGCTCGCAGTAATTCCGTGTGGTGCGCGCCAAACTGGGCATGTTCGGGCTCGCGTGCACGATTGTGCAGCCAGCGTTGGCGAGGTGCCCGCTCAGCCGGTCGAGCGCCGCTGTGACGCCTGCGGCCGTTGGGCACAGCGGGTGCGCATCGATCACCAGCACACGATAATCCGCCAGCCTGTTGTGACGCGGTTCAGGCAGCGCAAGTCTGTAGCCGATGCCGTCCCACAATTCGTCCGGTCCCGCCAGAACGCCGAGTTCG
>DASXNR010000080.1:0-6417 GCA_036494925.1 Acetobacteraceae bacterium
CGGGGCTGTGCGGAGGCGCGGCTGCCAAATCCGATTGCCGCCACACCAAGCGCCACGAGCACGAACGCCAGCTTCAGGCCCTGCCGCCTGGGACCGTTTTCCTCATCAGTCATCACCCGAAGTTCGCCCCTCCGCAGTCACCCGGCTTTGACGCAGTCATGCTGCGCCGCACAATACAACACAAAGCCTTCCCCCACGCCTTCCCGCGCATGACGTCCCGGTCATGTCACGGTCAGCGTTGCATTGTCCGCGAAACGGCGGCCGACTGCCAGCGTCAAATTCGGCATGTGGTCGGCCCGATCAAGACGCGGATACACGACGATACAAATCGAGCGGGTTTAATCCCGGACGACACCGAGCGCGCGGCGGAAGCGGTCCGCAAGATAGCCGCCGTCGCGCGGCGGCAGGTGGCGCGGCAACTCGGCCGGCGAGATGCGGACCACGGCGAACAGGCTTTCCTGCCGCAGCCGCGGCCGCAGTGCCTCCACCTCGTCCATGTCGCGGGCGGTCGCGGTGGCGGCCCAGCCGCACGCACCGGCAACCGCGGCGAGGTCGGTGGTCAGGCCGGTGTGGCTGTGCTGCGAACCGGTCTCACCGTAGCGCGCATTGTCGAGCACGGCGACGGCCAGGTTCGGCGCGCCGGCGGCCGCGATGGTGGCCAGCGAACCCATGCCCATCAGCATCTCACCGTCGCCGGTCAGCACCAGCACGCGGCGGCGCGGCTGCGCCAGCGCGAGACCCAGACCGACCATGGCAGCGCCACCCATGGCGCCCCAGAGATAGAAGTTGAGCGGCCGCTCGCCGGCCGCGGCAGCATCGTAGCTGGGCGCGCCGAGGCCGGTGACCACGAGCAGGTCGCCCGGATCGCGCAGCAGCGCGGCGGCGACCAACCGGCGATCCAGCGTGCCGTCGTTCCTCACTTCGCAAACACCTTGGCGCCGACCAGCCGTTGCGAGAACAGCACGGCGACCGGCACTGCGCTGTCGAACGCCAGCGCGGCCGATGCGGCGACCAGCTCGGCCACATCGTTGGCGTTGTCGGCGCGCCGGACATGCACGCCGGCGGCGGTCAGCACGGATGGCGTGGCCGCGCCCATCGGCACCTGCCAAGGATTGAACTCGGCCCACTCGCCGCGCATCGTGATCAAAGTGAAGAACGGCATGCGGCAGTTCACCGGCAGCGACAGCATGTTGATGCAGTTGCCGACACCGGAGGACTGCATCAGCAGCACGGCACGTTGCCCGCCGAGCCAGGCGCCTGCGGCGAACGCGATGCCTTCCTCCTCGGTGGTGAGCACGACGGCGCGCATGTCCGGATCGGCATGCGCCGCTTCGATCAGATGCGCGTGGCCGGCATCCGGGACATAGGCGAGCTGGGTAATGCGCGCGGCCTTCAGCGCGGCATAGACCTGCGCCTGCCAGGACGATGACGGCATGCGGCTATTTCAGGATGGCGAGCGCGGCGAGGCCGCAGGCATAGGCGGTGAGCAGCGCGGTGAGCACGCCCCCCATGTAGGCCTTGCCGGGCTTCCCGGCGAGGTCGGTGCGCAGGGCGGCCAACTCGACCTTCAGTTCCGTGCGCAGTTCGGCCAGCTCGGCCTTGGTTGCGAGGTGCGGCAGGGTCGCATCGAGCGTCGCCTTGATTTCGGTCACCAGCAGCTCGAGCCGGCCCATCGTGGCCTTCACATCGCGCACATCGTCCTCCAGCCGGGAAACGCGCGTTTCCAGAACCGGATGGTAGGGGTCGTCGGCCTTGGGTTCAACCGGCGTATCGGGCATCGCACAGCCGCCACGGCACCACTGAGTGGTGCCGTGGATAGCCGTGAAGGGTGAACGCTTTGTCGCCGAACCGTCAGGCGGCGGCGTACTGGCCGCGGCCGAACACCTTGTCCAGCGCGTCGGGCTCCGCCTTGTCGAACTGCGTCGTCTTCGCCCGCACGTCGTCGACCGCGGCCAGCGCCTTCTTCACCGCCGGACGCTCGTTGATCGTGCCGACCCAGCGCATGACGTTCTTGTACTTCTCTGGCGCGGGCGCGCCGAGCAGTACCGGAATGTTGCGCGCCCACGGATAGGAGGCGATGTCCGCGATGCTGTATTCCGCGCCGCCCAGCCACGGCTTTTCGGCCAGACGCTGCTCGTACACCTCGAACACGCGATGCACCTGGGTGGTGTAGCGGCTCTGCGAATAGTCGTTGCCCTTCGGCGC
This sequence comes from Acetobacteraceae bacterium, assembly GCA_036494925.1. GTDB lineage: Bacteria > Pseudomonadota > Alphaproteobacteria > Acetobacterales > Acetobacteraceae > JAMXLO01. The sequence goes on from DASXNR010000080.1 coordinate 2,206, forward strand.
GAACCGCACGAAGTGCACGTGCTGGCCGAACATCGGACCGAGCGTGGTCATCTGCACCATCATCCACTCGATCGCCTCGTATTTCGCCGCCATGTCCTTCGGCAGCAGCTTGCCGGTCTTCTCGGCCAGATAGAGCAGGATCGCGCCCGACTCGAACAGCGTGCAGGGCTTGCCGCCATGCCCTTCGCTGTCGGTTATGACCGGGACCTTGGCCATCGGGTTGAGCTTCAGAAAATTCGCGTCGAACTGTTTGCCGGTGAACACGTCGACGGGGTGGACGGTGTAAGGCAGGCCAAGCTCCTCCAGCGCGATATAGATCTTCACGACGTTCGGGCTGCCCATGCCGTAGAGCTCGATCATAGTATCCTCCTGTCTTGATGGCTGGACCGCAGCTTAGCATCCTGCCGACCACCTGTCCCGCGCCAGAGCAAAATGGCGGGCAGCAAGTTCAGCCCAGAGCACATTCCGGGAAGGGACAGACATGAAACCCGATGAGTTCCAACAGTTCTTCGCCGTCGCGCAAAAAAGCGGCGAGACTGTCCGCTCAGCGTTTTACGTGTTCGTGCTGATATACGGCGCAATGCTGTTCTATGCGGCCAATACATATCTCTATCCAACCGGCCAGCATCTGTTTGCGTCGGTGCAGGACGCGATCACCAAGGCGGCGGGATGCGGCAGCTCGGAGGCCGGGACACCCTGCCTCGGACCCCTGGCGCCCACATCGACGATCGAAAAGATCAATACCGACTATTCCACTCATCTGCTGGAATACTATCAGGACAAATCGGCGGCGGATCGGGAATTTCATGTGCCGTTCATCGGGATCGCCCCCGATCGGGGCTGGTTCTGGCTGATCAACATTGTCTCCAGCCTGCTGCTCTATGTGATGCTGCGCGGCTCGCTGGAGAACCATCTGCACCTGCTCGAATATCTCTTCAACGAGACCAAAGGCAACACGGCGCAAGTGATGCTGCTCACTACAACCCAGATCGTGACTTCGGCAAGCCGAAGTCGCGAGTCGGGAACATCGCAGGGCAACCTGCTGTTCTCGGCGGAATATCTTTCGGCCTTCACGCTGCTGCTGATGCCGATCGCGGTCAGCTGCTTCATCCTGTTCGATTGGGCCTATCTCATGTTCACCGCCGACTCCCCGATCGATGTAATTCGCCAGCCCGCCCTCACCCTCGGATTTGTGCTGACGATCGTTACATTGCTATGGCAGGCACGGATGTTCCGAGGCATCGCCGCCGCTGTCTACCTGCTGTTCGTAGCCGACCGGGCAAGGCAGATGGAGGTCCAGGCCGCCGAACCGGAGCATGAAATGCCCGCCGGCCCGGCCTGAACGTCCCGGCTGGATCACGTCACGGATCGACGCATCCGACACCGGCTTGCGCGTACTCGGTCCAACCATGATTCTCTGCATAGGCAACCCATCGCCGCTGGTCCGCCACCGAGAGAACCGACGTCGGGCACGCGACGTTGAACGCTTTCAGCGCGACCACGCCGTACAGAGCCCGGTTCGGCTTGAAGCACCCCGCGCCGGCTTGTGGATATCGAGGCCAGCCATGCTGGCCGGCAAATTCAGCCCAACGCTCCTGTTGTGCCGCCGGCGTGTCCGCGTCGGCGCAGGCGACGTGAAAGACATAGACATCTGTTGGCATGGTTCCGTCGGGCACCTGCTTCGCGGCGATCTGGTCGGCGGTCATGAACAGTCGCTGGACGCCGTAGCCAATGTCATCGGCAAGGAATGTCGGACTGATCATGATACCCATCATCATCAGCGCGCGCGCTCGCCGCGACAGATGAGGCCAGCGAAACTTCGGCACCGCCAAAGGCAGCATGCGGATTTCCGGGCGTGCCGAAGCCGTGCCTGCATATGCCATCGCGACCTCCCCGGGAGCGTGAGCGGGCTGCTCACCGCCCCCTGCCTTGCCATCACCGTCGTGCCGGCGGCTGTCACCACATATACGTGGATTACACCTTGCGGCACGGTGCGAGGCAAGGGGCCAGGATTTCCGGAACTGAGCGGTCCCGGCTGGCTGTCCGGACAGGCCCAGCAACTCTTGGCTGGAGGACAATCGGCAATTTCAAACCACAGATGAACACGGATGCACACGGATACCGCGGGCATCGTGCGCGTGGCCGGCCGGGAGCGTGTTATCCGTGTGCATCCGTGTTCATCTGTGGTTTCAATTCCTTCATCGGCCGTGTTCATCCGCTTGCGCCGGTTACCCCGTGCGCCTAAGCAGCCCGAGCGAGCCTCGGGAGACGCGCCATGGACCAGCCCCTTCCCACCGATCCGCACGCCGAGATCCGCGCCGAGGTCGCCAAGCTCTGCGCCCACTTCCCCGGCGAGTACTGGCGCAACCTGGACCGTGACCGCACCTATCCCACCGAATTCGTCCGCGCCCTCACCGAGGCCGGCTATCTTGCCGCGCTGATCCCCGAGGAATACGGCGGCGCCGGCCTGCCGCTGTCCGCTGCCGCGGCGATCCTCGAGACCATCCATGCCGAGGGCTGCAACGGTGCCGCCTGCCACGCGCAGATGTACATCATGGGCACCATCCTGCGGCACGGCTCGGCGAAGCAGAAGCAGGAGTACCTGCCGAAGATCGCCACCGGCGAACTGCGGCTGCAGGCGTTCGGCGTCACCGAGCCGACCAGCGGCACCGACACCACCTCGCTGCGCACATTCGCGAGGCGCGAGGGCGACCACTACGTGGTCAACGGCCAGAAAGTGTGGACCAGCCGCGCCGAGCATTCCGACCTGATGCTGCTGCTCGCCCGCACCACGCCGCGCGACCAGGCGAAACGTCGCACCGACGGCCTGTCCACCTTCATCGTCGACATGCGCGCCAGCATCGGCCACGGCATGACCATTCGGCCGCTGCGCACCATGATGAACCACAACTCCACCGAGATCTTCTTCGACAACATGGTCGTGCCGGCGGCGAACCTGGTCGGCGAGGAGGGCAGGGGCTTCCGCTACATCATCGACGGCATGAACGCCGAACGCCTGTTGATCTCGGCGGAGTGCATCGGCGATGCGCGCTGGTTCCTCAAGAAGGCCACCGATTACGCGCGTGACCGCCAGGTGTTCGGCCGGCCGATCGGGCAGAATCAGGGCATCCAGTTCCCGCTAGCCCGCGCCTACGCGCAGATGCGCGCCGCCGAGCTGATGATCCGCGAGGGCTGCCAGAAATTCGAGGCCGGCCTGACGCCGGGCGAGGAAGCCAACATGGCCAAGCTGCTCGGCGCCGATGCATCATGGGCGGCGGCGGAGGCCTGCCTGCAGACGCATGGCGGGTTCGGTTTCGCCGAGGAATACGATGTGGAGCGCAAGTATCGCGAGACGCGGCTGTACCAGGTGGCGCCGATCAGCACCAACCTGATCCTGTCCTATATTGCCGAGCATGTCCTTGGCCTGCCGCGGAGCTATTGATGAGTGTGGCGCTGAAGAACCCGATGAGCCTGGGAGACTTCCTCGACTGGGAGAACCGACAGGAGTTCAAATACGAGTTCGACGGCTTCCAGCCGGTTGCCATGACCGGGGTGACCACTGCACACGCCGCGATCCAGCGTAATCTGCTTGGGCTGTTGTTCAACCGCCTCCGCGGCCATCGCTGCCAGGCCTATGGCAGCGACCTGAAGATCCAGGTCGCCGGGCGCATGCGCTATCCGGACGCTTTCATTGTCTGCTCGCCGATCACGCCGGGTGCCACGGTGATTGACGATCCGGTGGTGGTCTTTGAAATCCTCAGCCCTGGTACGTCCTACCAGGATCGCATCGAGAAGAACCGCGAATATCGCGCAACTCCCTCGATCCGGCGCTATGTCATTCTCGAACAGACCCGGCCCGCGGCCACGGTATATGCGCGCGCCGGCGATGACTGGGTGGCGGATGTTCTGGTCGGGGAAGCTGAACTGACGCTGCCAGAGATCGGCTCGAGCATTTCATTGTCTGAGGTCTACGAGGGTGTGCCGTTCCCGTCGGAAGACATTGCGACCGTGTCCGGCGCGTGACGCTTCCGCTCGCCAACCTCCTGGTCGTCTCGCTGGAACAGGCGGTCGCCGCGCCGTATTGCAGCTCGCGGCTGGCTGATGCCGGCGCGCGCGTGATCAAGATCGAGCGCGCCGAGGGCGACTTCGCGCGCGGCTACGACACGGCAGCGAACGGTCTGTCCAGCTATTTCGTCTGGCTCAATCGCGGCA
>DASXNR010000081.1:0-17246 GCA_036494925.1 Acetobacteraceae bacterium
CTGCTGCCAACAGCGTGGACAGAACCGGTCTTCGACCCACGGCTGTTCACCGAACATTATCCTTGCTGCGCTCTATCGCAGCGTGATGCCAACGATTGGTTACCGCCTCCTGGCCGCTTTGGTCGCGCTGTTGCTGCTGGCCGCCGCGGGCGAGCCACCAGCCGCGCTCCGTCGCGGCGTCAACGTCACACACTGGTTCCGCTTTCCACCGAGCCGCGATCCGGCGGCGCTACGCGCGTATCTCAGCGACGCGGCGCTGGCGGAGCTCAAGGACGTCGGATTCACCTTCGTCCGGATTCCGGTGCAGCCCGACCTGCTGGCGGCGCCGGGCGCGCTGCTTGATGCGCTGGCGCGGGTGGAGCGGCACGGGCTCGCCGCGGTGGTGGCGCTGTTCGCGGGCGACTGGCACCTCGAGACTGACCCGGCCGATCAGGCGAAGCTGATCGCGACCTGGCGCATGCTGGCCCCGCTGCTGCGACGGTTCGATCCGGCGATGACGTTTCCCGAGGTGCTCAACGAGCCGGTGTTCGCCAACGACCCTGGCGCCTGGGCCGGGCTACAGCATCGGGTCACGTTGGCGATCCGCGCCGCTCTGCCGACGAGCACCATCGTCCTCAGTGGCCCCGACTGGGGCGGCATCACAGGCCTCCTGTCGCTGCCGCCGGAACCCGACCGCAATGTGATCTACAGCTTTCACCTGTATGAACCGGCGGAGCTGACGGCACTCGGCGCCTACCGGCCGGGGCTCGATGCGGCATCGATGGCGCGCCTTCCGTTCCCGGTCGCAGACCAGGCTGCCTGCCGGTCCACCGCCGGCGCGGTGCGCGATCTGCCGACCGCCGAACTCATGGGTTTCTACTGCGCACAGCGCTGGGATGAGGCCAAGGTCGCTGCCAGGATCGCCGAGGCGGCCAGCTGGGCGAGGCGCCATCACGTTGTGGTGTTCGCAGGAGAGTTTGGCGCCTCGCAGCGGCTGAACCCGCCCGCACGCATGGCCTGGCTTACTACCGTGCGCCAGGCATGCGAGCGGCAGTCGCTTGGCTGGTCGCTGTGGGGCTACGACGACTCGATGGGTTTCGCGCTGCACCCGCCAAATGACCGCCGCCAGATCGATCCGGCTATGCTGGATGCTCTCGGGCTGACGTCATCAAGTAATCGTGAAGCATTGTCGCGCCGCCCCCCAATCACCGTTGCCCCGTGATACGCCCGTGACACCGGCGACAAAAAGAAATGCCCCCGGTCAATGACCGGGGGCAAGTAAACAGGGAGGCTTCACGTCTGGGAGACGCAGGGGTCATCGACCCCCTTCCGACTCCGGAGAGCCGGAAAACTAGCGACACCGTCGCCGTATTCAGTGCGATAACTGTAATGGTGCGGTGCAATGGTTTCCATCCGCAAAAAGCCGGATGCCGCCATGCTGCTGACGCATGCCCCTGCGCCGATCCACCTGATTGCGGCATTGGTCGCGCCAGCTAGTTGCCCGGGCCGCGAGCGAACCGCCAGGAGATCAGTGAAATTCCGCCAACCGTGCCAACAGGAAGTCGCGGAATACCGCCACGCGCTTCGAAGTCCGCAGCTCCTCCGGATAGACGAAATACACATCCACCTTCGGGCCCTTCAGGTCGGGCAGGATCCGCACCAGGTCCGGATTCTGCGTCACCACGAAGTCCGCCAGCGTGCCGATCCCCAGCCCCGAGCGGATCGCCAGCAGCACCGCGTGGGTGCTGTTCACCTCCAGCAGCGCGCGCCGCGGATTGCCGGGACGGCGCCCCGCCTCCGCCAGCCAGTTGATGTCGCTTACCGGGGGATGGTGGTTCCCGAACAGGATCAGCTTGTGCGCGTCCAGATCCTCCGGCCGCTGCGGCACGCCGCTCCGTTTCAGGTACTCGGGCGAGGCGCAGATGTGCCATTGCATCGACATCAGGTAACGCTGCACCAGATCGGGCTGCTTCGGCGGATGCATGCGGATCGCCACATCGGCCTCGCGCATCGCCAGGTCGAGTTCGGAATCATCCAGCAGCAGCGATATCGACACATCGGGATACATGTCGAGGAACTCGTGCAGCCGCGGTGCCAGCCAGATCGAGCCGAACGCGACTGTCGTGGTCACCTTCAGCCGTCCCGCCGGCTTTTCCTTGCTCTCGGTCAGCAGCGCCTCGGTGATCGCCAGCTTGGCGAACACCTCGCGGACGGTGCGGTTCAGCGCCTCGCCCTGCTCGGTGAGGATCAGGCCGCGGGCATGGCGGTGGAACAGCGGCACCTGAAGTGCTTCCTCGAGCGCCGAGATCTGCCGCGACACCGCCGACTGGCTGAGGTTCAGCGTGTCCCCGGCGTGCGTAAAGCTGCCGGCCTCGGCCACGGCGTGGAAAACGCGCAGCTTGTCCCAGTCTATCACTCGGCCTCTCCCGACCGCCGGGTCCGAGACCCGACGGATTGCATGACTCCTGCCCTGGCATGGCGTCGCTATCCGCTCGTGGCGCCGGCGGAGCGCGGCATTCTAGAACAAACCGGCCCGATTGTGCGCGGCGAAGTTGGACCCGTTCGCCAGATTCTGGCTAGTCCCCGGCCATCGCCGGGGTAACAGCGGCCACCGCCAGCCACTTTTCCGCCTCCAGCGCCGCCATGCAGCCGGTTCCTGCCGCCGTGACCGCCTGGCGGAACACCTTGTCCTGCACGTCGCCGGCGGCGAACACCCCTTCGACCGAGGTCCGCGTACCGCCGGGGTCGGTCAGGATGTAGCCCTCGTGGTCCATCGCCACCTGCCCGGCAAAGATCGCCGTGGTGGGCGTGTGGCCGATGGCGACGAATACGCCGTCGACCGGCAGATGCTCGAACGCGCCGGTCCTCACGTTCCGCAGCCGGACCCCGGTGACCACCTCCGGCGAGCCGCCGCCCTCGATCTCGTCGACCACACTGTCCCAGACCACCTTGATCCTGGGGTGGTCGAACAGCCGCTTCTGCAGGATCTTCTCCGCCCGCAGAGCGTTGCGGCGGTGGATCAGGGTGACGCTGTCGGCATGGTGCGTCAGATACAGCGACTCCTCGACCGCGGTGTTGCCGCCGCCGATCACAGCCACCGCCTTGCCGCGATAAAAGAACCCGTCGCAGGTGGCACAGGCCGATACGCCGCGGCCCTGTAACCGCTGCTCCGATTCGATGCCGAGCCAGCGGGCCTGCGCGCCGGTGGCGATGATCACCGCATCGGCCAGGAACTCGTCGCCCGAATCGGCGACGCAGCGGAACGGGCGAGTCGCAAAATCGACCCGGGTGATCAGGTCATTCACGATGTGCGTCCCGACATGTGCGGCCTGGGCGGCCATCTGCTCCATCAGCCACGGGCCCTGAATCACATCGGCGAAACCCGGATAGTTCTCGACGTCGGTGGTGATCGTCAGTTGCCCGCCAGGTTCCAGTCCGGCCACCAGGATCGGCGACAGGCTGGCGCGCGCCGCATAGATCGCTGCGGTATAGCCCGCCGGGCCGGAACCGATGATCAGGACGCGCGTGCGATGCGTTTGCGCCATCGTCATGTCCAGTGCTGCGAAGGATCGACAATATCGGTCAGCGCCGCCGCCAGACAAGGAAACAGCGAACCGCCACCCGCCGGGGGCTCGCGCAGAGGAGTCCAGGGGCCGCGGGCGTCAGATTGTGGAATTTTATTGCGTCTATCCAGCCGTCCGCCGAAATGTCACAATCAAGCAGTGCCATCAGCGCCCGGAAGAATGCGCATCATATGAAAAGTCCTCTCGGCGATGACGCGCCGGTCCTCGACGCCATCGACCGTCGCATCCTGTCGGAACTGCAGGCCGACGGGCGGATGACCAATGTCGAACTGGCGCGCCGGGCCGGCATCTCAGCCCCGCCCTGCCTGCGCCGCGTCCGCCGTCTGGAAGAGGCGGGTGTGATCCGCGGCTATCACGCCGATTCCGATCCGCAGAAACTCGGCTGGGAGATCACCTTCTTCGCCATCGTTGGGCTGGACAGCCAGAAGGAGGTCGTGCTGGCCGCCTTCGAACAACTCGTGGCGGGATGGCCGGAGGTGCGGGAGTGCCACATGATCCGCGGCGGCGGCGACTTCCTGCTGCGGCTGGTGGCGCGCGACACGTCCCACGAGAACCAGCTCACCCAGCGCCTGACCGGCTCTCCGACGGTCACCCGCGTGCAGACCTTGCAGACGATTCGGACCAGCCGCAATCTGGCCGGGGTGCCGCTGTAGGCCACCGGTCTGACATAACAGTGGGCATGTCCGATTCTGCCATTTCATTGAGCGAGGCTCGCGTCGTTCAGGGCGGCGCGCCGGCGTTGACCGTCGTGGTGCCTTGTTACAATGAGCGGCCCAACGTCGCGCCGCTGATCGCCAGACTCGACGCCACGCTGTACGGCATCGTCTGGGAGGTGGTGTACGTCGACGATAACAGCCCGGACGGCACCGCAGCCGAGGTCCGTCGCATCGCCCAGACCGATCCACGCGTCCGCTGCATCCGCCGCATCGGCCGGCGCGGCCTGGCCTCGGCGGTGATCGAGGGTGCGCTGTCGTCCTCGGCGCAGTTCGTGGCGGTGATCGACGGCGACCTGCAGCACGACGAGACGAAGCTGCCGGACATGCTGGCCGCGCTGCGAACCGGCCACTACGACCTCGCCGTCGGCAGCCGCCACATCCAGGGCGGCGACGCCGCGGGACTCGCCAATCGGTGGCGCCAGGTGCTGTCGGATGGTGGCATCCGGCTGGCCCAGGCCTTTCTGCCGGTGCGGCTCACCGATCCGATGAGCGGTTTCTTCATGCTGCCACGCCCGCTGTTTGAGACGCTGGCGGCCAACCTCACCGGCCAGGGGTTCAAGATCCTGCTCGACCTCGCGCTCAGTTCGCCAGCACCGCTCCGCGTGGTGGAGATCCCGTGCGTGTTCCACGACCGCGTGGCCGGCGAGAGCAAGCTCGACGCGCTGGTGCTGATGCAGTTCGCCGGCCTGCTGCTCGACAAGGTGTTCGGCGGGCTGCTGCCGCTGCGTTTTATTTCGTTCGGGTTGGTCGGCGCGGTGGGCGTGCTGGTCCACCTGGCAGTGCTGACCTTGGTGCTGAAGTTCGTCGGTCTGCAGTTCGAGGCAGCACAGGCCATCGCCACGGTGGTCGCGATGGTGTTCAACTTCCAACTCAACAACGACATCACCTATCGCGATCAGCGGTTGCGCGGGCCGCGCCTGTGGCGAGGGCTGCTGCTGTTCATACTGGTCTGCGGTGTCGGCGCGGTCGCCAATATCGGCATCGCCAACACGCTGTACGAGACCCACACCAACTGGACTATCGCCGGCGCGATCGGTGCGGTGATCGGCGTGGTGTGGAATTACGCGGTCTCGGCGACACTGGTCTGGCGCGCGCGGTGACCGTTTCGGAAACAAAGTTCGCCACCAGGACATGAAGACACAAAGGTGAATTCAACCTCTGCGCCTTCATGTCCTGGCGGTGAGGCTGTTGCTGCTTGGCACTGACCGCGCTTGCCGCGCTGACGCTGCTGCGTCTCGCCGTCGCAGCATCCGTTCCCCTCACGCCCGACGAAGCCTATTATTGGGTCTGGTCGCGCGCATTGGCGCCCGGCTATCCCGACCACCCTCCCATGGTGGCGCTCTGGATCCGCCTCGGTACCATGGTGGCTGGCGACGGCCCACTCGGCGTCCGGCTGCTGAGCCCGCTGTCGGTTGCGATCGCCTCGCTGCTGCTGGTGGACGCCGCGGACCGTCTGTTGCCCGGCACCCGCGCCGGCCTGCGCGCGGCCGCGTTGCTGAACGCGACGTTGCTGTTCGGCGTTGGCGGCGTGCTGATGACCCCCGATGCGCCGCTGCTCGCGTTCTGGATCGCCTGCCTGTGGGCACTGGGGCGGCTCCAGCACAGCGGCAACCCGCGCTGGTGGCTTGCGATCGGCCTGTTCGCCGGGCTGGCGATGGCCAGCAAATATACCGCCGCACTGCTCTGGCTAGGCATCCCGATCTGGCTGCTGATCACCCCCTCGGCGCGGACCTGGCTGCGTCGGCCGGCAACCTGGCTCGGCGCACTGCTGGGGCTGGCGGTGTTCGTGCCGGTGGTGCTGTGGGAAGCCCGCCATGGCTGGGCAAGCTTCTCCCGGCAAGGCGGGCGCCTCGGCCTGTGGCATCCGTCGCTCGCTTTGCGCTTCCTGGGCGAGTTGTTCGGCGGCCAGATTGGACTGGTCACGCCGCTGATCTTCGTCTGGTTCGCCGCCGGCATCATCGAGGCGACACGTCAGGCCTGGCGCACCCGCGATTCGGCGTGGACCCTGTTGGCCGCGATGACGTTGCCCGCGGTGGCGCTGTTCGTGGAACATGCGCTGGGCGACCGGGTACAGGGCAACTGGCCGGCTGTCGTCTATCCCGCCGCCGCCATCGCCGCCGGCGGTCTGCGGGCGCCGATCTGGCGACGGCTGATGCCGGCTGCGATCGCGCTGGGTCTGGGTATCACCCTGCTCGTGTACCTGCAGGCCAGCGTGCCGCTGCTGCCCGCCAACATGGACCCGATCGCCCGGCAACTGGCCGGTTGGGACGCACTTGCCGTCCAGGTCGAGGCGGTTCGGCAGCAGACAGGTGCCGGCTTCGTCGCGGCGGACCAATACGGCGTTGCCTCGGTACTCACGCGGACGATGCCGAGAGGGGTGAGCGTGATCGGCGTTCAGTCGCGGTGGGCGCAGACCGGCATGCCGCGCGCGGACTTGGCCGGCGAGTCCGGCATCCTGGTCAGCAGCGCACGCCGTGACAGCGAACCGGATCCCACACCGTGGTCGAGCCTGACCGAGATCGGCCAGGTGGAACGGCGGCGCGGCGCCGATGCGGTCGAGCTATTCCGGCTGTATCGTGTCAGTGCGGCAGAGAATGCGGATCTGGTCACGCTGCCCCGGCCGTGACCGGTTCTGCAGCGGCTTCAAAGTTTAATCGCGACGGGGTGAACGGCAACGGGCGCGGAGCAACTCGTAGGATGGGCAGAGCGCAGCGAAACTCATCGCGCCAAATGACCGCATGAGTTTCCGCTCAGGCCGGAAATGCATCTAGCGCGGTCGGTCGGCTGCCAGCAACAGGAACGGCGGGCGGCGGCGCTCCTGAAGCCACTCAGGCTTCTCGGCCAGCAGCGCGGCGTCCGCTTCCGGCTCCTCCAGCCGAACCAGGATCAGCCCGGCGTCGAGCAGCGCATTCACATAGGTCTCGACCGTGCGGTGGTATTTCACCACGCCGTCGACGAACCAACGGGTGCGCCGCTCGCCCTCGTCGCGGTAGCGGTCCACCGGCCAGTGAACCGCTGCGCCGTCCGCGCCCTTGTGCCAGTCGCTGCTGCCGTGCGCGGTGAAGATCGGGTGCTCGACCGAGAATGCGAAACGTCCGCCCGGCACCAGCCATGACGCGAGGCGCCGCACCAGGCCCGCATAGTCGGCGATGTAGTGCAGCGCCAGCGATGACACCGCCAGGTCGAACGAAGCCGGCTCCGCCGCGAACGCTTCGAGTGATTCGCGCAGGTAGACGATGCCGGCATCGTCGGTGCGCCGTCGCGCCTCCTCCAGCATGCGCTCGGACAGGTCCACGCCGACGACCTGTTTTGCGCCGCGCGCACGGGCCTCGCGTGCGAAATAACCCAGCCCGCAACCGAGATCGAGCACCCGCTTGTTGGCGAGTGACTCCGGCAACAACCGTTGGAACGCCGCCCATTCGAACACGATGCCAAGACCGTGCTCGGATCGCGGCAGCTTCGCGTAACCGGCGAAGAAGTCGGGATCGTCGTAGATGTTCTGTGCGGTCATGGCGACGCGCCGTATCACACTCGGCGGTCTTCGTTGCAAGACACGATTCGACGATCAGATGACTGCGCGCGCGAATTAGCCAGGAATTAAACTGGAACGTTCACCCTGCACCTGTCGCGGAAACGGCATGCGCATGCGTGGCAAGGCGGACAAGAAGGGCAAGGGCGATATCCTCATCCGCAAGGAGGAGGTGGTCGAGGGCGAGGCGCACGGCGGCTCCTGGAAAGTCGCCTATGCCGATTTCGTCACCGCCATGATGGCATTCTTCCTGCTGATGTGGCTGCTGAACGCTACCACCGAGGAGCAGCGCAAGGGCCTCGCCGACTACTTCAGCCCAAACAGCGTGCTGTCGCACAACTCGTCCGGCACCGGCCAGCCGTTCGGCGGCCGCACCGCGTTCTCGGACGGCGCGATGCTCTCCGACCTTGGCAATCCGCAGGTGACGGTCGGCCAGCAACCCGTGGTCGACCAGGTCGAGGAAGACGAGACGGACATCGTCGCCCAGCCGCGGCCACATCGTGACGATACCAAGAGCAGGGAGCAGGACCTGGGAGGCCGGCCGCCACCCAAGCCGCCGCCGCAACAGGTGCGGAATGCCGCTCCAGCGGGGCCGGTTCCAGTCGTCGCCGCCACTGCGGGACGCGGCGATGTGCAGCGCAAGCCGACCGAGGCGGAACTTCGGGCAGAACTGGAAAAACAGGAGAAGCAGGCCTTCGATCAGGCGGCGCAGCAGATTCGCGATGCGGTGGCCAACGACCCGCAACTGGCCGAACTGGCCCGCCAGTTGGCGATCGACATGACGCCCGAAGGGCTGCGCGTCCAGATCCGCGATGCCGATCGCGAAGCGATGTTTCCGTTCGGATCGGCGGTGCCGAACGACAAGGCCAGGCTGCTGCTGCTCAAGGTGGCGCCGGTGCTGGCGCGGATGACCCAGGACATCTCGATCGCCGGTCATACCGACGCGGCGCCGTTCACCGGTCCAGGCCGTACCAACTGGGAATTGTCCGCCGACCGTGCCAACGCGACGCGCCGGCTGCTGGTCGATGCAGGCTTGCAGGAAGCGCGCATCCGCAGCGTCACCGGCAATGCCGAACGCGACCTCGCGGTGCCGTCTGATCCGCTGGCTGCCGCCAATCGCCGCATCGCCATCGTCGTGCTTCGCTCGGTGCGGCCGTTGCCCGAAGCACCGTGAGGCGATGCCATGCTGGCGTTGGGCTCATTCGCCCTGCTGCTAGGCTGCGTGTTCGGCAGCTACATCGTATCGGGCGGCAGCTTCGACGTCCTGGTCGAGGCGCTGCCGTTCGAGCTGTGGACGATCGGCGGCGCCGCTATCGCCTCGTTCATCATGGCCAACAGCTTGCACGAACTGAAGCACGCGCTGGGCGGCTTCAAGAAGATCCTGGCAGGCGCGAGCTTCAAGAAAAGCGACTACGTCGATCTGCTAAGCCTGCTGTATTTCCTCGCCAGGCTCGCCACCACCAAGGGCAACATGGCGCTCGAGCCACACATCGAGAAGCCGGACGAAAGTCCTGCGTTCCAGAAATTCCCGAAGGTGCTCGCCAACCGCTTCGCCAGCTCGATTATCTGCGACTACCTGCGCATGGTGGGGATGAACGCCGACGATCCCAATCAGATCGAGGACGTGATGGCGCGCGAGCTGAAGAAGACGCTGCACGAGGAACTGCATGGTGCGCACGCATTGCAGATGATGGCGGATGCGCTGCCCGCTCTCGGCATCGTCGCGGCGGTGTTGGGCGTGATCAAGACGATGTCGCATATCGACCGTCCGCCCGCGGTGCTGGGTGCGATGATCGCCAGCGCGCTGTGCGGCACGTTTCTTGGTGTTCTCCTGGCATACGGTCTGGCCGGCCCGCTCGCCGCGCGGCTGAAATCGGTGATCGAGGAGGAGTCGAAATACTACGAGGTGATCCGTGCCGTCCTGGTCACCCACCTGCACGGCAACGCGCCGCAGGTCAGCGTGGAGTCCGGTCGCAAGATGGTGCCCAACGAGCACATGCCGACCTTCCTGGAACTGGAGGAGGCGGTGCAGTCGGTGCAGATCAATTAGCCGAAGGAAGAATTTCCCCGGTTCGCGTCGCCGCGATCGCCGGTCCGCGCTCGAGCGGCGTCACGAACATGCGCTGTGTCGCGAATGACAGCCAGGTGCGCCGGCCTCGCAAAAAGTCGGCGCCCACCAGCCCGTCGCCCATGCCGCCCACCGTCGGCACCACCGGGAGCGCCGGTTCGTGCATCACCGCCGGACCGACACGGAACTCGCGGAAGCGGTGGATGCGCACCTCCACCTGATCGGGCGCCGCACCGTGCGCCATGATCGTTCGGTCGGTCGCCATGGCGTCCTCCGCCAGACCGATCCGCTGCGTCATGCCCTTGCTGATCGAACTGAACTGCGCGCCGGTATCCAGCACGCCCACGCCGGCCACTCCGTCGAGCTCGAACGGCACCAGCATGCGGTCGCGCCGCGTGCTGACGCCGGCGACGCCGACATAGGGTTCGTTCCACGGCGGCGCTGCGTCAGGGCATTCGCGGCGGGCGCGATAAAAGGTGACACGGTGCGCCGGCAGGTTCAGGTCGATGTCGAACGCCAGCAGGATGTCGGCGCCAAGCAGTCCATCGGCAGAGCCGCCGGCGACCTGGTCGATGCCGAAATGGCCGACGGTCACGACGTCCACCGGAAAGTGCGTGGCGCCGAGTACGATGCCGTTCGGCAGCTTGGCGTCCCAGGCGGCGGTCGGGCTGCCGATGCCGAAGGTGCGTGTCGCATGCTTGAAGTCGCGCGGCAGATTCAGCCGGGCGACCGCGGCCTCGGTCAGCAGTGTGCGTTCGGCGCCGGTATCGACCAGCATGGTCACCGGCTCATCGTCGATCTTCGCCTGGATGAACAACAGGTTGCCACGTACCTCGAGCGGTATTTCGGCGAGCGGGATCAGCGGGCAGGTGCCATCCGCGCGGCGTCCGCCGGGGTCGCCCGCGCAGCCGGTGACGCCGAACAGAACCAGCAGGATCAGCAGGGAGCGCGTCATGGCGTGGCGCTGACCTGGACCGAGGCGCGGACCGCGGCGCCGTCGGCGTCCAGCACGGTCAGCCGGTAGAAGCCGGGACCCGAGGGCAGCCAGGCCGCTTCGCGCCGGATGCCGTCGGCGGGGAGCGGTGCGCCATCGACCAGGAAGGTGAGCGGCCGGCGCCCGCCCATCACCCGGATGGTCACCGGCCCGTCCGCGGACAGCACCGCCCTCGGCGGCGGAAACAGCAGATGCAGCGCGTCGGTGCTCACGGCGATCTGGCGGGGTTGTTGCTCGCGGATTGGCATCACGTCACGGGGCGCTTTCGGCAACAGATCGAACACGCGGGACAGCAGGGGCAAGGCAAGTGAGGCGCCGGTGGCACCCGGCAGCGGCGTGCCGTCCGGCCGCCCGATCCATACCGCGACGACATGACGGGAGTCGAAGCCGAACGCCCAGGCATCGCGGCCACCCCAGCTCGTGCCGGTCTTCCAGGCGATGCCGCGTGCACCGAACTCTGGCAGCGGGCGGGTGAGAACATCCGCAACGGTACGCGCAGCGCTGCCGGCAAGGAAGTCCGGACGCGCCGTCGGCTGGTCGGCGAGCAGGCGGAGTTTTCCGCCAGTGCCGTCGGTCGCGAGTGCGGCATAGAGTGCGGCCGCATCGCGCAGTGTGATGCCGTCGCCGCCGAGCGCGAGCGGCAACGAGGGGTCGGCACCGCGAGGCAACCGGAGCATCGCGCCGGCGAACCGGAGCGTGGCGGCGAAGCGCAGCGGGCCAATGCGGTCGAGCAGCGCCACCGCCGGCAAATTCAGCGAACGACGCAGCGCCTCGGCCGCGGTGATGCTGCCGGCGAAGCCGCGGTCGAAATTCTCCGGCGCGTAGCCGCCGAAGCGGCGGGGGAGGTCTGGCACCATGGTATCCGGCGCCGCAACGCCGTCGGCGAATGCCATCGCGTAGATGAACGGCTTCAGTGCCGAACCAGGAGAGCGCACCGCAACCGTCAGGTCGACGGCGCCGGCACGGTCCTGATCGTCCCAGGCGCCGGGATAGAGCGCGCGGATTTCACGCGCATGAGCATCGGCCACCAGCAAAGCGAGCGAGGCATGCTGCGGCAGGGTTTCCAATCGCTCGCGGCCGACACGCTCCAGTGCCGTCTGCAACGGCAGGTCCAGTGTGGTTAGGACTCGCGACTCGTGTGGGAGCGATACCGCGAGCTGGGGAGCATGGCGGGGCAGCGCGATGCGTACGCTCGGCACGGGTGTGGCCGTGGCATCGAACAGCCCGGCGCGGTGGCCGATCGCCAGCACACGGTCGCGCACGGCGGTTGCCGCGGCCGCATGGCGGTCCGGGCGCAGACGTTCCGGACGGCGCGGGATGGCGACCAGCAGGGCGGCCTGCGCCGGTTCCAAAGCCTCCGGCGGCACGCCGAACCAGGCGAGCGCGCCGGCGCGGACGCCTTCCAGATTGCCACCGAACGGCGCCAGGGTGAGCCAGATTTTCAAGATGCCCTGCCGGCCAAGCCGAGATTCGAGCTGGATGGCGCGGGCAATCTCGATCAGCTTTGCGCGAATGGTGCGCGGACGCGGCTCGAGCAGCCGGGCGGCCTGCATCGCCAGCGTCGAGCCGCCAGAGACGACATGGCCGCTGACCACAAGCTGTGCGGTGGCGCGCGCGAGGGCGACGGGGTCGACACCGGGGTGGTACCAGAAGCGGCGGTCCTCGACAGCGATCAACAGGTTGGTCAGGAGCAGTGGTGTGGTGTCCGCGCGGAACCGCCAGACGCCGCCGGCTGCGGGGAGCAGGGCGAGCGGGCGGTCCTGGCGGTCGAGGATTTCGGTACCAAGCGAGGCAAGGCGGGAGAGGTCGGGCGGGAACGTGTAATCCAGCGCTGCTCCCGTCGCCGCAAGTAGAAAGCAGACCGAGGGGAGGCGACAAAGAAAAGCAAAATAACTCCCCCTCTCCTTGCAGGAGGGGGCTGGGGGGAGGTGGCCCTCGTATGTTGGCGCGGTCCTCACTCCGCACCGACCACCGTGATTCGTCCCGCCGCCTGCCGCGCGAACACTCCCGGCCGGTACATGTCCGCCACCTCCGCCCCCGGCAGCTCATACGTGCCCGGCGTCACCGCGCGCACCCGAACCGCGAGCCGGAAGTCCGGATGCTCCGGCGTCAGCGCCACCACCGCGGCATACCGGTCGTCCGCCGCCGGCTGTGCCTCGGTCTCCGACAGCTTGCCGAGCCAGGCCATCCCCGGCACGTCACCGCCCTGCATCCGCCCCGCGAGCTCCCACCCCGCCGGGAGACCGTGCTGCAGCATCGCGCGATGCGGCTGGCCGTCCTCGGCCTTGCCTTCCAGCACCAGCACGAACGCCGTGTTCTGCTTCAGGTGATCGAGGTCGACTGTCTGTCCATCCAGGGTCTTGAACTGTCGGGTGATGCGCATCTGCGCCCTGGCCGCTGGTAACGCCGCCGCAGGGGTGCCGGTGACCGACACCGCCCGCCATACCGGCCTGTCGCCTGAGTTGCGGGCGCTCGCCGGCCCGGTCAGCGCCACCGACACGAGCGGTGCCGGCGGCAGATCGCCGCCGTTCAGCGCGATGCGGGCCGGTGCGCCGTTGCGGCCCAATACCGCACCGGCCGCTGCCGCCCACGACTGCTCCTGCGTGGACAACGTGTCCGCCGATAGGTCCGCCCCCGGCATCGCCGCCAGCAGCTTCGTCAGTCGGTCGCCGGGCAGCCCGCTCTCCTTCAGCAGCAATGCGATCGCGGCCTGATCCCGCAGCGCGGTGCCGTAGTCGAACGCCCACCATTTTCGCCCGGGCGCCGTGAGCGCCGCCGCGAACGCTGCGTCGGCCCGCGGCTGGTCATGCGCCAGCGCGAGCGCGGCGCCCAGCTGCGCCTTGGCGAGCGGCGTCGGCAGGTGGTCGATCTGCTCCGCCATTACCCGGGCCGCGCCCGGCCGGCCTTGTCCGGCCAGCGCCAGCACGTACAGCCGGTACGCCTGGGACGCGAGATCTTCCGGCTTGTCGCCAGGATCGTCGGCGGCCTCGGCGACGAATTTCTGCGCGTCGATCATCGCCTGTTCGGGAACCGCCGCGCCGGCATCGCGCGCCCGCAGCAGGAACTCGGTGGCATAGACCGAGAGCCACGGTTCCGCCTCCTCCGATGCCGACCACAGGCCGAATCCGCCATCGAAGCGCTGGCGATCGAGCACGAAGCCGACCGCCTGTTGCAGTCGCGCCGACCGATCGGGTCCGGCCACCGGACCATCCGGCAGCAGCGCGAGCGGAAAGCCGCGGCTGGTCGCCTGTTCCAGACACCACAGCGGAAAGCGATCGAGCGCCTGCACCAGCCCGGCCACGTCGTAGCGGACCGCGCCGCCAAAGGTCGCCGAGGCCTTCCAGGTGCCCGGCACGAACTGATCGAGCGGCGGAGTGAGCTGCATCTCGGCTCCCGGTGCGAGTTCCCCGGCCGCGACCATGGTCGCGGCACCGCGCGCCGGACGCACCGTGATCGCGGTCTCGCGCTGAATATGAAAGCCACCGGTGCCGGCGACATCCAGCCGGACGATCCCGCGACCCGCCCCGGTTCCGGTGAGCGTAGTGAACGGCAGGGCCTGCGCGCCCGGCGCCAGTGTGGCGGCGAGCCGCGCCTCGCCGGAGACGGCAAGCGGCCCGTCGACCGACACGGTCACCACCTGCTCGCCTGCCGGCAGGTCGAGGTTGTGCAGCAGCAACGTCATCCGCGCCTGATCGCCGGGTGCCAGGAACCGCGGCAGCAGCGGCTCCGCCACCAGTGGATCGCGCACGAAGATGTCGCCCGCGGCGGCGCCCAGAGAACTGCCGCTCCAGGCCACAGCCATCAGCCGCACCTGGCCATTGAAATCAGGCAGGTCGAGCGCGAACTCCGCCAGGCCATCGGCACCCGCCTGCACCGGCGGCACGAACAGCGTCACGGTCTTCTGCGGAATGTCCGGCAGCACGAAGCTTCCCTCGTCGCCGCCCTGGCGCAGCAAGGTCGCCTCGCCATCGGGCGGCGCGATCAGCCGGCCCCAATCGTCGCGGATGTCGAGGCCGAGCCGGCGGCGGCCGAGGAAATGATCGGACGGGTCGGGCGACGCGAACCTGGTCAGCCGCAGGATGCCCTCGTCGACCGCGGCAAGGCTGACCCAGGCGCCGGGGGCGGTGCGCAGCCGGATCGCCGCCCGCGCCCGCGGCGGATATTTGTCCGCCGTCTCGAATGCCATCGGCAGTTTGCGAACGCCGGGATCGATGCCCACCCAGGCCAGCCCGATGGCGCGGCCCGGGCGTGATCTGGCATCCGCCGCGGTGCGGAACACGTGCACCGTCACGTACGCGCCGGCGCCCCAATCGGCTGATACCGGGACATCGACATCGGCACCACCGGCGGGCACCGGCAGGTTGCGCACCGAATGAACGCGATCCGACAGCACCAGCAGCGTCGCCTGGCCGGCGAACGGCGGCGCGATGTGGATGCGCGCGGTGTCGCCGGGCGCGTACGCCTTGCGGTCAGCCGAGACATCCACCTGATCGGGCACATCCGGATTGTCCGAGGACACCCAGCCGGCGCGGAACCGCATGGAGGTGGCGGCCATGCCGCCATCCTCGAGCACCTCGATGCGGTAGCGCCCGAAATCGAGGGTGCGGGCGAAATGGAACGGCGCACCGGCCGGTATCTCGACCGCCTGCGTCGCCAGCGGTTCGTCACGCCACACGGTCTCGTAGCGTGCCAGGCTGCCGCGCATGACAAGCCGCCAGTCCGGGCGCTCACGCACCAGGCGCAGCTTCGCCTTCAGCGCGGTACGCGCGCCGTCGGGGTTGACTGCGGCGATGTCGAACGCGGCCTCGGTGCCGGCATCCACCGCATCCTCGGCGAACGCCGGCTTGATCCCGATCAATTTGCCCGCCGGCCGCAGCGGGATCTCGGTCGACGCAAGCGATGCATGGCCGGACGGATCGTTGACGCCAACGGTAACGGACGCCTTCAGCGGGTGGGTGGTATCCGGCGCGCGCGGGATGGCGATGGCGAGCGTCGCATGCCCCTGTGCGTCGGTGTCCGGCAGTGTCAGGTCCTGCGAGTCCGGGGCATAGGTTTCGTTGACCAGACCGATGCGATAGCCGGCCAGCGCCGGGAATGGCGCCGGGTCGATCACCAACCGCATCTGCCCCTGGCCGGTGAGGCCGGCAGCAGGCGCGCCAAACAGGAACCGCGCGGTTACCGGCAGGGAGTAAGGCGTGCCGGGGACGATCGAGCCGCTGGCGGTGCCGAGGTCAACCGCCATCCGGTCAGGCACGAAGGCATCGACGCGGAACTCCGCCCGCCCGATCGGCGGCCGATCGGGATCGGCCTTCACCTCGATGGTCCAGGTGCCCGCCGGCGCACCGGTCGTCAGCGCCACCGGCAGATGCACCGAGGCTTCGGCCGCCCGCGCCGGGGTTGCGTCCAGGAACACCTGCCCGTTCGGCCGCTTCACAACGAGATGCACAGGAATATCAGCGGGACGCCCGGCATTGTCGCGCAGCAGCGCCATCACCTGCGCCGTCTCGCCCGGCCGGTAGATGCCGCGATCCAGCCAGACATAGGCATCGAGCGGGCCAGGATGCGGCAGTCCCGCAACGCCACGATCCGACAGATCGAACGCGGCGCTGCTGAGGTCGAGCATCGTGTAGTCCTCGCCGCCCAGCACCTCGAGCGCGCGCGGCGCCACCGGGCCGTCGCCATGCAGCAGCGGCGCGGCGAAGCGGCCGACGCCGTCGGCATCGGTGTTGGTCTCGGCCAGGATCTCGTTGTTCTCGGCCAGCAGGCGCAGCGTGACGCCGGCGCGGGGCAGCACGTCGGAATAGCCGCGCACCTGCACCGTCAGCCCATCGGTACCGCGCCAGATAGTGGGTGCGAAGTCGGTACGGAGGATCATCTGCACGCCGGTCGGCCCGTTTGGGGTGCCGTCGCCGGCACCGGCGATCAGCGCGTAGAGCCCGGGGCCGGACGCGGCCAGCGCGTCGGGCATCGGCAGGGCGGTGTGCGCGCTGCGGTTGGGCTGCCATTTCGGCACGTCGGCGCTGCCTTGCCAGACGATCCGCCCGCTCTGTTCGCCGATCCGTTCGGCGTCCCAGGAGTCGACCGGCTGGCCAAGCCGGGCGCTGCGCACGAACCCGACGACGTTGCGTTCGGTGAGGCGTGCGAGGGTCAGTTTGACGCTGGACAGATTGACCGTGCTCAGACCGATCGCCGGCGCCTGGCCGCGCGGCAGCAGGAACAGCCGCGTGTCGAAGTCGATGCGCGGGCGCCGGTTGGCCATCGCGATATTCAGGCCGGTGTCCTTGACCAGGCTGAGGCCGGCCTCGCCCGGCATGCCGGCGCGCAACGTGACCCGCGTGGTGGCGCCCGAGGGCAGGCCGGAGACGCAGATCTGGTC
>DASXNR010000082.1:0-3337 GCA_036494925.1 Acetobacteraceae bacterium
CGTCGAAGGTCCAGAAGTCCTTGCGGTCGGTGTAGGCCGGCAGCCACGCGCCCAGCAGCCCGACCACGGCGAAGGCGATGAGGACCCAGCGGTTGCCGCGAGCCTCGCGCTCGCCCGCACTCAGATTGCCGCTGCTGAGCAGCCCAACGCCGGCCATCACCACGGTCGCCACCGCAACTGTGGCCAGTGCCGGGTGGGAGAAGAAGGCGGCAAAACCACCCCAGCCGAGGACCGCAAGGCCGAGAAAAATCAGTGTCCCCGCGATGGTCATGAACGCGAGTCCGGGCGTGATCTTCATGGCTGCCTCGCAAGGTTCTTGAGCGGCCCGGTCGGGATACCATCTAGTTCTGCATGGCGTAGCAGCATTTATCGCACAGGGGCGCAGGGTCATGGACCAGCAGAGTACGACCATCTCCCAACTTGGCGATGTAGAGGCCGATCTGGTCTATCTCGCCCCGATGACGGAAAGACCGCACAGCTACACCTACGATCCGCCGCCCGGCGTGCCCCGCACCAATACCATCAACGCGCCGCACCGCGTGACGGTTCACGACGCGCGGCCGCTTGTCGCCGACCTGCCGCTCGACCGCGAGGGCTTCGAACTGGTCGAGCAGCGCAGCGCGGTCCGCGACTTCTACAATGAGGACGAGCTTCGGCGCGTCTACTACCCGGAAGCCCAAGGCGTGGTCGCGCAGTACACCGGAGCGTCGCGCGTCATCATCTTCGATCACACGATCCGCCGCCGCCAATGGGGTGCCGAGGATCGCGCCGCGGGGATGCCGCGCCAGCCGGCGACGCGCGTGCACAACGACTACACCGAGCGTTCCGCACCGCAGCGGATCCGCGAGCTGATGGGCGACGAAGCGGAAGCGCTGCTGGGCAAGCGCTACGAATTCATCAACGTCTGGCGACCGATCCGCGGTCCGCTGCGCGACGCGCCGCTGGCGATGTGCGATGCCCGCTCGGTCTCGCCCGGTGACCTGATTGCGTCGGACCTGATCTATCGTGACCGCAAAGGCGAGATCTATCTGATGCAGCATAATCCGAAGCAGCGCTGGTACTACGTGCCGAAGATGCGCGCAGACGAGGTGCTGCTGCTGAAATGCTATGACTCGGCGCGCGACGGCCGTGCGGTGCTGTCGCCGCATGGCGCATTCGAGGATCCGACCGCGCCGGCCGATGTGCTGCCGCGCGAAAGCATCGAGCTGCGCACGATCGCTTTTCACGCCGGGTGAGCATGCGTGGACTGAACGGCCGGCGGGTGATCCTGACCGGCGGCGCGAGCGGCATCGGCCGCGCCACCGCAGTGCGGCTGGCCGAGGAAGGCTGCGTGCTGGGAATCCTCGATGTCGACGAGGCAGGGGCACGCGCGACCGCGGCGCGGTGCGGACAGGCGCAGGCTTATCGGGTCGATATCACCGACCGCAACCAGATCGCCGCCGCCGTCGCGGCGTTCGGGCCGGCGGACGGGTTGGCGAACATTGCCGGGTGGGACACGCCGGTCGCCTTCCTCGATACCGACCGCGCGCTGTGGGACAAGGTGGTGCAGATCAACCTGTACGGCGCGCTGAACATGCACCATGTCGTGGTGCGCGGCATGGCCGAACGCGGGTTCGGCCGCGTGGTGAACGTCGCGTCGGATGCCGGGCGCGTGGGTTCGTCCGGCGAAGCGGTGTACGCGGCGTGCAAAGGCGGGATCATCGCGTTCACCAAGACGCTGGCGCGCGAACTGGCACGCAAGGGTGTCACGCTGAACGTGGTGTGTCCCGGCCCGACCGAGACGCCGCTGTTCGACAATTTCCGCGCGGCGTCGCCTTCGATCGGCGATGCCCTGGCGAGGGCGATTCCGCTGCGGCGGCTGGGGAAGCCGGACGACTATGCGGGGATGATCGCGTTCCTGCTGTCCGACGATGCGGAGTACATCACCGGCCAGACGATCAGCGTGTCGGGCGGGTTGACCATGGCGTAGATACACCTGTGATGGCGAGAGGCTGGTGACGAAGCAATGCCCGATACGATTGGGATCGCTGCACTCCTAGAGCGGCTTCAGGCAAGGTGGAATCGCTTGGCCCGATGGGTTTCGCTGCGCTCTACCCATCCTACGGCAACTACGGCGCCGCGTGGGTCGGCCCGATGCGCGTACTGATCAGGCGCTGGAAATCGCCTCCAGTGCCAGCCCGCGTGTGCGCGGACCGAACGCGCCGATCGAGATCACCACCACCAGCATCGCGAACGCGATGAAGGTGAACACCGCGTTCACGCCACCCAGGTTCAGCAGATAGGCCACCACCAGTCCCGACAGCGCGGCTGACAGCCGGCTCCAGGAATACACGAAGCCCACGGCGCGCGAACGGATCCGGGTGGGAAACAGCTCCGACTGATAGCCGTGAAAGCTGAACGACATCCAGTTGTTGCACAACGTCACCAGCACGCCGAGCGCGATCAGCATCGACGCACCCGATGCATTGGCGAACAGCATGCCGAACACACCGATGCCGATCGCGCCGGCGCATACCTGCCACTTCCGCTCCATCTTGTCGGCAATCAGCGTGCCGAGCAGCGGGCCGATCGGATTGGCGATCGCGATGATGAACGAATACAGCAGGCTGGCGGTGATCGTGATGCCCTTGGCGATCAGCAGCGTCGGCACCCAGGCGGCGAAGCCGTAGTAGCCGAAGGTCTGGAAGAAATTGAACACCGACAGGATGATCGCGCGCCGGTCATACGGCGGCTGCCAGATCTCGGCAAAGCTGCCCTCGCCTTCCTCCTGTGCCTCGGCCGGACCGGGCGCGGGCAGCGTGCCGACATCGGCCGCGACCCGCGCCTCGATTGCCGCGGTGATCGCCTCGGCCTCCGCGAACCGCCCATGGCGCGCCAGCCAGCGGGGCGATTCCGGCAGCCCGAGGCGGATGAACCAGATCACGATGGCGCCGGCCGAGCCGATCAGCACCACCCAGCGCCAGCCGTCGAAACCGAACGGCGCCTGCGGCACCAGCAGCCAGGCGATGAACGCCACGATCGGCACGGCAAGGAACTGAAAGAACTGGTTGTAGGCGAACGCCCGCCCGCGATGCGTGAGCGGCACCAGCTCGGCCACGTAGGTGTCGATCGTCACCAGCTCGACGCCGATGCCGATGCCGGCGATGAAGCGCCACAGGTTGACGCCGAAGCCGGTGTCCTGGAACGCCATGATCGCCGTGGTGATCGAGTACCAGATCAACGAGAAGGTGAACACGCTACGCCGTCCGTAGTTGTCAGCGACGTGGCCCAGACAGATCGCGCCGACGAACAGCCCGGCGAACAGCGAGAACACGAAGGTGCCGATGCCGGCCACGCC
>DASXNR010000083.1:0-40140 GCA_036494925.1 Acetobacteraceae bacterium
CGCGTGCTGCGCGACAACGTGGTGATCCACAACGGCGAGCTGTCGCAGTTGAAGCGCTTCAAGGACGATGTGCGCGAGGTGGCGCGCGGCTACGAGTGCGGCCTGTCGTTCGCCAACTTCCACGACCTGCAGGAAGGCGACGTGATCGAGTGCTTCGAGACGGAGCTGGTCCCGGCTTGAGGAAGCCGGCTGCCGGTCCGTCGCAACGGCAGTTGCGCGTGGCGGAGGAGATTCGCCACGTGCTCGCCGGCTTGTTCGAGCGGCGGGATTTCCGCGACCCGGAGTTGGCCGAGGCACAGGTTACGGTGACCGAGGTGCGGATCGGGCCCGATCTGAAGCATGCGATCGCTTACGTGGCGCGCCTGGGCCGCGCCGACATCGATGTGCTGCTGCCGGCGCTGAAGCGCGCGGCGCCGTTCCTGCGCGGTCAGGTGGCGCATGCGGTTCGGTTGAAGTTCGTGCCGGAGCTGTCGTTCCAGGCGGATCATGCGCTGGAATATGCGACCAAGATCGACCGGCTGCTGCACCAGCCGGAGGTCGCACGGGATTTGGAGTGACAATCTCGACCCGACTCGGTTACCCGTTGCCATCCTATCTAGCCGATCTCTCACATTGCACCAAGGCGCGGCGAACAGGCTCTCGCGATCCCGGCGCGGGTCGCACAGCACCTGAGCCTGACCTCGCGGCGATCCTACCTTTGCACATCGTATGCCGTGGAAAACGATTGGCCTTTCGATCTGGCCCCTGTTCCCGGGTCGCGCGGTCGGTTCGATTACGGTTTTGTTCCGCCTCGGCTGTTCCAGGCCGTCGCAGGCGACTTCGCCGCATATCTGGCGGCGCACCCGGGCCTCGTTCATCGCCGTTGAGTGCACAGCGCTCGCGATGACTGGGCGGCGCGCGGTCAACGCGTCGGCAGGAACCCGCCGAGAAACGCCGTCAAATTGTCGCCCAGCTTCTCCACGATGTAGCCGCCCTCCTGCACCAGCAGGGTCGGCAGGCCGAGGCTGCCGATATGCTGACCGATGGCACGGAACCCCTCGCCTGTGACGGCAAGGTTGGCAGTCGGATCGCCGACATGCGCGTCGAAGCCGAGTGAAACGATCAGCGCCGAGGCACCGAATTTCCTGATCGCAGAAAGCCCCGCATCCACCGCCTCGACATAGCCGGCATTGTCCGTGTCCGGTGCCAGCGACAGATTCAGATTGCAGCCGAACCCTTTCCCCGCCCCGGTCTCATCGTCGTAGCCCGCGTACCAAGGGTACAACCAGCGCGGATCGCCGTGCACCGAACAGAAGAACACATCGTCCCGCCGATACAGGATGCTCTGTGTGCCGTTGCCATGGTGTACGTCGACATCCAGCACCGCCGGCTTCGCTCCACCAGCTACCAACACCTGTGCGGCGATCGCGGCGTTGTTGAGGTAGCAGAACCCGCCGGCCAGATCGGCATGGACGTGATGGCCGGACGGGCGGCAAAGCGCATAGGCCTCGCGCGCGCCGCCGAGGATGCGCCTGGCTCCTTCCACAGCGACATGTGCCGAGGTCTTCGCTGCCCGCCAGGTGCCTTGCAGCACCGGTACGGTCTCGCCGCTCAGATAGTACCCCGCCTGCCCGATGATCGCGTCCGGAGGACGCTGCATGTGCCGCACCGCATAGCCGAACGTCCGCACCGCCGGCCCGAGCAGCGGGGTCGCCTGCCAGCGCTCGAACGCGGTCGCCAGGAAGTGCAGGTAACCGGCATCATGCACCGCGGCGATCGGCGCCATCCCGTGGTCGGGTGCCGGTGCGGTCGGCAGGCCAAGCCGGTGCACCGCACCGAGCAACTGGTCCACTCGCGCCGCGCGATCGTAGAATGGCCGGCCGCTCGGTGACGGCGCCATGGTGTCGGGGTCATGCGCGGCATGCGCATCGGTGGTGATGACGATCATGCAGGTGTCCGGGAGTTCGACATGAAGCGTGCTGTCCTCGTGATCCTCGACGGGTTGCGGCGCGACTTCATCGATGCTGCGCGAACGCCGCACCTCGCCGAACTCGCCACGCGCGCCGAGCGGTTCCCTGAGTATCGTACCGCCTTCCCGTCGGCCACCCGCGTGGTCACCGCGACCCTGGCGACCGGTTGCCATCCCGCGCGTCACACGCTGCAGGGCAACGCGATGGCGCTATTGGAAGATGGCGTCCTGGTCCCGCACGACGCCGGCCTGCCGGACTTTCTGCAGCACAAACGTGCGGTCACCGGCCGTTCGCTGGCGATGCCGACGCTCGCCGAACGGCTGGCGCCGCACGGCGGAGCGATCATCTACAACAACGTCTCGCCCGGTGCCGCCTATGCGCACGATCCGGACGGCCACGGACACGTCTATCACCGTGCCGGTTCGTTCGCGCCGGGCCGCATTCCGCTCGCTCGGTTGAACATCTCGCTGGACACGGCTGGCGATCGCGCGCTGACCGAGCGGTTCATCGCCGATGCCATGGGCGAGCGCCAACCGGCGCTTGCCGTGCTGTGGCTGGGCGAGCCTGATCACATCCAGCACAACACCGCCCTTGGTTCAGCGGAGCATCTCGCAGTGCTGCGCGAGGCGGATCGCCACGCCGGCATGGCCATCGCCGCGGTACAGCGCCGACGATCCGATGGCGACGATATTCTGCTGATCGTGGGATCGGATCACGGTCACGAAACGGTCTCCGGTGTGGTGGACATCGAGGCCGAACTGATCGCCGCCGGCCTCAAGTCGGCTCCCGACTCGAATGACGTGATTGCCGTGTCCAGCGGCACCTCGAGCCTGATCTATCTGCATCCGGATGCCGACCGTCTGCGTGATCGCCTCGCCGACTTCCTGACATCGCGACCGTGGGCCGGCCACGTGATCGACAGAACGAACCTCGGCACGATCGGGCAGGCACCACACAATGGCCTCGCCTTCGCGGTGTCGCTCAAGGCCGATACATCGGAGAACGAATTCGGGATTCCCGGTCGGTCGCTCGCCGCCAAACCACGTTGGGGCAAGCCGGACCGGCCAGGTTGCGGTCAGCATGGCGGGCTCGGTCAATTCGAGCAGTCACCGGTGCTGATGATCGATGGACCCGGGTTCCCCGGCGGCGGTGTGCGCCATGCAACTGCGCATGTCACCGACCTCGCGCCCACCATCATGCGGCATCTCGGCATTCCGGCGCCCGGGATGGACGGCAGGCCGCTGCAGCCAGCGCCGTAGCGACGCTCGCAATCACCGGCGTCCAGTCACCGCTCTGCCGCTGGCGGAAGATGCGGAGCGATGGATACCACGGGCTGTCCTCGCGCCCGCTCAGCCAACGCCAGCAATTGTCATAGCGGTCGAGCATGAACACCGGCTTGCCCACTGCACCGGCAAGATGCACGACCGAGGTGTCGACACTGATGACCAGGTCCAGATTGGCGACGATCGCAGCCGTGTCCGCGAAGTCGTGCACCTCGTCCATCATATCGAGCAGATCGAAGCCTGCCGCGCGGGCCTCCGCCGCCGCCGGTCCCTTCTGCAGACTGACAAACCGCACCGCGGGAACGGCGGCGAGAGGCGCCAGTGTCGTCAGGCTGGTACTGCGGCGGCGATCGAGCCCGACGAACCCCGTCAGCCACGGACGCGCCTGTCCGGCCCAGCACAGCCCGACGCGCAACGTGTCGCCGGCCGGCAGCCGCTCCGCCCATTGGCGCGCCAACGCCGGATCCGCCGTCAGGTACGGAACGTCACCGGGAATGGTCTCCAATGTAGTCTCGAACGCGCGCGGCAGGCCGTTGAACGAGCAATGAAAGTCGTGCCGTGGCACCGGCGCGGCGCCGTCCGGCACTTCGGTCACGCCGGACACGGTGTGCATCAGCCGTGACAGCGCCGGCGGCACCGCAACGACAACGCGCGCACCGCGCTGCGCCAGCAGCGGGATGTAGCGCAGGAACTGCAGCGTGTCGCCGAGGCCTTCCTCCTGCACCACCAGCACTGTGCGTCCTGTCAAATCAGGCAGGCGCGACAGCGGCGGTAATAATTGCTCTGAACGCAGTATGCTGCGGCCTGGGTCGGCCAGGACCCAATCTTCGTCCTGCCAGGCCTCGGCGAACCGTCCGGCATGCAGGCGCGTCACAGCACGGTTCACCCTGATCTGCCGATCTCCGGGTGCGCGCGCCAGCGCCGCGTCGTAGGCATCCAGCGCCGCGTCGAACTGCCCCTCGATCTTCAGCATCATGCCGAGATTGGCCCGGAACACCGCCTGCGCGGGGTCGCGGGCGATCGCTTGGTGGAACTGCTCCGCGGCTTCGGGGAAACGCCCGGCCTCGGCGAGTGCGAGGCCCATCTGATCGTGCGCCTCGGCACTGTCGGGATGTGCCGACAGCACCGGATTCAGTACTGTCACCGCCTCAATCGCCTCGCCGGTCTCCCGCAGAAATCCTGCATATGCATAGCGCAGCCGCAAATCGTCGGGAGTCAGCGCAAGGCACGCCCGATACTGCGGACCGACGCACGCGACGTTGCCTCGCGCGAGCAACATGCGCGCCAGGTCGCTGCAGGGATGGGCGAACCCATGTCGAGCCAACGCTACACGGTTCAGCATCGACGCGGCCAGATCGGTGTGTCCCTGCATCCCGACCGAAAGTCCAAGCAGCAGCAGTGGCTCGATGTCGTGGCAATCCTGCTCGACAAGCGTCCGGCAAATGCGCTCTGCCTGTCCGTACTGGCCATCCTCCAGCAGCGTCAGTGCGTCATTCAGACGGCGCAGGTGTTCCGCTGCGTCCACGCTCCCACCTCTCCGATCAGCACGGTGAGCGGAGTATCCGTCGCGTCGGATTAAGGGCGCGTTGACATTGCGGGACCGCCTCGCATCACGTCCCTTCGCGCCGCCACGCCAGCACCATCAGCCCCAGCATCAGCGGCAGCGCGATCCACGCCGGCAGCAGCACCAGCGAGGCGATCCCGGTCACCACGTGATCGTGCCGCCGCTCCAATCCGATCCAGGAACTGCCGGCCGCCGACCGGTCAGGCTCAGTGCGACGCAGGTCAGGCACGTCGGGTGCCGCCCCCGGCACGCCTGTGCCGATAAAATGTATCCCGCCGCCCGACGCGCGTACCAGCTTGCGCAGCGGCGTCGCGGTGGCGCGCAGATCGGCGAGTTCCGGCGGATTGGCAGCGCCCGCCGCGGCGTAGGCTGCACGCGCGCCGTCACCGACCTGCCAGACCCCCGGCGTGGTCGCCGGCAGCGAGGCAGTGCCCTTGCCGGGACTGTCCGCCGTCAGGGCCAATGTCTGCGACTTGCCGTCCGGATCGGTCACCGTCACCTGTCCGGGCGGCGCCGGATCGGTCGAGCGGCGCTCGATTGCAAGCCGTCCATCGGCAACGCGCGCGGTCAGCGCGTTCTCTTCCAGATCCGGCTCCTGCATCAGCCAATGCGCCACCCGGCGCAGCAACTCGGCCTGCGGTCCGCCGCCCTGATGTCCGCGCGACCACAGCCAGATCTGATCCGACAGCAGCAGCGCGACGCGGCCTTTGCCGACGCGGTCCAACAGCAGCAGCGGCTGGCTGTCGCGGGTACCCAGCAGCACCTCGCCGCGCACATCGGCCGGCTGGATGCGCCGATACCACGAGCCCCAGCCCGCGACCGCGTCGGGATTGCCGGCTGGATTGGCACCCGTCAGGCCCTCGGTTACCGGATGGCGCTGGCCGAGATCGGTGACGCGGGGGCGGAACTGCTCCTCGACCACGGCATTCATCGACGCGGGAACACCGGGCAGCACCTGGCCGATGGGCGTCGCGGCGAGACTGCTCGCGCCGGAGAACTCCGGCCCGACGCTCAGGAGCAGTGCGCCGCCGTCGCGTACGTGCTCAGCGATGTTGGCGATGTACGGCATCGGCAACAGGCCGCGGTTCTGGAACCGGTCCAGGATGATCAGGTCGAATTCGTTGATCTTGTCGAGGAACAGCTCGCGCACCGGGAATGCGATCAACGCCAGCTCGTTCAGCGGTGTGAGGTCGTCCTTTTCGGGTGGGCGCAGGATGGTGAAGTGCACCAGGTCGACCGATGGATCCGCTTTCAACAGCCGCCGCCAGGTCCGCTCGCCGGGGTGCGGCTCGCCAGAGATCAGCAGCACGCGGAGCCGGTCCCGCACGCCGTTGATCTCGACCACCGCGCGGTTGTTGATGGCGGAGACCTCGCCGGCGAGCGGCGACGCCGAAAGTTCCACCACGGTAGGGCCGGCGCGGGTGATCGGCAGCTCGATCCGCTGCTCGACGCCGATCGGCACGTTCTCGACGCGCGGCGGCTCGCCGTCGCGACGGATCGTGAGATTGGCGGACGGACCTGGGTGCGCCACGCCGAGGTCCTCGATGGCGACCCGCAACGTGACGGACTTGCCGACGATGCCGTAGCTCGGCGCCTCGATCACCCGGAGGCGGCGGTCGGTCTCCTCGCCGTTGGCCGGGATCAGCACATTGAGCGGCGCGCCGCCGGGCGGGGCTTCGGGGATGTCGTGCACCTGTCCATCGGTGATGGCGATCGTACCGGCCAGCCGCGAGCGAGGAATGTCCGCCAGCGCCCGGTCGATGGCACCGAACAGCCGCGTGCCGGCATCGCCGCTCTCCGGCACGGTGACGGTGCGAAGTTCGAGATCGGGCAGCTTCGTCGCCTGCTGGGTGATCGCGGCGCGTGCGGCTTCGGCGAGGCGCGTGCGCTCACCGACCTGCATCGAGGCGGTCTGATCGACCACCAGCAGCCCGATGTCGGGAAGGTTGTCGCGGCTCTCCTGCACCAGCCGGGGGCCGGCCAGCCACAGCAGCAGCACGGCGAAGCCGGCGAGCCGCCACAGCGTGCCACGCGCCCGCCGGAATGCGGCGAGCGCCACCATCAGCAGCGCTGGCGCCGCAAGTGCCGCAATCAACCACAGCGGCAACAATGGCTCAAAACGCAGCGCGGCGATGACTTCTTCCGGGCGCATCACTGTCCCAGCCTTTGCAGGATCGCCGGCACGTGCACCTGATCGCCCTTGTAGTTGCCGGTCA
Organism: Acetobacteraceae bacterium; assembly: GCA_036494925.1. Classification (GTDB taxonomy): domain Bacteria; phylum Pseudomonadota; class Alphaproteobacteria; order Acetobacterales; family Acetobacteraceae; genus JAMXLO01. The sequence continues at coordinate 7,013 of DASXNR010000083.1, forward strand.
GCGCATACATCACGAGGTTCACCCCGAACCGATACGCCAACGTCCGCTGCCGGGAGCCACCTGGGATTACCGCGTAGGGATTGCGTCCACCCTCATCCACCGCCCACGCCTCCGCCCAGTCGTTGCCGCCGATGATCACCGGGCTGACACTGTCGTTGGTGCGATCCTGGTCACGCTGCACCCATACCGAATCGCCAGTGTAGCGCCCCGGGAAGTCCTGCAGCAGGTAAAAGGCGCGCGCCAGCACGTGCTCGGTGGTCAGCGGCGCCAGCGGTGGGATCACCAGACCCTGCGCGACGCGTTGCAATGCTGATCCGGTACCCGGCGCGAATCCCGCGCCCGAGCCGGAATCCCTCGTATCCACCAGGACAATTCCGCCGCGGCTCATGTAGTCATTCAACGCCGCAGCCTGTTCCGCCGACAGCGGCTGCGCAGCGGCGCTGATCGGCCAGTATAGTAGCGGATAAAAGCTGAGATCGGTCTTGCCGGGCTCCACAGCGTCCGGTTCAGCCAGCAGCGCCGCGGTGCGGCGATTGACGTATTCCGACAATCCCTCCAGCCCGGCGCGTGAAACCGCGTCCAATTGGGCGTCGCCGGTGATGATATAGCCAAGCCGTGTCTCCAGCGCGGGGTTGGGATTGCTGTCCAGCGCGTGCGCCGCCGGCGCAGCCAGCAACCCGAGCAGCAGTGCGGCCGCGATCCGGCTCGGCCGCAGCAGTCCACGCAGCCCAAGCGCGATCAGCAGGTCCAGCGCCAGCAACACCACCGCGAACGCCAGCAAAGCCGGCCCCAGTGCGCGCTCCGGCGCGGCCGTGGCGTAGTCCTCGATGCGTGCGCCGGGCACCGCCGGAGCAGCCTCCGGTGCCGGCAGGTTGGCGCCGAGATTCAGCGCGCGGCGCCCGTTCTCCGGCCCATACAAACCCGGCGGATGGCGCGGCGAGGCTACGGTGCGGGCGATCTCGTCGGCGGGCAGACCGGTCGCTGCCTGTGGTGGCATGGACAGCAGGCCGAAGCCATCCAGCGTTTCGGCGGGCGCCAGCACGGTGCTGTCGGAGGTCGGAGCGACACCCGCGGACAGCGCCACCAGCCGGCGCAGCATATCCACGAACAGGCCGGATAACGGCAGATTGGACCAGTCCGCGTTGGCAGTGACGTGGAACAACACGACGCGGCCCGCGCCACGCGTGGCCTGCGTCACCAAGGGCGTGCCGTCGGCCAATGCCGCCCAGGTGTGCCCGGTGAGATCAGCCGAAGGTTCAGCCAGCACCTGCCGGTTGACCTTGACCTCGTCTGGCACGGCAAGGCCCGCGAACGGCGAACCGGCGGAGAACTGCGCGACCCCTGCGGGTTCCGACCAGGACAACGCGCCGCCAAGCTGGCGATCGCCGCCGAGCAGCTTAACCGGCATCAGCGAATCGGTCTCGCCGATCGGCTGTTCGGCGGTGCGCGGGCCAGCGAAGCGGATCAGCAGTCCGCCCTGTTCCACCCACTTGGTCAGCGCATCGCGCTCGGCGCCGGCCGGCAGCGGCCGATCCGCGAGAATCAACACCGACACCTCGCGTTGCAGCAGCGTGGCGAGATCGGCCTCGCGAACCTCGGTGAACGGCGACAGGGCACGGCCCAGGTAATACAGCGAGCCCGCGAACGGCGTGTCGGCCGAGGCAAGGTCCCCGGCCAGGATCCCCACCGGTCGCCGCCGCCAACGCTCGTCCAGCAAAACCACCGAGGCGGCACTCGGGGGTCCTTCCAGCACCAGCCGGCTCAGCCGGTTGCGCAGCTCCGGCGGCAGCACCATCGCCGTCGTGCCTTCGCCGGTGCCGGCAGGCAAATCAAGGGTCGCGCGTGCCAACGTGCGGCCGTCGCCGCTCTGCGCCAGCACCACCGCCTGCCCGGCGAGCGGTTGCGGCGCCTGGGCAACGCGCGCGATCAGGCGGTCGGCCTCGTTCTGCGGCGGCAGCAGCAGCTTTGCCGGCGCGGCCTGGCTGCGCAGCTCGGTCACCGCCCCAGTCGTTCCCAGTGCCTGGGCAAACGACGCGAAGTTGGCACCATGCGTCAGCCCGTCGCCTAGATAGACCACCGCGGCGCCGGGCTGATGCCAGGCACGTAACCCTGTCGCAGCGGCGGCGCGGTCCGGCGGCCAGGGCTCGGGATGCAGCGCCGCCACTCTGGCCCGCAGATCGGCGACCGGCAGCGGTGCGGTGACCTCCGGCGCTGCTCCGGCACCGTCCGCCGCGGTGGCCAGCAGCGCGACCTGCCGCCCGGCGCGTTCGGCGCGATCCAGCACGGTATTCGCGGCCTGCATCCGACGCAGCCAGTCGCCGGCCGAGGCCCAGCCGTTATCCACCACCAACAGTACCGGTCCGGAGCCGGCCAGGGCCGAACCGGCATCCAGCACCGGACGCGCCAATGCCAGAATCACCAGAGTAGCGGCGACCATGCGCAGCAGCAGCAGCCACCAGGGCGTGCGCGCCGGCGTCTCTTCGCGGGCGTGCAGTCCCATCAGCAGGCGGATTGCCGGAAACGACTCGCTGCGCGGCGCTGGCGGAGTTACCCGCAGCAGCCACCACAGCAGCGGCAGGGCAGGCAGCGCGAGCAGTACCCAGGGCGCGGCAAAGATCATGTCGAGCTCGCGGCGGCAGTTCGGCCATCAGCCGTCATGGCCGGACATGTTCCGGCCGTCATCGTGCGGTCAGCGCCGTGTAGAGGCCCAGCAGCGCGGCCTCGGGGGAGTGATCAGTGCGATGCACGGCAAAGCCGAAGTCGGCCGCGGCACAGATCGCCGCCAAACCCTCCTGTTGCGCCTTCATCCGGCGCCCATATTCGTCGCGCACACCCTCGACGCGGGGGATCAGGGTGTCGCCCTCCCGCTCCAGCCCGCGAAACCGGATGCGTCCGCTGTACGGCAGGTCAGCCTCGGCTGGATCGAGCACCTGCATCAGATAGCCGCTGACCGGCGTCGCCGCCAGCCGGCCGACCGAGGCCTGAATTTCCTCGAGCGGCGAGAGGAAGTCGCCGAACAGCACCACACGGGCATGCCGCGGCAATGGCATGCGCGGCGGCAGCCCGGCATCCCCGTCCGCGCTGCCGACCAAACCCTCGGCCAACCGGTCCAGACCGGCGCGGCCGGAAATCGGCCGTGCGTCGGGCGCGATCATTGTCACCCGCTCGCCGCCACGCAGCAGCAGCGAGGCCAGTGCCAGCAACAGCAGGTTGGCGCGCTCGTGCTTCTCGACCGGGGCGCCGCGCGAGCGCCAGTGCATCGACGCCGAGGTATCGCGCCACACGCAGATGGTCTGTGCCGCCTCCCATTCGGTCTCCCGGATGAACCAGCCATCCGGCACCGGACGCCCCGACTTTGCCGACTGCCGCCAGTCGATGCGTGCGATCGGATCGCCGGCGACGAAGTGGCGGAACTGCCAGAAGCTGTCGCCCTGGCCGACCCTGCGCCGACCGTGCACGCCCTGCGCGACGGTGGCCGCCACGCGCTCGGCGGCGACCAGCAGCGGCGGCAGGCGCGCGCCCAGCGCCTCGGCTCGCCGTGCGTCTGCCGCGGCCCGAACGGATCCGCTAGGCAAGTCGCTCGACCAGCCGGTCGATCACCTCGGCGAGCACCACACCGTCGGCCCGAGCGGAAAAGTTCAGCGCCATGCGATGCCGCAGCACCGGCCGGGCGAGCGCCACGACGTCATCGATGCTGGGCGCCAGCCGGCCTTCCAGCAGCGCCCGCGCCCGCGATGCCAGCATCAGCGCCTGCGCCGCACGCGGGCCAGGACCCCAGGCGACATGACGCCGCACCGTCTCGTCGTCGGCCGACTCCGGTCGGCCGCCGCGAACCAGCGACAGGATCGCGTCAACCACCTTTTCGCCCACCGGCACGCGGCGGATCAGCGCCTGTGCGGCGCGCAACTCGTCGCTGGTCATCGTCGGCTCCGGCGGCGCCTCCGTCGTGCCTGTGGTGGCAAGCAGCATGGTCCGCTCCGCTTCCAGCGCCGGATAGCTGACATCCACCTCGAGCAGGAAACGGTCGAGCTGCGCCTCGGGCAGCGGGTAGGTGCCCTCCTGCTCGATCGGGTTCTGCGTCGCCAGGACGTGGAACGGGCGGGGCAGCACATGTTCGACACCTGCCACCGCAACGCGCTGCTCCTGCATCGCCTGCAGCAGCGCCGACTGCGTCCGAGGGCTGGCACGGTTGATTTCGTCGGCCATCAGCAACTGGCAGAACACCGGGCCGGGCACGAAGCGGAAACTGCGCCGGCCCTCCGCTTCGTCCAGCACCTCGCTGCCGATGATGTCGGCCGGCATCAGGTCGGGGGTGAACTGCACCCGCTTGGTGGCGAGCCCGAGCACGATGCCGAGCGTCTCGACCAGCCGGCTCTTGCCCAGACCGGGCACCCCGACCAACAGTACATGACCGCCCGACAGCAGGGTGATCAGCGCCTGATCCACCACCTCGTCCTGGCCGAATATCACGTGCCCGATCGCGGCGCGCACCCGGCCGATGCGCGCGCCCAGCGCTTCCACCTCCGCGAGGATCGTGCTGGCATCGATTGTCCCTTGTGGCGTGGCAGCCATACTGACCGACATACGAGCATACACCTCTGACAAAACTTACCGAGCCGTCATATAGGCACTTTCACGCGCGGGGGGATGCTACCTATATCGCGACCGAGGATTAAAGATCGGCAGGGATGGAGACGGAGACGTGAACCAGGCCAGCTCTCCAACGCCGGTTGCCAGCGCCGTGGCTCGTGGGTCGACCGCGCGGGCAGCTGTCGCGGCGTTTGCCGAGCCCGATCCATCCGTCTCGTGCCGCCAGTCTCGCCCCCGCCGTGCACCGGTGGAATGCGGCGACCTTCCGTTCCTGATTCGGCGCGACGGCGCGTGGCTGTATCGCGGCAGCCCGATCAACCGGAAGGAATTGGTGTGTCTGTTCGCCAGCGTGCTGAAGCGCGAGGCGGACGGCTCGTTCTGGCTGGAGACGCCCGCTGAACGTGGCCGCATCGACGTGGAGGACGCGCCGTTCATCGCGGTCGAGCTCGACTGGGTCGGCGACGGCCGCCATCAGGCGTTGTCGTTCCGTACTAATATCGATCAGGTGGTGACCGCGGGACCGGATCACCCGATCCGGGTTGCGCACGATCTGCTGACCTGCGAACCAACACCCTACATTCTGGTACGTCCCGGCGCGGGCGAGCACGGCGTCGAGGCGCGGATCAACCGCGCAGTCTACTATGAGCTGGTCGCGCTGGCCGTACCGGAGTGGGTTGGCTGCCGGCGTATGCTCGGTGTCTGGAGCTGCGGCCGGTTCTTTCCGCTGGGCGAACTGCCTCCCGGCGAAGAGTGATCCCACCACGATGACGGCTGCCGAGCTGCGGGCGCGGCTCATCGCGATTGCTGCCGAGCCGCTGCCCGGCGAGGTCGCGCATGGCGACGATGTACTGGAGATCCTGGACCGGCCACCGATACCGGCCGCGGTGCTGGTGCCGATCATACTGGGGTCCGCGCCGGGGATCCTGCTGACCAAGCGGAACGCGCATCTGAACAAGCACGGCGGCCAGGTCAGCTTCCCCGGCGGACGGATCGACGCACACGACGATGATGCCGAAGCGGCGGCGCTGCGCGAGGCCGAGGAGGAGATCGCGCTCGACCGCGCACAGGTCGAGGTAGTTGGCCGGATGGCCGACTACGTGACCGGTACCGGCTATCGCATAACGCCGATACTCGGCCTGCTGCCGCCGGGCCTGGCCCTGCGGCCGGCGCCCGAGGAAGTCGAGGCGGTATTCGAGCTGCCGATCGAGGTGCTGCTCGATCCCGACGCCCCGAAGCGCCAGCGCCACCACGTGCGCGGGGTGTGGCGGGAGTATTGGGTGTGGCCGCATCCCGATCACTATATCTGGGGTGCCACAGCGGCGATTCTGGTGCACTTGGCGCAACAGCTGCGGGCAGTGGGGCCCCATGCTTCGGCTGGCTGAACTGGCGCTGTTCCTCACGCCATTTGTCGTGTTTGCCGCGTGGCGCTTCTCTGCCATAGAGGGTGGGCCGTCGGTCCGTCTCGTGGTGGGTGCCGCCTGCCTGCTGGCAGTGCTCGCCGGCATCCTGGTCTGGCTGAGCCACGATGATGCGCTGCCACCGGGCGTCAGCTACCAACCCGCCAGGCTACAGAACGGCACAGTCATCTCGGGCCACGGCGCACCGTGATGAGCGACACACCTGCTCTGCGCATCGTGCCACCGCCGTTCCTGTCGCACCCGGCACTGGCTGCGGTGATGGCGGCGCTGCCGGAGGCACGGGTGGTCGGTGGCGCAGTCCGCGACACGCTGGCGGACCGCGAGGTCTGCGAGATCGATCTGGCAACCCCCCGCCCGCCGGAGCAGGTGACCGAGACACTGAGGGCAGCCGGAATCCGCGCCGTGCCCACCGGACTGGACCACGGCACGGTCACGGCGGTGGTGAATGGGCGCGGCTTCGAGGTCACTACGCTGCGGCGGGACGTTGCAACCGACGGGCGGCATGCCGTGGTGGCGTTTACCGAGGACTGGCGCGCGGATGCGGCGCGGCGCGACTTCACCATCAATGCCATGTCGCTGACGCGTGCCGGCGAGGTGTTCGACTATTTCGGCGGCATCGCCGATCTGCGCGCCGGGATCGTGCGCTTCGTCGGCGATCCGGCTACGCGCATAGCCGAAGATTATCTGCGCATTCTGCGGTATTTTCGGTTCTTTGCGCGCTTCGGCGGGCGGTCCGCCGATCCGGCCGCGCTGGCGGCGATCCGCGCCGGCGTGCCCGGTATCGCCAGACTGTCGGTCGAGCGCGTGTGGAGCGAGCTGGTCGGCATCCTGTCAGCGTCCGATCCACGCGCCGCGATCGGCCTTATGGCGGCACAGGGTGTATTGGCGGCGGTGCTGCCGGAAGGTGCCGACCCGGCGCGGCTCGCGCGACTGGTCGAGGCGGATGGTCCGGCGGACCCGCTGCTGCGCCTGGCCGCATTGCTCAGCGGCGATCCGGCGGCGCTCGCCGCGCGCCTGCGGCTGTCGGCGGCGGAACGCGACCGGCTGGGGGCGTTGCGCGCCGGACCGGTGCCGCGGCCGGGTGACGATGCAGCGACGCTGCGCCGGCTGCTCGCCGACGAATCGCGGGAGGTGCTGATCGACCGGACCTGGCTTGCTTGTGGCGATACGCCGGAATGGGCGGCGTTGCGGGCGCGGCTGGCCGCAATGCCGCGTCCGGTGTTTCCGCTGGAGGGGCGCGACCTGCTGGCGCTGGGCGAGCCCGAGGGTCCGCGCGTGGGGGTCCTGCTGCGCGCGGTGCGGCAGTGGTGGCTGGACGGCGGTTGTGTCGCCGACAAGGCGGCGTGCCGTGCGGAGCTGGTGCGGCGGAGGCAGATGTGAGGCCAGGTGCAAGTGGCTCTCCCGCCAGCGGGAGCGCTGCTCTACAAGTTCCGTTGGCCTATCCACTCGCCGGGGCAATCGCGTGAACGGCTCGAAGAACCTGGTCATCGGCTACTGCGCGCGGCAGTCATTCAACCAACTCGCGCCGTTCATCGCGTCGCTGCGCCACACGACATTCGCCGGCGATATCTGCCTGGTGATCGAGGATTTGGCCGGGCAGACCGTCGATCGCCTTCGCGCCCAGGGCGTCATCATCGAGCGCGCCGGACCGTCGGCGCAGCGACGCATGGCCGCGATGTCGAGCCGCTACTTCAGCTTCCTCGATTTCCTGGTCCGCCACGGCGACGGCTACGCAAACGTAATGTTGGCCGACCCCGCCACAGTTCTCGTGCAGGCGGATCCGTTCGGCGCGCCGCTGCCCGCAGCCATCGTCTACACCGGCGAGCGTCGCAGGATCGAAGCAACCCCGGCGGTGCACGATGCTGTTGTGCAGACCTATGGCGAGGCAGTCGCGCGCAATATCCGCGACTGCGTGGTGTCGAACCCCTCGGTCACGTTCGGCACGTTGGGCGGAATGCTCCGCTATCTCACCGCGATGACACACCAATTTGCCGGGCGGACCACGCCGATCACCGGCGCGGCCGATCAGGGCGTGCACAACTATGTCGTCCACATGCATCCGCTCGGCGGCGCCTGGCTCGATCCCACCGACCGGATCGCCGTTGCATTGCACACAGTGCCGGATGACGCGTTGGAGATAACGGAGCAGGGCGTGCTGATCGACGGCAGGGTGGTGTCGGTGCTGTCGTGCTCGGACGCCAGCGCGAAGGTGAGGCAGCACGTTGCGACGTCACCACGATTCCACCTGGACGATCTGGTGGCGCCGCCGGTTCCCGCGCCGGCGCCGGCCTCGCGCGACGCAGTGGTGGCCTTCTACCAGCGACAGCGCGATGCCGGCTGGCTGGAACTGTTCCTGGGGAGTCTGCGTTGCGTCAGCGATGCGGTTGACGTGCACTGCGTCGGCGATTTCGATCCGGACGAGATGGAGCTTCTGACGCGGTTCCGATGCACGGCCCACGGCGTGCCAGCCATCGAACCGGAAATCGCCGAGAACATCGCCCATTTCTATCTGAACCATGTGCTTGATCGGATTGCGTCCGGTGGCCTCGCACAGCCGGATCAGGTACTTGTGCTCGACAGCGTGCGCGCGATTTTCCCGCGTGACCCGTTCCTGACCAAGACCATTGGTCTATCGACGTTCTGCGAGGGGCCGACGTGCATTGGCGAGTCGGAATACAACCGCGATCGATTGAGTCTCTTCGTGGCACTCGACGATAACTGGCTGCGGCAATCCATCGTGTCGTCGATGGCGTTGCGAGGGCCACTGCCCATCGTCCGAGAGTTCTATCGCCGCATGTTCATCGAACTGGTCGGCCGCGCGGATCTGCTGAAGATCCACAAGGTGGTGCAGGGCGTGGTCAACAAGCTTTGCCACGGCGGCGATCTGGGCTTTCCTGTGATCCTCCACCCGAACGGCGCTGAGGTTCATTTCGATTTCCTGGCTTCCAGTCTTGCCATTGACACCAGGCATGGCGTGCGTGTCGGCGGCACGGTGCCGGGCGTGGTACTGAGTGCCCATACCGAGAGCCAATTGCTGTTGAAGCTCCGCATCGATCTCAATTTGCCGGAACCCTGAGCCGCGCCATGTTGGACATCCAGAGCAGGTTTCAGTGCCCCGCCTGCAAGGGTGTGCTGTTGGCGGATGCCGGTGTCTGCCTGATCTGCGGCCGCGGCTATATCACGCGCGACGGTATCCTGGACTTCGTCGGCGGCCGGCTGGATACCCAACTCGATGCCTATGATTATGACGCGTCGCACACGATCGACGACGACAGTGCGGAAATCGGTTATCTGCAGCTTCGGCAGGTCGCCGGTCATCGTTGGCCGGCATCGCTCGGTGCCGTGGTGGAGATCGGCTGCGGCACCGGCGGCTTCTCCCGCGCCATGGTCGGACACCGCGACGCGACCGACGCGGTCCTCACCGACGTGTCGCTCGATATGCTGCGGGTCTGCCGCGGACACCTGGACCGTCTCGGGATCGCGTCCGCGCTGCCGGTGCGCTTCGCGACCTACAGTGCAAACGAGGCCTGTTTTCGCGACACGGCGTTCGATACCTGCGTCGGCGCGTCGGTGGTGCATCATATCGCTGATGTCCGCGGGTTTCTCGCCGACGTCTGGCGCTTCCTGAAGCCCGGCGGCCGTGCCTGCTTCATCGAGCCGAGCCTGCGCTATCACCGTGTACTGGCGATGGCGTTCGCCGACATTATCGCCATGCTGCTGGCGCGCGACGCGACCTACACCACGGACCGGCAGACACTGCACAACTGGGTGGCCGAGGCGCGCAGGGGCGTCATGCTGCAGGGCGACCTCGCGCTGCTCGCGGGTTATGAAGACAAGCACATGTTCGTTGGCGAGGCGTTCGAGGCCGTGGCGCTGGAGGCTGGTTTCGCCACCGCCGAGGCGCTGCCTTCCAGCCGCGATCCGGATGGGCTCGGCGGCGTTGGCGGATTGCTGGCGCGGCTTCGCGTCGGTGAACCGCTCGCGGGACAGGTCACGCGGCTGTGGCCCAGCTACGCCAACCGCTATCTGTCGCTGCTCAATGGCAAGGACCTGTCGCTGGGCTACCTGTTCCGGTTGACCAAGTCCGCTCAGCCGCGCGCGGCGTCGCCGCCGGCGCGCGTCGCACCGCGTGAGCCGCGATACTGCGAGGAGGACGAACTCACCGGCGGGGGCGTGCCGCTCCGCTGGGTGCTGACGCTGACGGCGCAGAGCGCGCCGACGGAACTGCGGGTGAAGATCGAGGGATGGTGTCTCGCCAATGCTGACCTGAAGTCGGTGCGGGTGACCATCGGCGCCGCGTCCCGCGAGGCGCCGGTCTGGCTGCCGCGCGCCGATGTGCATCTCGCGCTGAACGCTGACCGGAGCTATGCCACTTGGAACAGCCTGTGCTGCGGCATCAGCAGCGAGCTGCGGTTCGACGCCATAACTCCGGCGGATGGTGACCTCGCTTGCAGCATCGACCTGGTATTCGATGGCAATCGGTTCGTGCCGATCACTCGCGGCGGAACGCTTCGTCCGGGCGTCCCATTCGAAGTCGCGCGTTAGACGGCGTCGCGATGCACGACAAAAAGAATCTTGTCATGGGCCTCTTTGCGCGCATGACATTCGATCAGGTGGAGAGGTTCCTCGGCTCGCTCGGACGCACGACGTTCCATGGCGATGTCTGCATGTTCGTCGCGGCGACCAGCCCGGACACCGTCGATGCTCTGCTGTCCCACGGCGTCCTGGTGGAGCGCGTGGATAACCTGTCGACGCCTGCGATGAACGACCAGGCCAGCCGCTATTTCGCCTACCTCGACTTCCTGGCACGCCATAGCGAGCGTTATGCCAATGTGATGATCTCCGACCTGCGTGATGTGATCTTTCAGTCCGACCCGTTCGCGCAACCACTGCCCGCCGACATCGTATTTGCCCAGGAGCGCCGGCGGATCGGCGCAGAGATCATCAATCGGAACTGGATTGCTGACGCCTACGGCGATGCGGTCGCCGACAATCTGCGCGACTTCCAGGTGTCCTGCTCTGGTACCACCTTCGGTACAGCTGCCGGAATGCTGCGCTACCTCCTCGCGATGACAACCGAGCTCACCAACCTGACGGGTCGTGATGCATTACAGGTACGCGGCATCGATCAGGGGATCCATAACTACGTGATCCGAATGCACCCCCTGCGCCAGGCCTGGCTCGATACGACGGATTCCATCGTCGCCACGATGCAATTCGTACCCGGCGCATCGATCGAGACTACACCTGGCGGCATACTGGTCGATGGCCGGCTGACGCCGGTACTGCACCAATGGGACCGCAACAACATTACCCACGACTATGTGTGGGCGTCGCCGCGATTCCGGTCAGCAGCAATGCCGTTTGCGGCACGCTCGACCGCACCCCGGTTGACGACCTTGCACGAACCCGCGGCGGTGCCGACGGTTCCCGCCGTGGTCGCCTTCTACCACCGCCCGCGCGATGCCGAGTGGCTCGCGCCGTTTCTCGCCACTGTGCGGTGCGCCGGCTATGCGGGTGGCCTGCATTGCGTGGGCACGTTCGACGAAGGCGAACTGGCGCTGATGGCGCGGTACGACGCCGTGCCGCATCCGGTCGATGTCGCGGACCCGTCGCTCGATGTCGAGAACACCGCGCACCTGTTCCTCAGCGGTATACTGGACCAACTCGCCGCGAACGATGCATCGCCACTGGGTCAGGTGCTGGTGTTGGACACGGTCCGGGCCGGTTTCCTGCGCGATCCGTTCCGTGCTGAGGCGATCGGTCTTTCGGTGTTCCACGAGAGCAGCACGCGAATCGGCGACTCCGAGTACAACCTGCAGCGGCTTGCCTTTTTTATGACGCCGGACGAAGCAGTCGTGCAACGCCCTATCATTTCGTCGGCGCTGCTGCGCGGCAGGCTCGACATCGTGCGCGCGTTCTATCACCGGCTGTTCCTCGAGTTCGTCGGCCGAGCCGAGCTGATGCGGGTGCACAAGGTGATCCAGGGCGCTTTCAACAAGCTGTGCCACCAAGGCAGCCTGGACACGCCGATCATCCAGCATCCGAACGGCGCGGAAGCTTATTTCGAGATCTGGGGAGAAGGCCTGCCGACCAGTATCGAACCCCCGATCCGGGTCGCCGGCACGGTACCATTCGTTGTGCTGAACCCGGTGCGGGAGACCGCACTGATGCGAGGTCTGCGAACGAGTTTCGGCCTATAGTAGCATGCAACGGAAATGATCTCGTGCCGCCCTCCGATCGCGCAGGTCCCCGGCGACAATCTGGCCACCGCACCCCACGACTGATAAACGCCCGCCATGGACGCCACCTCGCCGCGCGCCAAACTGAAGGAGAACCGCGACTCGACGCGCGGCCTGCTTAAGCGGCTGTGGCGCGAGCACATCCTGCATCACAAGCCGCGCCTGATGTTGGTGCTGGTGCTGACCGGCCTGATGGCAGGCACCACCGCGCTGTATCCGGTGGTGATCGACCACGCCTTCGAAATGTTCACCGACCGTGACCGGCGCATCCTGTATCAGATCCCCGCGCTGGTCGTTGCCATCACCTCGATCAAGGCGGCGGCGCAGTATTTCCAGAACGTGCAGGTGCAGCAGATCGTGCTGCTGGTGATCCGTGAGCTGCAGGGACGCATGTTCGCCCACCTCACCCGCGCCGATCTGGCCCGGCTGGAACGCGAGGCGCCGGCACAGCTTGCCGCGCGCTTCACCACCGATGCCGCGATCATCCGCGATTCGCTGACCCGCGCGGTGAACGGCATCGCCGATGCGGTCACGGTGATCGGGCTGGTGGCCTCGATGCTTTATCTCGACTGGCTGCTCAGTCTGATCGCCGCGACGCTGTATCCGCTGGCGGCGGTGCCCATCCAGAACATCGGCCGGCGCATCCGCCGCGCCTCGGGCGGCATGCAGGAACGCATGGGCGAGGCTGCGGCGATGCTGAACGAGAGCTTCGCCCAGGCCCGCACGGTGCGCGCGTATCGCCTGGAAGCCTCGGAAACGCAGCGGGCCGAGAGCGCCTTCGCCCAGCTCTATCGCGCGCTGATGCGCATGGCCAAGGGCCGGGCGCGCGTCGATCCGGTGCTGGAGGTGCTGGGCGGCGCCGCGGTCGCCGCAGTGATCGGCTTCGCCGGCTGGCGCGCCGCGATCAGCTCCCAGACGATCGGCAACTTCACCGGGTTCGTCGCCGCGCTGCTGATCGCCGCCCGCCCGCTGCGCGCCCTCGGCTCGCTGAACGCCGCGCTACAGGAGGGCATGGCCGGGCTGGCGCGCGTATTCGCCGTCGTGGATGAACGGCCGCGCATTGCCGACGTGCCAGGCGCGGTGGCGCTGCCTCCGGGACACGGGCACGTCGAGTTCGACGATGTGCATTTCGTCTACCCTGACGGCCGGGTCGGCCTCGCGGGTCTCAGCTTCACCGCCGAACCGGGCACCATGATCGCGCTGGTCGGGCCGTCCGGTGCCGGCAAATCGACCGCGCTGGCGCTGATCCCGCGGCTGCATGACGCCGTAGCCGGCACGGTACGGATCGACGGCAGCGACGTGCGCCAAGTGACGCTCGCCAGCCTGCGCGACGCCATCGCCTATGTCGCGCAGGACACGCTGCTGTTCGACGACACGGTCGAGGCAAACATCCGCATGGGCCGACCGGATGCCTCGCCCGAGGAGGTCGCCGCAGCGGCGGAGGCAGCGGCGGCGGCCGGGTTTATCGCAGCGATGCCGGAAGGGTATGCCACCCGGGTCGGCCCCGGCGGCCAGCGTCTGTCCGGTGGGCAGCGCCAGCGCGTGGTGCTGGCACGCGCGCTGCTGCGCAATCCCCGCATCCTGCTGCTTGACGAGGCGACCAGTTCGCTCGACACGGAAAGCGAGGCCGCCATCCAGGTGGCGCTGGCTCGGCTGCGGCGGGGCCGTACCACCATTGTGATCGCGCACCGGCTATCCACCGTACGCGACGCTGACCTTGTGGTGGTGATGCAGGCGGGCCGAGCGTTGGAACGCGGCAGTCACGCGGCATTGCTGGATCGGGATGGCCTGTATGCCAGACTGGTCCGCAGTCAGGCTCTGGCAGAGCCTGACACGGTGGGGTAGCGCACACGTCACGTTTTCGTGTGCCACAATTGTGCTAAGATAAAATAGCATTGCTGGTTATCGACAGGCGAATATGGACGACCACACCACGACCGAGTTGCCGCCGCCTGCGCCGACCGTGCGGGTGCACCCACGCGTCGACCAGCGGGACCTTCTGTCGTCGCGGCAGCGGAGCCGGCGAGCGGCGTACGCCAAATGGGTCCTGCTGCTGATCGTGCTGGTCGCCGCAGCGGGCGCGGCAACCCATTGGTACCTAACGAAAGACGAAGCCAGCACCGATGACGCCTATACCGACGGCCGCGCCATAACCGTGGCGCCGCAGGTGGCCGGGACGGTCGTCGCGCTGCACGTGGCGGACAACCAGCGGGTGAAGGCTGGTGATGTGCTGCTCGAAATCGACCCGCGTGCCTACCTCGCGGCGCGCGATCAGGCCCGGGGCAGCCTGCAGGTGGCCGAAGCACAGCTGGCCAATTCGCGCATCAACCTGGAATGGGCCAGGCAGGAGTATCCTGCCAAGCTGGCAGCTGCCCAGGCTGCGCTTGCCTCGGCGCGTGCCGGCCATTTCAAGGCCGAGGCGGACGCCCGCCGCCAGCGCAGCCTGCCGAAGCAGGCCACCACGCAGCAGGAGATCGACACCGCCACTGCCGCGCTTAGCACGGCCGACGCGCAGATCGACCAGGCGCAGGCAGCGGTGCGTCAGGCCGAACTGGTGCCGCAGTACATCGGCGAGGCCGAGGCCCAGGTGCGCCAGCTCGAGGCGCAGGTCGCGCTTGCCCGCGCCCAGCTCGATCAGGCTGAGCTGAACCTGTCCTGGACCAAGGTAACCGCCCCGCAGGACGGCTGGATCACCAAGCGCAACGTCGAACAGGGCAACTATGTGCAGGCCGGCCAGTCCGTCCTGTCGATCGTGACCCCCGAGATCTGGATCACCGCCAACTTCAAGGAGTCGCAGCTCGACCGCATGCGCCCCGGTCAAAAAGTGGATATCGGCATCGATGCCTACCCAGGCCTGAAGCTGGTCGGCCACGTCGACAGCATCCAACTCGGCTCCGGCTCGCGCTTCACGGCCTTCCCGCCCGAGAACGCCACCGGCAACTATGTGAAGATCGTCCAACGCATCCCGGTCAAGATCCTGATCGACTCCGGCATGGATCCCGCCCTGCCGCTGCCTCTCGGCCTTTCCGCCATACCAACGGTCCATCTTGCCGACGGGGCGTCCCGCTAAAGGCCAAGAGGGCGCCGCATGAGCGATTGGCATGATGCGACGTGGCGGCCCAGGGGAAGCGTATGGCTGGTGGCCGGCGCGGCGACGCTGGCGCCGTTCATGGAGATCCTGGATACCACGATCGTCAACGTGAGCCTGCCGAACATTGCGGGATCTCTATCTGCGAGCAACGACGATGCGACCTGGACGCTGACCTCATATCTGGTGGCCAATGGGATCGTGGTGCCGGTCGCCGGGTGGCTGGGCCGGCTGATCGGCCGCAAGCGGTACTTCCTGATCTGCATCGCGATGTTCACGGTGTGCTCGTTCCTGTGCGGCATTGCGACCAGTTTGCCGCAGCTTGTGATGTTCCGCCTGTTGCAGGGGCTGTTCGGCGGCGGTCTGCAGCCGAGCCAGCAATCGGTGATATTGGACACCTTCGAACCATCGGAACGCGGCAAGGCGTTCTCGCTGGTGGCGATTGCAGTGATCTTCGCCCCGATCATCGGGCCGGTGCTCGGCGGGTGGATCACCGACAATTATTCGTGGCGCTGGGTGTTCCTGATCAACGTGCCGGTCGGGATCGTCGCATTCATGTCGGTGATGCAACTGGTGGAGGATCCGCCATGGGTGCAGCGCGACCGTGCGCACATACGAGACATCGACTATGGCGGGCTGGCATTGATTGCGCTCGGGCTGGGCGCACTGCAGATCATGCTGGACCGTGGCGAGGACAGCGACTGGTTCAATTCCCCCACCATCCAGCTTTACGCGCTGCTGGCGGCGGTGGGGATCATCGGTGGCGTGGCCTGGCTGCTGATGGTCGAGAAGCCGGTGGTGGATATTCGCTGTTTGAAGGACCGAAACTTCGGGGTCGGCGTGGTGATGGTGTCGGGGATCGGCGCGATCCTCTATTCTACCAGCGTGATCATCCCGGTGATGGCGCAGCAATGGTTCGGCTACACCGCGCTGCTGGCGGGTCTGCTGTTGTCGCCGGGCGCGGTGGTGATGATCCTGTTCATACCGCTCGTCGCGCGGGTGGTGCTGCCGAACGTGCAGACCCGGTACGTGATCGCGTTCGGGTTTTTCGTGCTGGGATGCTCCGCCGTGGTCGCACACCGGCTGACGCCGCAGATGGATTTCTGGACGCTGGCATCGATCCGCGCGTTCCAGACGGTCGGGCTGGCGTTTTTGTTCGTGCCGAACAGCACGCTGTCCTACTCGACGCTGCCGCGGTCACTGAATGCCGATGCAACCGCGTTGTATTCGATGTTCCGCAACATCTTCGGCTCGATCGGCATCGCGGTGATCACGGCGTTGGGTGCCGAGCGCCAGCAGGCGCATCGGGCGTATCTCGCGGGGCATCTGACGCCGTATGACCAGCCGTATCAGGAACTGCTGTCGCGACACATGCAGGCGCTGGAGGCGATGGGACACACCGCGGCGAGTGCGCACGACGCGGCGATGGGCCTGATCAACCGGACGCTCAACCTGCAGGCGGCGATTCTGTCGTATATGGATCTGTATGCCTACACGGCGCTCATGGCATTCTGTCTGGTACCGCTCACGCTGCTGTTCCGATCCGGTGTGGCGGGACGGCCACGATAAGCCAATCATGCCTGAGCAGCCTCCGGTTCACGGCCACTTCACCTCGGGCGGCAGGCTCATCAGAATGGCCTCGACGTTACCGCCGGTCTTCAGGCCGAACAGCGTGCCGCGATCGTGGATCAGATTGAATTCCACATAACGTCCACGCCGCACCAACTGGTGTTCGCGTTCCTCGGCTGTCCACGGCTCGGCCATCCGCCGGCGCACGATGCGCGGGAATACATCAAGGAACGCCAGCCCGACATCGCGCGTGAACGCCAAGTCGGCATCGGCGTCGCCGCTGAAGTGGTGATCGAAGAAGATGCCGCCGGCGCCGCGCGGCTCGTCGCGGTGCGGCAGGAAGAAGTAGCGGTCGCACCAGGCCTTGAACTCCGGATAGTAGCCGGGATCGTGACGATCGCAGGCGGCCTTGAACGCGGCGTGGAAATCGGCCGCATCGGTCAGCGCCTCGGGCGATTCGAGCCGCATCGGCGTCAGGTCGCCGCCGCCACCGAACCAGCCCTTGGTGGTGACCAGCATCCGGGTGTTGAAGTGCGCCGCCGGCACGCGGGGACTGCGCATGTGCGCCACCAGGCTGATGCCGCTCGCCCAGAACCGCGGGTCCATCTCGGCGCCGGGGATCTGCGCGCGGAACTCGGGGCTGAACTCGCCCCACACGGTGGAGACGTTCACGCCCACCTTCTCGAACACGCGCCCGCGCATCACGCTCATCGCGCCGCCGCCACCGCCCGGCCTTGGCCAACCGGTGCGGACGAACCTGCCGGCGGGCTGCTCCGAGGGCAGCGCGTCCTCGATTGCCTCGAACGCCGCGCACAGCCGATCGCGCAGTTCCTCGAACCACGCCTGTGCGGCAGGTTTCAGCGCGTGGTGTGGCGGCGTTGCAACGGATTGCGGCATGAGGGCTTGTTCCGGGCTGTTCGGTAGGTTAGCCCCTCGCGGCGGCGTGTTGCAGGGGTCCGGGTGCGATCCTAGAATGCGCGCCATCCGCGGTCGCACCCGGCCGCGAGCCGACGAATTCCGGGCGGGCCGCGGGTCCGCCCGCGGCTTGACGCGCCTTGCGCCAGGCCGGAACCGCGTATTGAGGGGAAGATGGCTGATTCGTCCGCCGCCGTTGCTCACCATGGCCATCCCGACGTCACCAAGCGCGACTTCCTGAAGCTGGTCACCGGTGCATCCGCCGCGATCGGCACGGCCGCCGTCGCCTGGGTCTTCATCGACTACATGAACCCCTCGGCGGACGTGCTGGCGCTGTCCTCGGTCGACGTCGACCTGACGCCGATCGTGGCCGGCCAGGGCATCACCATACTCTGGCAGGGCAAGCCGATCTTCGTCCGTCACCGTACGGAAAAGGAGATCAAGGAAGCCGAGGACGTGCCGCTGAGCGACCTGATCGAGCCGCAGCCGGATTCGGCGCGCGTGAAGGCAGGCCACGACCAGTGGATCGTGCTTGTCGGCATCTGCACCCATCTGGGCTGTGTGCCGCTTGGCAACAAGCCGACCGACCCGCGCGGCGACTGGGGCGGCTGGTTCTGCCCCTGCCATGGCAGCCAGTACGACACCTCGGGGCGCGTGCGCCACGGGCCGGCACCGGCCAACCTCGCGGTGCCACCGTACGCATTCGAATCCGACACCAAGGTCAAGATCGGCTGACGAAGGAAATCGCCTGATGGCCGGCCAGCACAAAAGCGAGTTCAGCAATCCGCTGATCAACTGGATCGATACGCGTCTGCCCATCTTCACGATGATGCAGAAGGAATACGGCACCTTCCCGACGCCGAGGAATTTCAACTATTTCTGGAACTTCGGCGCGCTGGCGATGGTGGTCATGATGGTCATGATCGCCACCGGCATCTTCCTGGCGATGAACTACCAGCCGAACTCGGAACTTGCCTTCGGCTCAGTCCAGCACATCATGCGCGACGTCAACTACGGCTGGCTGCTCCGCTACGTGCACCAGAACGGTGCATCGATGTTCTTCATCGTGACCTACATCCACATCTTCCGTGGCATGTACTACGGTTCCTACAAGACGCCGCGCGAGCTGCTGTGGATGATCGGCGTCGTGATCCTGCTGATCATGATGGCGACCGCGTTCATGGGCTATGTGCTGCCCTGGGGGCAGATGTCGTATTGGGGCGCCACCGTCATCACCAACCTGTTCTCTGCGTTCCCGATCGTCGGCAAGTCGATCGTGACCTTGCTGTGGGGCGGGTTCAGCGTGGACAACCCGACGCTCAACCGTTTCTTCAGCCTGCACTACCTGCTGCCGTTCGTGCTGGTGGGCGTGGTGTTCCTGCACGTCGCGGCACTGCACGTGGTGGGCTCCAACAATCCCCTCGGCATCGACGTGAAGTCGCCGCAGGATACCCTGCCGTTCCATCCGTATTACACGGTGAAGGACAGCGTCGGCGTCTGCGTGTTCTTCATCATATATTCCGTGCTGGTGTTCTTCGCACCGAACTTCCTGGGCGACGCCAACAACTTCATTCCGGCCAATCCGCTGCAGACTCCGGCAGACATCGTGCCCGAGTGGTACTTCCTGCCGTACTACGCGATCCTGCGCTCGGTGCCGAACAAGCTGCTCGGCGTGTGCATGATGTTCGGCTCGATCCTGGTTCTGTTCGTGCTGCCCTGGCTCGACACTTCGCGGGTGCGCAGCGCGCGGTTCCGGCCGATCTACCGCCAACTGATCTGGGTGTGGGTGGTCGCGGTGATCGCGCTGGGCATCTGCGGCGCGCACAAGCCGGAAGGCATCTGGGTGGTGATCAGCCGCGTCGCCACGCTGTACTACTTCCTGCACTTCCTGGTGATCCTGCCGATCCTCGGCAAGCTGGAGCGGCCGCTGCCGCTGCCCGAGAGCATCAGCCGTCCAGTCATTGGCGGCGGGGGCCCGATGCCCTCGGGCGCCACCGCCAAGCCGATGGAGAAGGCGTGATGCGCGTCCTTCGTCATCTGCTGGCAGCAGCGCTGCTCGCCGGCGCGCTGGCGGCACCCGCCTTGGCACAGGACGCGCCGACGCCGCCGGCACAGCGCTGGAGCTTCGACGGCCCGTTCGGCACGTTCGATCTCGCCGCCGCGCAGCGCGGCTTCCAGGTCTATTCCGAGGTCTGCTCGCTCTGCCACTCGATGCAGTATCTGCACTACCGCGATCTCGCGGGCATCGGTCTGACCGACGATCAGATCAAGGCGATCGCCGCCGCGGTCACCGTTCCGCAAGGGGTCGATGACCAGGGCCAGCCCAGGGAAGGTCCGGCGACGCCGGCGAGCCAGTTCCGCTCACCGTACCCGAATGAGCAGGCGGCACGCGCGGCACTGAATGGCGCACTGCCTCCTGATCTGTCGCTGATCGTCAATGCCCGCGAGGGCCATGCCGACTACATTTACGCCATCCTGACCGGCTACGCCGATCCGCCGCCCGGCATGCAGATGCAGGACGGGATGAACTACAACAAGATGTTCGCCGGCCATCAGATTGCGATGCCGCCGCCGTTGCAGGATGGCCGCGTGACCTACGCCGACGGCACCCCGGCCACGGTCGAGCAGATGGCGCACGATGTGGTCACGTTCCTGGCGTGGGCCGCCAACCCGGAGATGGTGCAGCGCAAGCAGATCGGCTGGCGCTGGGTGCTGTTCTTCCTGATCATGACCGGCCTCACCTACGCGGTGAAGCGCAAGGTCTGGGCGGATGTGCACTGATACCAGCGTGACCCGACCCCGATGATCGACCCCGTCATCGGCGTCATCGGCGGCTCGGGCATCTATGACATCGAGGGACTCGAGGACAAGGTGTGGCGGCAGGTCGCCACGCCCTGGGGCATGCCGTCGGATGCGCTGCTGTTCGGGCGGTTCGCCGGAGTGCGCTGCGTGTTCCTGCCGCGGCATGGACGTGGCCATCCGCTGTCGCCGACGCATCTCAACTACCGGGCCAACATCGACGCGTTGAAGCGCTCCGGCGTCACCGACGTGCTGTCGCTTTCCGCCGTCGGCAGCCTGAAACCCGAGCTGTCACCGGGGCATTTCGTGATCGTCGATCAGTTCGTCGACCGCAGCTTCGCGCGCGAGAAGAGTTTCTTCGGCGAAGGCATCGTGGCACACGTTTCGATGGCGCATCCGGTGTGCTCGCGCCTCGGCGATGCGCTGGAAGAAGCGGCGCGCGGCCTCGGTCTGCCGGTGACCCGCGGCGGCACGTACCTGGTGATGGAAGGCCCGCAATTCTCCACCAAGGCGGAGAGCGAGCTGTATCGCTCCTGGGGCTGCAGCGTGATCGGCATGACCAACATGCCGGAGGCCAAGCTCGCCCGCGAGGCCGAACTGAACTACGCGACCGTGGCGATGGTGACCGATTTCGACTGCTGGCATCCGGACCACGACCACGTCACGGTCGAGGCGGTGGTGCGCGTGCTGCTGGACAACGCCGACAAGGCACGCGCCCTCGTGCAACGGGTCGTGCCGGAGATCGGCCGACCGCGCGAATTGTGTCCGGCCGGCTGCGACCGGGCACTCGACAACGCCGTCATCACCGCGAGCCACATGCGCGATCCGCAGCTTGTGGCGAAGCTGGACGCCGTGGCGGGGCGAGTGCTGTAGCTACTCGGACCGTCGCGGCGGAATGATCGTCACCACGAAATTCACCGGTTCGGCGACGTGACCCCAGAACGCATGGGCCACCGACAGCTCGGTCCGCGTGGTTTCCGGCGTGGTGAATTTTGCGGTGGCCGCCAGACAGAAACTGTCGTCGCTGACACAGACCGAAAGCAGCCCATGTCGCGCAAGAGCGTCCGGCGTCACCCAGAGGTTGCGGGAATAATCGAACAGCACGAAGGCGTGCGGCCGATCCGGGCTGTAGAACGCGATCGCGTTGTCGTACCATGGGGAGCCAGCGACATAGTCCAGCGGCCGTGATGTCCGATCATGCCAGAGTTCTGTGACTTCGGCCGCCACCTCCTGGAACGGCGCCACCTTCATGGCGCTCGACGACGCCCAGGTGCGCGCCAGCGCGATCGCCGGCGACAGCGCGAGAGCGCCGAGCGTCACCACTGCGGCCAGGCGGGTGCTGATCCGATATAAGCGATCGATATCCCGCGTGCCGGCGATTTCGATCGCCAGCAGTGGCACCAGGGCAAAGGTTCCGATAGTCATCTCCGGCGTGACTATTGTGCGCAGCGCCACGCCGCTCGCGATGGTCAGAGCGAGCGGCGCCAGAGCCAGCGTCGTGAGCACGCCAAACATCGGGACGCGCGGATTGCAGTTAAGCGTGGCTGCCTCGTCGCGTCGTGCGATCCAGGTCACGAACCCGACGATGAGCACAACGCCGAGATTCATTCCCAGCACGCCTGACACGGTCTGCGCCGCGTGGATAAGCGCGTAGTGCCATCCCCGATCCGAAATGGCAGCGAGATAATGCAGCGGCGGGGCGCGATGGGTCATCAGCCACCATACGTGCGGTGCGCAGATCGCCCCCGCCACGAGCGTGGATACATACGGCGACGCCGACGCAAAATATTTCCGGCGCGAAGGATGCTGGAGAGCGGCGAGGAAGCAGGTCGCGACCAGGATCAACGCGTAGTATTTGGACATCATCGCGAGACCGATCGACACACCGAACGCGACGGCATCGCCGATGCCGCGGCCTTGCACGGATCGCATGAAGTAATGCAGTGTCCACGGCCAAATCGACAGGAATATGATGTTGGCGTTGTACTTATAGGCATAGAATGTGTAGAGAGGCGTGAGCAGCAGCAATGCCCACGCCGCCACGCGCTTGCGACCTGCGGCGAAGTCGCCGATCAGCATCCATGCGCCCCACAGACCGATGGCCGCGTTCAGGCTGCTCAGCAGCGCGAACGCCCATCCGGTGCGCGGAAAGATGTCAAACCACAGACCGCATATCCAGGCCCAGAACGGCGGGTGCTGGTTGTAGCCGAGTTGGAACTCCTGCCCCCAGGCATAGGCTTCCGCCATGTCGTGTTTGATCGCCACCGGAGCTTCGGTTATTGTAAAGAACAATGCCCATGCCGCGACGAAGGCCGCAAACAGGGCCAGCATCGTGGGCAGACTCGGTTGCGCCATCGTTGCGGAAACAGCAGCCGTCGAGCGGGGCGCAATGTCATGCTGCGTTCGTGCGTCAACGTTCATGTGGTTCAACGGTCCCTGACGATTCCTTGCCGCGCTCAAAGGTGATGGAACAGGTTTGCGTTCACCCATATCAATTGGCACCGAGGTAGGACAAGGCCGCTTGGCTCATCCATCCATCGCGGCGGTCCTGCCGATGCGCGAGCAGGTGACAAGCGGACGCGCCGGTGCCGTGGCACTCAACGTCATGGAATTGGGCCGCGCGAGCGTGTTTCACGACCGCATGCTGGTTGTAGGAGCGACGGAGCCAGGCGACTTCACCTTGCCCTATTATCGCGCCAAGCCGAAGCACGGAACTGTTCTCGGCGTACACTGGCCGTTCTGGGGCCGCGCCAGCGATCACTATGCCGATGCGGCCGCGGAAATCATTGCTGCGCATGGCTGCGTCCTGGTCGAAGTGCACAATCGTGCGCGCCTGTTCCGTCGTCTGGCAACGCGGTTGGGACCACGGGTCCGGCTTTGCCTGTATCTCCATAACGACCCGCAAAGCATGGAGGGTTTGCGTCGCCCGCCTGCACGGGCGCAACTCCTCGAGCGTGCTTCCCTGGTCTATTGTCTCAGCAGCTACATACGAGACCGCTTCGTCGATGGTATCGAGGGGCCACTGGAGCGCGTCGTGGTGCTCCCTAACGGCATCATTCCGTTGCCGGCAGAACGCGCCCCCAGGCAGAAGTCCATTCTCTTCGTTGGCCGGCTCATTCCGGAGAAGGGCGTTGACGAACTCTTCGATGCGCTTCGACGCGTTGCAAGCGAGCTACCGGATTGGCAGGTGAAGATTATCGGGCGAGCGCCGGAGCGTTACCGGGTGCGCTACCAACGGGCGCTCGCCGAACTCAAGACATTATGGGGAGATCGGCTTGATCTGATGGAATCCGTGCCACATGCGGCGGTCATGCAAGCCTACACATCCGCCGCAATCACGGTGGTCCCCTCGCGCTGGCAGGAGCCGTTCGGACGGACCGCACTCGAAGCCTTGGCTTGCGGCTCTGCCGTTATAGCCAGCCGATCGGGTGGCCTCCCGGAGATCGTAGGTCAGGCCGGGCTGTTGCTCGATGCCGTGACAGCGAACGCCATCGCCGATGCGATTCTGTCGCTGGCGTGCGACCCGGCTCGGCGCGACACATTGGGACAGGCGGGCGAAGCGCGTGTGGCGGCCTGCTTCGACCTCGGCCTATTGGCGCGCCGGCTCGACGGCTGGCGCGAAGGCCTGCTCGCGCGCTGAGCGCTGCTCCGGCAGGTAGGACAGCGCCCAGCCGATCGTGAGAAACAGCGGAATGGCCGACCAGTTGTGAAAGAACGAGGTGGTCGATGCCACCGGCCAGAGCCGCATCAGGATGGTTGCGATCAAACCGGTGAACAGCAGGTTTCTGGTGTCGCCGTACATCAGCAGATCGCGCAGCAGCAGTCCCATCGCCACCGCGAATGCCACCAGAGCCGGGATGCCGCCCGCGATCGCCCATTCAAGGTAATAGTTATGAGGATGGGTGCTGCAGCGGGGATAGTCGTGGATCCCAAGCAGGGGACCCAACGCCGGATCCGGGCAGACAATGCGGTAGTTTCTCATACCGACACCAAAGATCGGATGCTCCGATGCGATTGCCAGTCCGCTGTTCCACAGGACGCCATAGGGCGATTGACCAAGCGCCGTGACCACGTGCCAGGTCGAGTTGACCTGACGCTGGTAGAGCGACGGTCTTGCGATCATCACCACCAACAGCAGCGCCGCGCACAGGCCGACCACGAGCAGAATCTGGCGGCGCCAATGCGGCAGCAAAATCAACAGGCCGATCACATCGAGCCCAAGCGTCGCAAGCGACATGCGCTCGCCACTTAGTGTGATCGCGAGTATCGAGGCGGCGCCGAGTGCCGTCGCCCACAGCCACCGCCGGCGTTCAACCAACGCAAGCAGGGGCGGTAGGAACATCCAGGCGATCGTGATGCCGACGCGGGGACGGCCGAACGGACCGGTCAGCCGCAGATCGTCCTGTTCCGGACGTGCCGCGATATCGTAGCCCACAAAATACTGCGTTATCGCGTCGACCGAAAGAAACAGAACCGAGCATACGGTGATCGTGACGAAGCGCCGACGGTCATCGTCACGCCGCAGCACCTCACTGGCGGCGATCGCGAACACCGGATAACGCAGCCAGATGAACGCCTCGCCGAGACTCGCGACCGGGTGAACGGCGAACACGCCTCGGATGCACAGATAAACCCAAAGTATCAGCAGGGCGATGAACCAGTGCCGGTTGAATGCCGAGAGGTCCCGCCGGATGGCCGACCGCGCGACGAACAATATCGCCGCCACCGAGCAGAACACATCGGCCATCCCGCTCAGGGTGACCAACGCTACTGGCACCAGTAATATCAGCCAGCGTTCGATCGACGCGGCGATCCGTTCGGACTGCCGACCGTGCAGTCCGAGCTTCAATGCACGTCCTCGCGACAGTTGCTGTCGATCAGCGGAGCGAGCCCGATCCCGGATGCGAAACGATGCACGCAAGCGACCACGTGTTCGACGCTCAGCTCGGCGATCGGCCGAGGTGTCCATTGCTGCGCGGACTGATCGTCGCCGTTTGCCAGGCAGCCATCGGGCTGGATCAGCAGCGTGCGCTCGCCCCAGGGACGATAGCGGGCGGGTGGTGTCGGGCCGAACAGGCCGACAGTAGGGGCGCCTGACGCCGCGGCGAGATGCATGAGCCCGCTGTCGTTGCCGATATAGAGCCGCGCGCGTTCCAGGATGGCAGCGACGACCGGCAGCCGCGCCTCTCCCACCACAGCCATCGGCGGTTCCATGCCGGGCCGCTTCATCAGACGCTCGCAGATCGACGCAACGAGCGGACGTTCATCCGCCGCGCCAAGGACCACGACAGCCAGTGTCGCGCCCACCGCACCACGCTCCGTCAGGCGGTCGATCATTGCGACGAACCGGTCGGGTGGCCAGCGTTTCTCGGGACTGCTGGCGCCTGGCGCCACCGCGAGAAAATCGAGGTTCGGCGCAACAATGCGAGCCGCCGCCCGC
Organism: Acetobacteraceae bacterium; assembly: GCA_036494925.1. Lineage (GTDB taxonomy): Bacteria > Pseudomonadota > Alphaproteobacteria > Acetobacterales > Acetobacteraceae > JAMXLO01. The sequence continues at coordinate 33,074 of DASXNR010000083.1, forward strand.
CGGTCCTGATCCTGAATCCAGAGCCGAGGTGCCGGAGCTTGATCGGCGCTCACCAGGCTGCCCAGTTCCACGACGCGCGATCGCGCCGGGTCGGAGCTGCTCATGATCCGGCGGTGCCGGGTCGGGACCATCCAGGCAAGTGCCGAGCCGCGCAGATCGATGACCAGGTCCCAGGCACGGAGCAGGCTCAGATAGAGGCCGAGCCAATGGCGATTGTAGGGTTTCTTGCGCAGCGGGATGACGCGTTCGATGCAAGGGGCCCCGTCGAACAGCGAACAGGCGAGATAGCCGGCGACCACGGTGATACGCGAGGTCGGAAAGGTGTCGGCCAGCAGCCCCAGCAACCCGGTCGAGAGCACAACGTCGCCGATCCGCGTATTGGTGATGAAGAGTATGCGTGCACCGGATCGCAAGGATGGCAGGCGCATCAGTAGTACCTGCGTCCAGCCGCCACGGCAGTGCCAGCAAACGTGCCTCGAACCATCATGACATCTGTGTCCGGCAGCTTCCCGCGTAGATCCAGCCTGGATAGGACAAATGCGGGAAAAACAACGAATCGACAAGGCTGCTGGCCTCAGTGCGGTAGCGGCCTTCTCTTCGATGGTGCGGAGTTGCTCGCATGGCAGGCGACACCGAAGCAGCGAGGCTCGCGGGTATCGACGCCTGTCGCGGCGCTGCAGTAACCGCGGTCGTGCTGTTCCTCGCCACGCGGCAGTTGAATTGGGCGTTCGGCGTGCCGTTTCTGCTCAGCGCGTTCTAATTCAGCCACGCCGGCGCCGATTTCTTCTTCGTGATCAGCGGTTTCATCATCCTTTACGTGCATTACGAACATATTGGCACGCCGCTGCGGCCTGATGCGTCGCACAGAAGCCTGGCGTGGTCTGCGTCACTGCTGGCATCGAAGGGCGAATTGCTGCTCGGCATCGCATGGACGCTGCGCTACCAGGCCGTGTTCTACGCCATGTTCTGCGTACTGATCCTCAGCCGCGCCGCCGGCGTGTTGCTGCTGGCGCTTTGGCTGATCGGAATTGGTCTACCAGTTCAGGGTCGCGCCGCGCGCCGTCGCGTGAACGGCGCGCGGACGGAACCGGATCAGCCGAGGTTCCTGGCGAAGAACTCGAGTGTGCGCTGCTGCGCCAGATCGTAGTCGGGCTTGCTGAAGCTGCCGCGTTCATCGCAGCCGAAGCCGTGTCCCGCGCCCTGGTAGACGTAGCTGTCCACCTTCGGCTGGGCGGCGCGGATCGCATCGACATCGGTCATCGGGATCGAGGCGTCCGTCGCGCCGAAGTGCATCTGCACCGGGCAGTTCGGCCTCTCGTCCTTGGTGCCGGCGATGCCGCCGCCGTACCAGCACGACGCAGCCGCAAACCTGTTGGTACGCGTGGCACCCCACCACGCTACCGTGCCGCCGAAGCAGTAGCCGACGATCCCGAGTTTCTTGCCGGCGAGGTGTGCTGCCGCGGCCTCGACGTCCTGCATCACCTTTGCGTCGTCCAGCTTCATGCGGTAGCCGCGGCCTTGGTCGATGTCCTCCTGGGTGTAGCCAAGTTCCACGCCGCGTTCGGCACGGTCGAACAGCGCCGGCGCGCAGACCGCGTAGCCGGCTGCGGCGAAGCGGTCGCACATATCGCGCATGTGATGGTTGACGCCGAAAATCTCCTGGATGACGACAAGGCCCTTGCTGCCGCCGGTCGGTTCGGCGGTGTAGGCGGACAGCGTGAAGCCGTCCGCGGACTTGAGGTTGATCGTGCTGCCCATGGGTGTCCCTTCCCGGTTGTGTATGCGGTCCTTGCCGCGCAGGATGGAGGTATGGGCGAGGTCGTCAACCTCCATCGCATGAAGAAGCTGCGGGAGCGGCAGGAGGCGGCCGAGGCCGCCAGGCAAAGCCGTGTGCGAAACGGCCGCACAGAAGCCGAAAAATCGAATGACCGGCGGGCCGAACAGCGGCGGCAAGCCCAGCTGGATGCATTACGGCGTGGCGTAACGGGCGAATGACACCGCGAGAACCCGATAGATCGGCCGCTTGAAATCCACCGCCAGCGACGGCAGCTCGGTCAGCTCGGCCCAGCGCCAGGCATCGAACTCGGGATCCGGATCGGCATCCAGCCGGATATCGCTGTCCTCGCCGGTAAAGCGCAGCGCAAACCAACGCTGCGTCTGGCCACGATAGCGCCCGCCTAGCGCCACGCCGACCAGCTCTGGCGGCAGGTCGTAGGTCAGCCATTCGGGGTGCTCGCCGATGATCTCGGCACGATCGGTGCCGATCTCCTCCGCCAGCTCGCGCAGCACCGCCGATCGCGGGTCCTCGTGCGGATCGATGCCGCCCTGCGGCAGTTGCCAGCCGCCGGCCGGGCCCTCCGCGTTCGGCAGGTCGGCGCGGCGGGCGACGAACACGCGGCCGTCCCGGTTGAACAGCACGGCACCGACATTCGGTCGGTAGGGCAGGGGGCTCATTTTGCTGTCGGCGCCTGGACCAGAGCACTCACCGGGGCAAGTGCGAGGCCATCAGCCGCCAACCCGTTCGCCCATGCGGCGAGGCGCTGGGTTGTCACCGGCCGCACCGCACCGGCGAAACCGAGCGCGCTCCCTTTCTCGCGGGCCAGCCGCGCAAGCTGCGCCAGCTTGTCGTCGATATCGGCCGCAGCGCCGGGCGCATCGATCACCAGATCCACCCTCCTGCTCCATACCAGCGGCAACGGTGCCGCTCCCGGGCGCGGGTCGACATATAGCAGACCGCGCCGGGCCAGCTCCGCCAGCACGGGGTTCATCTCCTCCGGGAGCGAGGCGAAGCGCTCCCCGCGCAGGCTGCCTTCCGCGCCGACCGCACCGACATAGCCCGAGATACGCGACAGCGCCCACTCCAGCCGAGAGCGGTTCTGCTCCACGGACAGGCTCGTCATCAATGCCTGCCTGCCAGGATCGTTCAACGGAAATCCCTGTGGCTCCATCGGGATCGACAACAGAAATTCGTGTTCCGCGGACCGCGCGGCACCCAGCAGCCTCGCAGTGTTCTGGGCATAGGGAGAGATCGCCAGGGTCACGCCGCCCGGCAGAGCGCGGATGGCAGCCTCGCTTTCCGCCTGATTGAGACCGACGCCCGCCAACAAAAGCCCCACGCGCGGCCTGAGTGTGCTGCTGTCGAAACCAGCCGCATAGACCTGCATTGGCATGCGCCCGTCGACGGCAATGCGGGGCAAGAGGTCGGATGTCGACGTCGACCCCGGTTCCAGCAAGGCGGGATCGGGATCCGCGATCGGCCCCGGCGTGTCACGACCCGGCCGCGCGACCGGCGGCGCGCTCGCTGCCTGCTGCGGGGCCGGTTTCGCGGGTTCACCGGCTGGCCGCACCGGCGGCGCCGGCGTCTGGCCGGCGACGATGCGCTGGGCCGGAGCGCCGGGCGGACCGACGATCTGCAGCGCCACGCCACCTAGCGCCACCAGCACCGCAATGAGCAGCCAAAACCATCCGAGACCACGCCAGCCGGCGAAAAACTGCCGTGGCCCCGCGAACACCGGAAAACGTCAGTTGGCGGTGACGCGGTTCTGCGCCGCCATCGCCTTTGCCAGCAACAGTCCTTGCTGCAGCTGGAAGTCGGTGTCGTCGGGCTTCGCGGGATCGGGCTTGGGGAATCCCTCCGGTGGCTTGGCGGGAATATCCTTGGCGATCGGCGGCAGGTCGGTGCGTGGCGCCGTGGCCGAATCAGGCGCGCCGCCCTGGTTCTTCAACACATGATTGAGGTCGGCCTCACGCTCCGGACCGAACCGCGCCACCTCCTCGCGGGTCTCGGCCACCGTCACATCCGGGGCGATGCCCTCGCCCTGGATCGAGCGCCCGGACGGCGTGTAATAGCGCGCCGTGGTCAACCGCATCGCGCCGTTGCCCGGCAGCGGGATCACCGTCTGCACCGAGCCCTTGCCGAAGCTGCGCGTCCCAAGCAGCACGGCACGGTGATGATCCTGCAAGGCGCCAGCGACGATTTCGCTGGACGAGGCGGACCCGCCGTTGATCAGTACCACCAGCGGCAGGCCGTCGATGACGTCGTTGCCCTTGGCGTCCCAGCGCTGCGCGTCCTCGGTATGGCGCGCACGGGTGGAGACAATCTCGCCCTGATTGATGAAGTCGCCGGAGATCGCCACCGCCTGGTCCAGCAGGCCGCCAGGGTTGTTGCGCAGATCGAGGATCAGCGCCTTCAGCTTGCCGCCTGCCTGCTGCTTCAGCGTCTTCACTGCCTGCTTCAGGCCCGCGTCCGCCTGCTCGGTGAACTGCGTCAGGCGCAGGTAGCCGATATTGTCCGGCTCCATGCGCTGCTTGACCACCTGGATGTGGATGACCTCGCGCAGCATGGAAACCTCGACCGGCTTGTCGACGCCCTCGCGCTTGATGGTCAGCGTGATCTTCGAGTTGGGCGCGCCGCGCATCTTGTCCACCGCGTCCTGCAGCGACAGGCCCTGCACGGTCTTGCCATCCAGCGCGGTGATGATGTCGCCCGCCTTGATCCCGGCCTTGGAGGCCGGCGTATCGTCGATCGGGCTGATCACCTTGATAAAGCCGTTGTCCTGGGTGACCTCGATGCCGAGACCGCCGAACTCGCCCTTGGTCTGCACCTGCATGTCGCGGAACGCCTTGGCGTTCATGTAGCTGGAGTGCGGGTCGAGGCCGGTCAGCATGCCGTTGATCGAGTTCTCGATCAGGTCCTTGTCGTCGACCGGATCGACGTATTCCGCACGCACGCGCTCGAACACGTCGCCGAACAGGGTCAGCAGGCGGTAGGTGTCACCGCGACCGCTGTCCTGCGCCGCCGCTGCGGCGAAGCCGAAATGGTAGCCGAATTGGCGGCTGATCAGGCCGGAGGCGGGGCCGATGGCAACGCCGGCGATGAAGGCGGTGCCGAGCAGCAGTCCGGAGCGCAGACGCCATGAGCGATGGTCCATACGTTTCATCCTTCGAGCGCGATCGCCGAGCCGGCGGGTGCGCATGACACATTCAAGATCATCTTTTCGCGCGGGCGTGGCTTCGCCGTCCAGTATTCAAATCTTACGTATACGAGAGCTTAACTGCTTGCTCTCAGCCACGGCGCCGGGTTCACCGGCTGTCCATCCCGTCGTAACTCGACATATAGCGCCGGCCGGTTGCCGGATGCACCCGGCTCCCAACCCGGCATGACGCCGATCGGTTCGCCAGCGGCCACGGCCTGACCGACCTTGACGTCGAGCCGGTCCAGGCCCGCGAGCACGGTATGGTAGCCGCCCCCGCAATCGACGATCAACAACAACCCGTAGCTGCGAAATGGGGCGGCGAATGCCACGCGGCCGCTGCACGCCGCGACAACACGCGCCGCCGGCGGTGCACGATACGATATGCCATTGGCCGGCCCGCCCTCGGTGGCGTCACCCCAGGCTCGTACGATGGTTCCCGCCACCGGCGCGATGAGTTGGCCGTGTGGCTGGGCCGCGTTGGGGATCGTTCCGACGCCGGTCGGCCGCTCCAGGCCGGCCTGGCGTTGCCGTGCCGCTGCGGCCTCGTCGACTCGCTTCTGGCGCTCGGCATGTGCCGCATCATCGCGCGCCCGCGTCATCTCCGCCTGACGCTGGCTCTCCAGCTCCGCCAGCACGCCGCGCAGTGTGTCCGCCCGTGCCGCCTGGTCGGCGGCGCGCTGCGCTGCCGCAGCGGCGTCTCGTTCCGCCTTGCCGCGTCCCGCCTCGGCTACGGCGATCTGCTGATCGAGCGCCGCGGCCTGGGTCCGCTGCGTCGCCAGCGCTGCTGCCAGCCGCGGCGCTTCGGCCGCCACCGCCTGGGTCGCCGACGCGAGCCTGGCCTGCTCGCGGCGCAGCGCCACAGCCTCCTGGCCGAGCTGCCCCGCCAGGCCGCGCAGCACCAGCACGCCGCGCAGCGTGTCTTCCGCCGACGCCGGCACCGCCAGCAGTGTCTCGGCCGGGAACAGCGACAACCGCTCGATCAGCGGCAGCAGCGGCTGCATCGTCTCGGCGTGCGCGGCGAGGCTTGCCTCGGCCTGGCGCCGCTGGATCACGAGCTCATCCATGCGGGTCGCGGCATCGGCGGTGGCGGTCTCAGCCTGGCGCAGCCGCGTCGCGGCGGTGATCCTCTCCGTGGTCAGCCGCTGCGCATCGGCTGCCGCAGCGGCGGCGCGGGCCGCTGCATCGCGCTGTGCCGCCTGTTGCTCGGCGCGGTCACGTTCCGCGTGCTCCATCTCGCGGCGGGCCGCGTCCTCCTTGCTCGGTCGGGCCGGCTGGGCGGCGACCGTGGTCAGGGCGATCAGCGCAAGGACGCTATTCCGCCGCGCGCGCCGCATGGGCACGGATCAGCGAGCTGCCGGTCATCTCGCGCGGCTGCTGCAGTCCCATCAGCGCGAGCAGCGTCGGCGCCACATCGGCCAGCCTGCCGTCGTTCAGTCCGGTCGCGTCACCGCCCATCAGCAGGACCGGCACCGGGTTGGTGGTGTGCGCCGTGTGGGGTCCGCCGGTCGCCGGATCGCGCATCAGCTCGCAGTTGCCGTGATCTGCAGTGACCAGCAGGGCACCGCCCTGTTTCTCCACCGCGGCGGCGATGCGGCCGAGGCCGGCATCAGCCGTCTCCACCGCCTTGATCGCGGCGGGCAGGCTGCCGGTGTGGCCGACCATGTCGGGGTTGGCGAAGTTCAGCACGATCAGATCGTATTGCTTCGAATCGATTGCTGTCACCACCTTGTCGGTGAGTTCCGGGGCCGACATTTCCGGCTGCAGGTCGTAGGTCGCCACCTTCGGCGAGGGCACCATGATGCGATCCTCACCCGGGAACTTGGTTTCCTGACCGCCGTTGAGGAAATACGTCACGTGCGGGTATTTCTCGGTCTCCGCGGTGCGGAGCTGCGCACGCCCGGCTTCCGCCACCACCTGGCCCAGGATGTGATCCAGCTTCTCCGGCGGAAACAGCACACCGAGATACGGCGCCAGTTCGTCCGAATATCGGGTCATGCCGGCGGCGGCGGCGAACCTGATCACCCGCTGGCGTGGGAAGCTATCGAAGTTCGGCTCCAGCAACGCGCCGAGGATTTCCCGGACGCGGTCGGC
>DASXNR010000084.1:0-9616 GCA_036494925.1 Acetobacteraceae bacterium
GAGGAATTGCAGGGCTTTAATAGCCTACGGTGGACTGCTTTAGACGGATTTGGATGTCTGTGGATAACTGCCAGTTGGCGGAGGGGATGAGATTCGAACTCACGATAGAGCTTGACACCCTATAACGGTTTAGCAAACCGCCGCCTTCAGCCGCTCGGCCACCCCTCCGCCGGGGGTACTCACACGGCGTTTGCAGTGGGGTATCTAGGACTTCTGCCTCGCAGCGTCAAACACTTGGCTCGCGGCTGCCTTCACGGCTGCAACCGGGCAGATGGCGAGCTAAACAGCGCCGCGCAGGCAGCCTAAAATGCGCCGCCATGCGCTCTATCATATTCCTGCCGATGCTGTTCTCTCTTTCGCTCAACCTCGTCGCGGTGCAGGCCAACGCGGCACAGCCGGATCCCTCGCCCGACGCGGCGGCGCGGGTGGCACAATTGCGGGCGCTGCTCGGCTCGGATCAGGGCGCGGCCATCCTCGACCTGTTGGGCGATCCGCAGGTTCGCGAGGCCGTGCTGCAAAACCCCGCAGCGGCCGCATCGTCGCAGCCCGGAGCCGCAACGGCCGGCGAGATGATGGACGATATGCTGACCGGCGTCCGCTCCCGGCTATGGGGCCTTGCAGCGGAGCTCGCGCGTATCCCGGACGAGCTGCAACAGGTCTGGTCCCGGCTGCGGTCGCAGTTGCCGGGTTCCGAGCTGCTCCGGCTGGTCGGCCTTCTGGCTGTGTTCCTCGCGGGCGGCATCGGCGCGCAGATGCTGTTCTTTCGGCTGGCGCGTCCCTGGCGTGAGCATTTCGGCGCCCTGACGCTCGCCACGGCACGCGAACGCGCCGCAACGGTGTGCGAGCGGCTGCTGTTCGCCACGCTGATCATCCTCGCGTTCACCGCCGGCAGCATGGGCGCGTTCCTGCTGTTCGCGTGGCCGCCGCTGACCGGATCGATCATCCTCGGCTACCTGCTCGCCTTCCTGGTCGTCCGCCTTGGCGCGACATCCACTCGGTTCTTTCTCGCTCCCACCGCCGAACGCCTGCGTCTCGTGCCTGTCTGCACCGAGACCGCGTGGTTCTGGCACCGCTGGGTCGCGCGGCTCGTCGGCACGGCAGCCATCGGCTGGCAGACGCTGCTGACGCTTCGTGCCCTCGGCATGTCGCAACCGGGCCTCGATGTGTTGCTCCAGCTGCTGCTGCTGTTGCTGGCGTGTCTTGGCATCTGGATCGTCTGGACAATGCCCACGGTGAGCGGGGCGGCGGCGCAGCGGTTACGGGGGCCGGTGCCGCGTCTGGTGATGTCGCTCGCTCTCGTCCTCGATTGGCTCTTGTTCCTGATGGGCGCGACGGCGCTGGGCTGGACGCTGCTGATCCTGGCTGCGGTTCCGGCCGCAATCTACATCCTCGGCAGCTCCGCATCGTTCGTGATCCTCGGCTGGTGGGAGGACGCTGGCGACGATCGGTCCGCGCATCTGGCGATCGCCGGGCGCGCCATCCAGACGTTCGTCGTGCTGCTCGCGGCAGCGGCGATGGTGCATATCTGGCAGATCGATCTCACCAGGATGACCAATATGGACACGCCGATGACGCGCATCGCGCGTGGCCTGCTCGAGGCGCTGGTGATCCTGGTGATCGCCGATCTGCTGTGGCAGGTGGTGCGTGTACTGATCGACACCCGACTGGCCGGGGACGTGACGTCGATTGACAACCTGGACGATGACGCGCTGCGCCGGCGCGCGCGCCTGCGCACGCTGCTGCCGGTGCTGCGCAACTTCGCTTTCTTCATCGTGCTGGTGATGGCATCGTTGAGCGCCCTGGCGGCGATGGGGCTGCAGATCGGCCCGCTGCTCGCCGGCGCCGGCGTCGTCGGCATCGCGGTCGGCTTCGGCGCCCAGACTTTGGTGCGCGACATCCTCTCCGGCGTGTTCTTCCTGCTCGACGACGCATTCCGCGTCGGTGAGTATATCGAAAGCGGCGGAATCCGCGGCACGGTGGAGAGCTTCTCGCTGCGATCGGTCAAGCTGCGGCATCTGAATGGCCAATTGCACACCGTGCCGTTCGGAGACCTCAAGGCGATCACGAATTACTCGCGCGACTGGGTGGTGGAAATCGTCCACTTCGTCATGACCTACGACACCGATCTGGATCTCCTGGAAAGTGTTGTGGCGAGTGTGAGCGACGAGCTGATGGAAGATCCAACGATGGCCACGGAGATGATCGAACCGCTGAAGTCGCTCGGGGTGCAGGCGATGATCGACACCGGTATGCAGATCGGGTTGATGTTCAAGACGCGCCCAGGCCACCAATTTGCGGTGCGCCGGGTCGTGTTCGGCCGGATCAAGTCGGCATTCGCGGCGCATGGCATTCGCTTCGCAACCGCCTTGATGCAGCCGGTGGGCAGCGCCGAGCCGGCAGCCGGCAACTGAGGCTGCCGAGCCTCAGCTCAGCGCGACCTCGAAGCCGCGCCTGGTGCCGGGTCGCGCCATCATCGCCTCGTACCAGCGCTTGACGTTGGGGAAATCGGCGAGGTCCACCTGGTGGCGTTCGTGGCGCCATGCCCAGCCGAGGATGGCGAAATCGGCGATCGACACCGGACCGCCGGCGAACTCGACCTGCGACAGGCGCTTGTCCAGCACGCCGTACAGCCGGCGCGTCTCCTTGGAATAACGCTCCAGGCCGTAGCGGCGGTCTTGCTCATTCTCGACCTGCAGGAAGTGGTGGACCTGACCGGGCATCGGCCCGAAGCCGCCCATCTGCCACATCAGCCACTCCAGCACGGGCACCTGAGCGCGCAGATCCGACGGATAGAATTTTCCCGTCTTCACGCCGAGATAAATCAGGATCGCGCCTGACTCGAAGATGGAAATCGGCGTGCCGCCAGGACCTTCGGGATCGATGATCGCGGGAATCCGGTTGTTCGGGCTGATTTTCAGAAAGTCCGGATTGAACTGCTCGCCCTTGCCGATGTTCACTGGATGAACGCTGTAGGGCAGGCCCATCTCCTCCAGCGCCACGCTGATCTTGCGGCCATTGGGTGTGTTCCAGGTATAGAGTTCGATCGGCATTGCTTACTCCTTCGATAGCTCACGCTTCAGCGCATCGTTGACCAGCCCGGGATTGCCCTTGCCCGCCATCGCCTTCATCACCTGGCCGACGAAAAAGCCGAACAGCTTCTCGCGGCCAGCCTTATATTCCGCCACCTTATCCGCATTCGCCGCCAGCACGCTCGCGACCGTCGCATCGATCGCACCGGTGTCGGTGACCTGACGCAGACCTTTCGCCTCGATGATGGCGGCGGGGTCGCCACCGGTATCCACCATCGCCTCGAACACCTCCTTGGCGATGCGGCCGCTGATTGTGTTGTCGGCCATCAGATCGAGCAACTGACCGAGCGCTGCCGCGGATACCGGGCTGTCCGCGATGGTGCGTCCGGCGCGGTTCAAAGCGGCGAACAGATCGCCCATTACCCAGTTTGCGGCGAGCTTCGCATCGCGCCGCTTCGCCACCGCTTCGAAAAAATCCGCGGTCGCCTGTTCGGCGACCAGCACCCCGGCATCGTATGAAGTCAGTCCATAGTCGTGCATGAACCGCCGCTTCTTCGCATCCGGCAGCTCCGGCAGCTTTGCCTTCAGCTCCGCCACCCACCCCTCGTCCAGCACCAGCGGCAGCAGATCCGGATCGGGAAAATAACGATAGTCGTGCGCGTCCTCCTTGCTGCGCATCGACCGCGTCGTGCCCTTCTCGAACAGCCGTGTCTCCTGATCGACCGCGCCACCGGATTCCCAGACCTCGACCTGCCGCCTGGCCTCCGCGTCGATCGCCTGCATGACGAAGCGGATCGAGTTGACATTCTTCACCTCGCAGCGCGTGCGGTACGGCTCGCCATGCTTGCGCACCGACACGTTCACATCGGCGCGCATGGAGCCTTCCTCCATGTTGCCGTCACAGGTACCGAGATAGCGCAGGATAGTGCGCAGCTTGCGCAGATAGGCGCCGGCCTCCTCGGGCGAGCGGATGTCCGGTTCCGACACGATTTCCATCAGCGCCACGCCGGATCGGTTCAGATCGACGTAGGTCTTGGTGGGGTGCTGATCGTGCAGCGACTTCCCAGCATCCTGCTCCAGGTGGAGGCGCGTGATGCCGATCTCACGCGTTGAGCCATCGGCAAGCTCGATCTCGATCTTGCCCTCGCCGACGACAGGATGCTCATACTGGCTGATCTGGTACCCGGCCGGCAGATCTGCGTAGAAGTAGTTCTTGCGATCGAACCGGCTGACCATATGCACGTGCGCGTTCAGCCCCAATCCGGTGCGCACCGCCTGCGCCACGCACTCGCGGTTGATCACCGGCAGCATGCCGGGGAACGCCGCGTCGACGAAGCTCACCTGAGAGTTGGGCGGCGCGCCGAAATCGGTGGCGGCGCCGGAGAACAGCTTTGCCCGACTGATCACCTGCGCGTGGACCTCAAGCCCGACTACAGCTTCCCAGGCACCTGTGCTGCCTTCTATCGCGTATGTCATCGGCCACCTCGAGGAGAGAAACCACGGATACACACGAATGCACACGGATGTACAGTTGCTGGTTTGCACACGAAGCATCCGTGTTCATCCGTGTGTATCCGTGGTTCGAAATTCATGAATCCGCCCTGATCTGCGGTAACGCATCGAATCCCGCCGCACGCTCCAGCGCAGCGCCTACCGCGAACAGCGTTTCCTCATCGAACGGCCTGCCGATCACCTGCAACCCGAGTGGCAGGCCGTTGGCGTCCAGTCCCGCCGGCACCGAGATGGCCGGCACGCCGGCCAGATCGGCGGGGCCGGTGAACACATCGTTCAGGTACATCTGCACCGGATCATCCATGTTCTCGCCCTGTGCGAATGCCGCCGACGGTGCAGTCGGAGCGACCAGGGCGTCCACATGCGCGAACGCTTCGGTGAAATCGCGCAGGATCAGCGCGCGCACCTTCTGCGCGCGCAGGTAGTAGGCATCGTAATAGCCGGCAGACAGCACATACGTGCCGATCAGGATGCGGCGCCGCACCTCCGCACCGAAGCCCGACGCACGCGTGCGCTCGTACAGGTCGCGCAGGTCCTCGCCCGGCTCGCGCAGGCCGAAGCGCACTCCGTCGTAGCGCGCCAGGTTCGACGACGCCTCGGCCGGTGCGACGATGTAATACGCCGGCAGTGCATATTTCGTGTGCGGCAGCGAGACGTCGACGACCTCCGCTCCGGCGTCCCGCAGCCACGCCAGCCCTTGCTGCCACAAGGTTTCGATCTCGCCCTGCATGCCGTCCACGCGATACTCGCGCGGCACGCCAATGCGCATGCCTTTGACGCTGCGCCGGCACGCCGCCTCATAGTCGGGCACCGGCAGATCGGCACTGGTCGAGTCCTTCGGATCATGGCCTGCCATCGACCGCAGCAGGATCGCGCAGTCCTCCGCCGTACGCGCGAACGGCCCGGGGTGATCGAGCGACGACGCGAACGCCACCACGCCCCAACGCGAACAGCGGCCATAGGTCGGCTTCATCCCGACAATTCCGCAGAATGCCGCGGGCTGACGGATCGAGCCGCCGGTATCGGTCCCGGTCGCCCCCATTGCCAGCCGTGCCGACACCGCAGCCGCCGAACCGCCCGACGAACCGCCTGGCACCAGCACCGCGTCGGCGTCCTGCCGCCGCTGCCACGGGTTGGCCACCGGTCCATACGCCGAGGTCATGTTCGACGATCCCATGGCGAACTCGTCCATGTTCGCCTTGCCCAGGAACACCGCCCCGTCACGCAACAGGTTGGCGCCGACGGTGCTCTCATAGGGCGGCACGAACGACCCCAGGATACGGCTGCCGGCGGTGGTGCGCACACCCTCGGTACAGAACAGGTCCTTGATCGCCAGCGGGATGCCGGTCAGCGGCGCGAACTCGCCGCGCGCCAGGGCCGTGTCCGCCGCGTCGGCCTGCGCCAGCGCGCGCTCGCCGGTCACCGTGATGAAGGCGTTCAGCCGCGGGTTCAGCGCCGCGATTGCCGCCAGGTGCGCCTCGGTCAGTTCGCGCGCCGTGAAGTCGCGCGCCCGCAGCCCGTTGCGCGCCCTCGCGATGGTAAGGTCGGTGAGAATCACTCGACCACCTTGGGAACGGCGAAGAAATCCCCTGCCCGCTCCGGCGCATTCGCCAGCACCTTGTCGGGGTAGCCGCCGTCGGTCACCACGTCCTCGCGCATCTTCAGCGCCATCTGTGCCGCGCCAGTGAGCGGTTCGATGCCATCGACGTTCACCTCGTTGAGCTGCTCGATCCAGCCCAGGATACCGTTCAGCTCCGCCGCCAGCGCAGGCAACTCGGCATCTTCGACATGGATGCGGGCAAGTGACGCGATGCGGCGGATGCTCGCGGGCTCCAGCGACATGACGGCGAACCTTTTCCGGATTGGAACGCCGGACCATAACCACGGCCGATGGCCCTGTTCAACCTACGCGACCTCCGAGCGGCGTTGGCCCGCGACCAGCGGCTGATCGGGCTCGACCCCGGCGCCCGCACCATCGGCGTGGCGCTGTCCGATGTCGGCCGGTCGCTGGCCTCGCCGTACGGCGCGATCAGACGCGGGAAGCTGCGCGACAACGCGGCCGAGATCGTGGCCATCGCGCAGAAGGAGGGCGCCGGAGGCCTCGTGGTGGGGCTGCCGCTGTCGATGGATGGCTCCATCGGGCCGGCGGCGCAGGCGGCGCGCGATTGGGCGCTGGCGCTGTCGGAGGCGACCGGGTTGCCGATCGCACTGTGGGACGAACGGCTGTCGTCCGCCGCGGTCAATCGGCTTTTGGTTGGTGAGTTCGATCTCAGCCGACATAAGCGAGCTGCAGCTGTGGACCGTATGGCGGCTGCCTGGATGCTGCAGGCGGCATTGGATGCCAGCCGCTGATCGGACAGATTACGCGTTGCGGCTCTTGCCCCGGCGCTTGACCGCAACCGACAGCAGCCCGCCGGCCAGGAAGAGAACCGACATCGGAGGCTCTGGAACGGCCAGTCCCGGCACCACGGTAACGGTCCCATCGGCGCGGCTGGAAGGCCCAAAATCCGAGAATTGCCCAGTCGCCACCGTCGTCGCGGAGATTGTGTATGTCATATTGCCGAAGAACGGCTGTTGGCCGGACGCGTCGAAGATGTCCACCAGGAAATCGCTGAGACCGTCCGTCAGCCCGCCCGTCCCCTGGTCCAGCCCGCCAATCTGTACCTCATCGGTGTTGGCAGCGCTGTAGGAGAAGGCGATCGGCGAAGCTACAGTGAGATTCAGGCTGTTCACCGTGATACCGCTGGTCTGGTTCACGATGGTCAGAAGAGCCGGATCGAACGTGACCGTGAACGAGCCGACGACCGGATTGAACGGCGCCGCCACGTTGTTTCCTGTCAGGTCGTGGACGTTGTTGACCGTGACGTCGTAGGTCCGGGTGATCGGAGCGGCCGCCGCAGGAACGGCCAGGGCCAGTACGAGTATTGCCACTGGTCCCAATCGGCACGCGGCGGATTTCACCTTGCCGGCACAGGCCAAGTCTACAGCTGGCTGCATGTCGCGCGTTTCCCCTGCTGCCCGATGGCCTGTCCATCGGACCAAACAGGGACTCGGTGCCGGCCGGACTTATTCCCGTACTGCGGCGGACTTTTACGGCCGCTGCACCAGTTCGATCATGTAGCCGTCCGGATCCTTGACGAACGCGATGATCGTGGTGCCGAACTTCACCGGCCCCGCCGGACGCGTAACCGTGCCGCCGGCCTTGGCCGCGACGTCGCACGCCGCCGCCACGTCGGGCACCCCGATCGCCAGATGGCCGAACGCACCGCCCATCTCGTATTTCTCGACGCCGTAGTTGTAGGTCAGCTCGATCGCAGTGTTGCTGTCCTCATCGCCATAGCCGACGAACGACAGCGTGTATTTCCCGTCCGGCACGTCGCGCCGGCGCAGCTCCTTCATCCCGAACGCCTTCGAGTAGAAACCGACGCTGCGATCCAGGTCGCCCACACGCAGCATGGTGTGCAGATAGCGGCTCATGTGCTCTCTCCCCTCGCGGACAAATCATCCGGACCGAGACCTAGCAGAAACAGCCCCGCCGCGTCCGCCACGGCGATCGTGGCGTCGCGCTCCGCCAGGATGGTGCCTCCGGCCTCGAAAGCAACCCCCCGAAGACCGGCCCCCGCCGCACCACGCAACGTCTCGGGTCCGACGGTCGGCAGATCGGCGCGGCGGTCCTGACCAGGCTTCACCAGCTTCACCAGCACCCCGCCCCGCCCTGGCGCCGCCAACGCCAAGCAGCGCGCCAGCATCGCGTCGGTGCCCTCGGCTGCCTCGACCGCAAGCACGATCCCCTGCTGCACCACGCAGCCCTGCCCGACGTCGATCGCACCAAGGGCGCGGGCGACGGCGATGCCGCGGCGGATATCAGCCAGCGCGACCGCATCCGGAGCGGCACGCGACAGCAGCCCCTCGGGACCCAACGCCTCGTTCAGGATCTCGTGAGCGCCGAGTACCCGAAAGCCCTCTTCGGCAAACACCCTGACCACGGCCGCCAACAGCCCATCGTCGCCAGCGAAGGCCGCGCGACCGATGCGGGCCAGGACCCGTGCACCCTCCGCGTCCGGACGGAGATCGAGCAGCGATGGCCGCCGCACCGGCCCGACCAGTACCAGGTCCTCGCAGCCATGTTCTCGCAATGCGGCAAGGATCCGTCCCGCGGCGAGGATCCGCACGACCTCGTGCGGCCAGGGCGCCAGCACGGCAGGGTCGGCGAACCCGTCCAATCCGACCAGGAACACGCTCCGCCCGGCCGCGCGAGCCGCTGCCGCCACTTGGCCCGGCAACCGTCCGCCCCCCGCCAGAATGCCGAGCGTTCGGCGTTCCGCCGCCACCGGCTATTCCGCGCGGATCAGACCGCGGTGGCTGGGAGCATCGATGAATGCCAGCACCTCGGCCACCAGCGCTTCGTCGCCATACCGGCTGCGCGCGGCCGCCAGCCGCTGGGCAAACACGCCCTGACGACGGAACAGATCGCGGAACGCATTGTGCAGCAACTGGATCTGCGCCTTGTCGAACCCGCGTCGCTTCAGGCCGATGACATTCAGTCCTGCCAGCCGCGCACGGTTGCCCAGCACGCTGCCGAACGGGATCACGTCTGCCTCGACGCCTGATACGCCGCCGATCATCGCGGCGCGGCCGATACGGACGTACTGGTGGATCGCTGCCGCGCCGCCGATCACCGCATGATCGGCGATCGCGACATGACCGCCCATTACCACGTTGTTGGCGATGATCACGTGATCGCCCACCGTGCAGTCATGCGCGACATGCGCCACCGCCATCAGCAGGCAGTCAGCGCCCACCCTGGTGATCCCCTTGCCCGTCACCGTGCCGCGATGGATCGTGCAGTGCTCGCGTACCTGGGTTCGCGCACCGATCTCGCAGCGCGTCGGCTGGCCGGCGTATTTCAGGTCCTGCGGTGCGAGACCGACGGTGCAGAACGGATACAGCACCGCATCCGGGCCGATCCGCGTATGCCCGTCCACCACGACATGCGACACCAGTTCGGCGCGGTCCTCGATCGCCACATTGGCTCCGACCGTGCAGTAGGGACCGATCCGGACCCCCGTGCCCAG
>DASXNR010000085.1:0-2299 GCA_036494925.1 Acetobacteraceae bacterium
GCGCGTCCCTTCCAGCGGCAGACCCATCAGATGGCGCAGCAGTTCCTCGCGCAGTACCTGCTCCCGTGGTGCCCAATGCTCCGAGATCACCAGCCCGGTCGATGTGCCACCGCGCACGTGGTGCACGGGGAACTCGACGCATCCCGCGCGCAGCAGCGGCGGCGGATCGAGTTGAGCTGTCCGCATGACTCCACCCCGATGGTTCCGGGCCGTCAGCTACCGCGCCGCCACGGCCGAGTCCATTGCCTGGTGCGGTCATCGGTGGTCGGATGGGCACCATGACCACATCCGATCCGATCACCGAAGAACTGTTCCGCAATGCCATCGCCGCACTCGGCGACGAAATGGTGCTGACGATCTACCGCACCGCCTATTCGGGCGTGCTGAAGAACATCATGGACTACAGTGCGGCGCTGTGTGACGCGCAGGGACGGCTTGCCGCGCAGGGCCTCGCTTTGCCGGGGCATCTCTGTTCCATTCCGGTGGCGCTCCAGGCGGTGCTGCGGCACTTCGGCGACGACATCGCCGAGGGCGACATCCTGATCAACAACGACCCGTATGACGGCGGGATGCACCTGCCGGACATCTTCATCTTCAAGCCGCTGTTCGCCCCAGGGAAGCAGGGCGGCGGGCCGATCGCCTATGCCGCGACGATCTGTCACCACACCGATGTCGGCGGGCGGGTGCCGGGATCGAACGCGTCGGACAGCACCGAGATCTATGCCGAGGGCCTGCGTATTCCGCCGCTGAAGCTGTACGAGCGCGGCACGCCGAACGCCACGTTGTTCCGCATGATCGATCGCAACGTGCGCGTGCCAGGCCGTGTGCTGGGCGACATCCGCAGCCAGCTCGCCGCGTGCGAGATCGCTGCGCGCGGCATGACCGATCTGGTGGCACGCTATGGCGCGGACGATGTCGTTTCACTGATGAACGCCACCATGGACTACTCCGAACGGCTCACCCGGCACTGTCTGTCGGAGTTGCCGGATGGCGAGGCGACGTTCACCGACTGGATCGACGACGACCAGATCGATGTCGGTGTGCCGATCCCGCTGGTCTGCACGGTGCGCAAGCGCGGCGACGCCATGGAGGTGGACTGGACCGGCAGCGCGCCCCAGGTGAAGGGTGCGATCAACAACACCTGGAGCTACACCGCGGCGATGAGCTTCACCGCGGTGAAGTCGGTGCTGTCGATCAACATGCCGAACAACGACGGTGTGTTCCGTCCGATCAAGGTGATCGCGCCGGCTGGCACGATCACCCATGGCAAGCTGCCGGCGGCGTGCGCGGCACGCGGGCTGACCGGGTTTCGCGGAGTTGATTGCTGCTTCGGAGCATTGGCGAAGCTGTATCCGGACCGGGTGATAGCGGCGAGTGAAGGTGGCAACACCGGTATTACGATCGGCGGCTACGACAAGGCGCTGCAGCCGTTCATCTACGTGGATTTTCTGTCGGGCTGCTGGGGTGGGCGGCCGTGGGCCGACGGGCTCGATGGCAACACCTCGATGTTCGCCAACATGGCGAGCTTCTCGGTGGAGGTGATCGAGGCGGAGAACCCGCTTGAAGTGCTGGACTATGAATTCGTGCCCGATACCGGCGGGGCGGGAAGGTTCCGCGGCGGCATGTCGCAGCGCAAAACGTGGCGGATGCTGGCGGACGAAGGAATTCTGCAGGTGCGCGCCGATCGCCAGACCCACCGGCCATATGGACTGTATGGCGGCGGCCCCGGCGCAGCGGGACGCAACGTGCTCGATACCGGCCTGCCGACCGAGCAGACGCTGCATGCGAAGCTGACCATGACGCTGCGCAAGGGCCAGTTGTTCCGTCACGAGCTGCCGGGCGCCGGCGGCTGGGGAAACGCGCTGGAGCGCGACCTGGCGCTGGTGGCGAAAGATCTGCGCGACGGGCTGGTGACGATTGCCGGCGCCGCCCGCGACTACGGCGTGGTGGCGCGCGGCGATCCTCCGGAGATCGACCAGTCCGCGACGGAGACGCTGCGCGCGACGCTCGGGGCCAGGCGCGCAAGGCTGCCAGACGTGGCGTGGCTCGGCCCGGAGTGAACTGCTACGCCGACAGTACCCGGCCGATCTCGTCGAGCAACACGTCGTTGTCGACCGGCTTGCGCAGAATCGGACCCAACGCCTCGCGCTCGACGCCGGGAATGTTGTAGCCGGTCAGGTACATCACCTTCAGATCACGCCGACGCAGCCGCGCCATGCGCGACAGCGCGATGCCGTTGACGCTGCCCGGCATCACGATATCGGTCAGCAGCAGGTCGACCGGAAGTTCCGCTTCGAGA
>DASXNR010000086.1:0-7389 GCA_036494925.1 Acetobacteraceae bacterium
GCAGCGTGGCGACGATATCCGCCGCGACCGGTCCTTGGTAGAACGCCTTGGCGCCATGGCCCGCGATGCCGCGCAGTGTCTCGGCCAGCGCCGGATTGCGAAAGATGTCGCCGGGGTTTGGCGCGACGCCGTTCGGCAGGAACGCGTGCGCACCGTTCTTGCGCAGTTTGGCCTCCGATCGCTTCCAGTCCCACGCGACCTTCGAGTGCACCGGCCAGCCATCGGCCGCGAAGCGGATCGCCGGCCGCAACAGTTCGTCCAGCCCCTTGCGGCCATGTGCCTTCAGCAGCGTCTCCCAGGCGTTGATCGCGCCCGGAACGGTGACGGCGTGCGCCGAGGTGTTCTCCAGCGCGGCGATGCCGTGCTGCTCGTACCAGTCGATCGTGGCGGCGGCCGGAGCGCGTCCGGAGCCGTTCAGCGCGACCACCTTGTCGGCGCCGGCCGGCGCATAAAGGCAGAAGCAGTCGCCGCCGATGCCGGTCGATTGCGGCTCGATCACGCACAGCACCGCGCATGCCGCCACTGCCGCGTCCAGGGCATTGCCGCCGGCGCGCAGTACATCGAGGGCGGTCAGCGTGGCTGCCGGCATCGAGGTGGCGGCCATGCCGTGCGTCGCGTAGACCGGGCTGCGGCCAGGCAGTTGGTAATCGCGCATTCTTCGGGTCGCTCCAGTTGGCTTGCCACCGGGCTTGACCCGGTGGTCAGGGATCGGCAAGTCGGCCAGTATGACGCAGCAACCGATCACTGA
This sequence comes from Acetobacteraceae bacterium, assembly GCA_036494925.1. Taxonomy (GTDB): domain Bacteria; phylum Pseudomonadota; class Alphaproteobacteria; order Acetobacterales; family Acetobacteraceae; genus JAMXLO01. The sequence goes on from DASXNR010000086.1 coordinate 749, forward strand.
CCACTGGATCAAGCCACTGGAGTGCGGCCGATGGCCGAAACGATCGCCTATAGCGACTTCGAACGGGTCGATATCCGTGTCGGCACGATCACCGACGCGCAGCCGTTCCCGCAGGCACGCAAGCCCGCCTACCGGCTGGTGATCGACTTCGGCCCGGAGATCGGCAGCAAGCGGTCCTCGGCGCAGCTCACCGTGCACTACCGGCCCGATCAGCTGATCGGCCGGCAGGTCTGCGCGGTGGTGAACTTTCCGCCGCGCCAGATCGGCCCTTTCATCAGCGAGGTGCTGACGCTGGGCATGCCGGACGAGGAGGGCGCGGTCGTGCTGGTCAAGCCCGACTTCAAGGTGCCGAACGGCGGCAAGCTGTTCTGATGGCGGCCCATTACTACGCGGTGTCGTGGGACCAGTTGCACCGCGATGCCCGCGCGCTGGCGTGGCGGCTGATGGACAAGCGCCCCTTGGCGGGCATCGTCGCGATCACCCGCGGCGGGCTGATCCCGGCGGCGATCATCGCGCGCGAACTGGACGTGCGGCTGGTGGAAACCGTGTCGATCGTGTCGTATGCCGCCGGTGGCGGCGGCACGCTGATCGAGGAATCGAAGGGAGGCGAGCCGGTGGTGATCAAGCCGCCTTCCGCCGCCGGCGACGGCACCGGATTCCTCATCGTCGACGACCTGGTCGACACCGGCGCGACCGCGCGCGCGGTGCGAGCGTTGCTGCCGCAGGCGCACTTCGCCACCGTGTACGCCAAGCCGGCGGGCCGCCAGGCGGTGGACACGTTCATCACCGAAGTGTCGCAGGACACCTGGATCCTGTTCCCTTGGGATACCGAGCCGCAATTCGTCGCCCCGCTCGTCAAGCGCAAAAACTGACTGGCCGAATTTTGTCCGCCAAAGATGCCGAGTGCGATTGCTCGTGGCTTTCGCTATAGCTCGCGAGGTAATCGACCAGAGCAGAGCCAAGAGGACCAGATGTCCGATTCTCCGACACGGTCTGCTGCACCTGATGCAGGCACAAAGGCAGGTTACCGGCCGTTCAGCCTGTTCGGTGACGACCTGACGCTTACCCCATTCGCCCAGAGCCGTCTCGGTTGGTGCCTGATGGGCTGGGACTGTCAGGTGCGCGGCCTGCAACTCCAGGACGGCGACAATGACGCGTTTCGGACTGCCTGTGGAGCACTGACGCAGCAGTTTCGATTGAATCCGCGGCTTGACCCGCAGGCGGCGGCGCCAAGCTTTCTGAACGCCTTGCAGCCGGATGACTGGGACACGCTGTACGGGTTGTTGCGGCTGGCGGGTCCGACCCTCGCGTGGTCCGACGTGCCCGGCGCACAGCGGAATCCCGTGACGGGGGGTTCGGTGTCACGAGGCAAGATCGACTCATCGGGAACTTTTGTGCCACCGGCGCCCGATGACCTGATCGCGGGGATCGGAGTGCCCTCGCCGGCGATCAAGGTCGGCAAGCGTTTCCCGTTTGCCTCTGATCTGGACGTGCATCTGTATCTTTACCTCGACAAGGATGCCTACGCGAACGAGATGAAGTATTTCGCCTCGGGCGGCGGGGTCCAATTCGAAGGCAAGACGAGCGGAGGAACGCCGCTCAAGCTGCGCCTTGGCGTGGGACGGGATAGCGCCGGCGGTGGCGCGGGCTTCATCAAGTTGCAGATCGGACCTGACACCGCGCCCATGGCGCCGCCGCAATAACCGACGCCTGCGTCACTCGAACAGGGCGACGGCGCGAATTGGGCTCGCGGTGCCGCCGCGGATCTTCAGCGGGAAGCCGATGAAGCGGAACCGCCCGCGGCCGACCAGTTTGTCGAGATTGGCCAGGCACTCCATATGCGTGATGCCGCGTTCAGCGCACACCATGTGCGCGAGGTAGTTGGGCTCGCCCTCCGGTGCCGGGCTGATCGCCTCGACGCCGAACATGAGGATGCCATGGTCGGCGAGCCAGTGCACCGATTCCAGCGCCAGACCGGGAAAGTCGTGCAGATAGCCCGGTTTGCCGAGCAGGCGATCGTTGGTCGCCATGTGGATCAGCACGGTGTCGCGCGGACGGATGTCCTGGCCTGATCGGTCGAGCGCGGCCGCCATCTCCGGCACCGTGATCGCGTGCTTCAGCGGCACATGCGACAGGTCGAGACAGATCGCCGACGTGTAGAAGTTCTCCAGCGGCACTTCGTCGATCGACGGCGCGCCGGGCCGCGGATCGAAATGCACCGGTGCATCGACGTGCGTGCCGGCATGATCGGACAGCGCGATCGAGAGTGCCTTCGAGGTGAACACGGTGTTGCCGGCGACCTTCTTCTCCGAGTGATCGCCCCACACCGTGACGATGACCGGCGGATGCGATGGATGGGTCTGGGTGCGGTGGAACAGCTCGCGGCTGAGGTCGATGAGTTCCATGTGCGTGGCCTTCGCGGCTGGTGTGCGGCGGTGCTACGCTCACGCATCGCACGGGAGGAAGCAACCATGGCCGGATTGTCCGATATCCTCGAGACAACGCAGCTTGAGAAGGTGGCGGGCGGGTTCGTGTTCACCGAAGGTCCGCTGTGGCACCCCGATGGATTCTATTACTTCGTCGATATCCGCCAGAACCTGCTGTACCGCATGGTGCTGGGGCAGCAGCCCGAGGTGGTGCGCAAGACGATCGGCGGCAACGGAACGACGTTCGATCTGCAGGGACGGCTGGTCCAGTGCGAGGGCGACGGCCGCATGGTGACGCGGCTGGCAGCCGATGGCACCGTGACGACGCTGGCGGATCGTTTCGAGGGCAAAAAGCTGAACCGGCCGAACGACATGATCTGCCATTCCAACGGCTCGCTGTATTTCACCGATCCGGGCTACCGCGTGCCGATGGCCGAGCGCGAGCTGGATGCGGCGGTGTATCGCATCGCGCCGGATGGGACGGTGAGCCTGACGGTACCGGTGGAGTACCCCAACGGTCTGGCACTGTCGCCCGATGAGCGCACGCTGTACATCGCGAATACGCGCTGGTGCCAGTATGTGCACGCGGTGGAGCTGGATGTCGCCGGCAACATGGTACGGCGGCGCGTGTTCGCCGACATGTCGGCCGATGGCACCAACGGCGTACCCGACGGGATGAAGGTGGATCAGGCGGGGCGGGTGTTCTGCACCGGCACCGGTGGCGTGTGGGTGTTCGCGCCGGACGGCACCAAGCTCGGCATCATCGAGATGCCCGAGGTATGCGCCAACGTCGCGTTCGGCGGGACGGATTTGCGCACCTTGCTGCTGACCGCCAGCACGTCTGTGTATACGCTACGCGTGAAGACGCCCGGTATGGCGCATCCCTGGTACTCCACTATCTGACCGCTGCGCGGTAAATCTCCTCGGTGAAGGCCGGCGGCACATCGCCCACCATGCGCGCCCGCAGTGCGTCGATGTCCGCGTCGAACAGGTCGGTGCCGATGCGCGCCACGACTGCGGGAATTTCCCGCTTCATGCAGGGGATGTCGCCGATCGGCAGGCCCAGGCTGACGAAGCCGGATGGGTTTTGCACGTGGATGTGCTGCAACAGCGGCGCCGTCCCCGGCGTTTTCTCGATCAGCTCGTGCCCAGCGCCCAGATAAGGGTAGGCGCCGAGTAATTCATCCTGCTGGTCCGGCGGCGGCGTGTAGCGGTCGCGCCAGCGCATGATCTGGCCGTCGAAATCCCGCAGTTCCGGCCGAGCGGCGAGATCGCCGGTATAGCCGGTGCCGGCGATCACGTAGTCGAGCCGGTAGGTTGTGCCATTGATCGTGGTCTCGACCTGGCCGTCGCGTTCCGCTGCGTTGCTCCAGGGCGCGGAAAGATGCAGGTGGAAATTGGCGAATTTCACCGCGCGCTCGATCGCGTCGTTGGTCGGCATCGATCCGGCGCGGAAGAAGCGGACCGCGTGGTGCCACCGATCGGTGTCCGGCAGCCGGTGAAAGTTGTCGATCGCACCGGGAAAGAACCGTGCGCCGATCACCGGGATCGCGGCAGGCGTGTCGCGCCGGCAGAACAGGTGCACCGCCGCGGCGCCGTGTTCGAGCGCCACGCCGGCGGCGTCGAATGCGGAAGCGGCGGCGCCGATCACGCCGACGGTCCTGCCGCGCAGCGCGGCGAAGTCGATCGCATCCTCGGTATGTGCGTAGCGGGACGGCGGCAGGTTTCGTGTCAGCACCTCCGGCGTGTACTTCTCGCCGCCGCCGCGGAAGCCGGTGGCGATGATGACCTTGCGCGCGGTTTCGCTGCCCGCGCCGTCCTTGGTCTCGAGATGCAGGCGGAAATGGTCGCCTTCCGGCTCGATCCGCGTCACCAGCGTGCCGTAGCGCGGCTCGATGCCGAGGAAATGCTTGAACCAGATGATGTACTCGGCCCAGTCGGTGCGCGCGATGCGCTCGATCGCGTCATACGCTTCCTGCCCATGGCGGGCTTCGTACCAAGCCTGGAAGCTCAGTGCCGGGATGCCGTATTCCGGGCCAGGCAAGCCCTTCGGCGTGCGCAGCATGTTCATCCGCGCCGCGGTCAGCCAGATGCCGGTGGTCTGTTCGTCGGGCGCGGCCTCCAGGACGGGGACCTTGCCGATCCCGGCGCGGCGCAGCGCGAACGCCAGCGTGCTGCCGCTTTGGCCGCCGCCGATGATGGCGACGTTGTGGTCGATGCCCGGTCGATCGGGCACCCAATTCGCGGGATCGGGGCCGATGATGCGCAGGGCGGCGCGCGCGCCGGCGTCAGGGTCGTGTGGTTCGTCCATGTTTCGCCTCCCGGGGCAGCCTTCTGACCCAATTATGCGAGTCAATTACGACTTGCTCACATTCCAGAACACCGGCGCCGGCCCCTTCAGGGGGTCGCTGATCCGCTTGCTCCATGCCGCGCGCGGCATGTAGCGGCCGAGCGGAATGAACGGCACCGATTCGAACGCCGCCAGTTGAATTTCCCGCTCCAGCCGCGTCTGCTCGGCGGCATCGTCGGTGTCCAGCCAGGCGTCGTATGCCGCCTCGATGCGCGGAATCTCCGGCCACCCGATCCAGGCATCCTTGCCGTTGCCGCGCAGTAACGAGCCCAGCAGCGGATCGCGATACTCGGGCACCGGTGTCACGCTGACGAACAGCGACCAGCCGCCCTTGTCCAGCGGCTGCTTGCTGGACCGGCGTTGCAGCACCGTGCCCCAGTCCATCGCCTGATCGTCGATCTTCATGCCGATCCGCGACAGCGCATCGGCGACGACGAGCGATGCCGAGTTGTAGAAAGGCTGGTCGGTGGTGTGCAGCAACACCAGACGCTCGCCGTGGTATCCGGCATCCTCCAGCATCGCCTTCATTGCGTCCGGCCGAAGGCGGTCCGTCAGCGCATCGATCCCTGCCAGGTCCACCTCGGGCCTGCCGGTGGCGAGGAAGCCCATCGGCACGATCGTGCCGTCGGGGTCGGCGCCCATGATCGCGTCCATCACCGCGCGCTGGTCGATCGCCGCCATGATCGTCCGTCGCAGCTTGACGTTGTCGGTCGGCGCGGTGACGTGGTTGGGACGCAACTGGCTGATGAACCCCCACTGATCCAGCCGCCCGGTCACCACATTCGGTGCCTGCTGCAGCATCGGCAGCAGGTCCGGCATGGGCATTTCCAGCCAGTCCACCTCGCCGGTGACCAGCGCGACCGCCGAGGTGGCGGGATCGGGGATCATCTTCCACTCCACCCGATCCACCAGCACGCGATGGCCGCCCGAGGTGAAGCTCGCCGGCTCGTCGCGTGGCACAAAGCGTTCGAACGGCACCAGGGCCGCGTGGCTGCCGATCACGTACTCGTCCATCAGGAAGCGGAACGGACCGGAACCGACGATCTCGGTCATCTGTTTGAACGGATCGGTGCCGTTGGCGATGCGCTCCGGCACCATCACCGCGGCGGTCTGGAACTTCGACAGCAGTTTCGGCAGCGCGGGAAACCGCTTGTTCAGCCGCAGCACGATGGTGCGGTCGTCCGGCGACTCCAGTGCATCGAGCCGTGCCGCCAGCGTCGCGCCGGCCGGATCGCGCTGCATCCAGCGCCGCAGCGAGGCGGTGCAGTCGCGCGCCAGTACCTTGGCGCCATCGTGGAACCACAGGTTCTCGCGCAGCGTCATCACCCAGCGTCTGCCGTCGTCCTCGACCACATAGCCTCCCAGCATCTGCGGCTTCGGGTTCATCTCCGCGTCGCGACCGAACAGCACGTCGTAGATCATGAAGCCGATGTTCCGCGTGGTCATCGCACTGGTCCACACCGGATCTAGACTCGCCAATGGCGATTGCGGCACGAACCTCAGCGTCTGGGCGATGCCACCAATGGCGGGGTGGGCAAGCGTTGCGGCTGCTGCGGCCAGCAGGAAATCGCGTCGCTGCATGGTTCAGACCTTGCTCACGTTTCAGCCCACCACGCACGGTCCTTTGCCGGCTGTTTCCGGGCGGGAGAGCGCAGCCGCCGTCGCGCCCAGCATCAGGCTGCGTCGTTGCATGTGTGTCCTCCTCAGGCGCGATCGTTAGTTGCGGATAAGAACGGCTGTGTCCAGTTGGCCAGCAGCGTTCCGGGTGGCATCTATACTACCGTCAGTGCGAATCTTGAACGTGTATCTAAAAGGCGTGCCAAAGCTTATGGTGTTGTCTGCAACCCTCGCGAGAAACCTAACCG
>DASXNR010000087.1:0-5624 GCA_036494925.1 Acetobacteraceae bacterium
AGAAACACACCGACACGTTGTCAGATGGCAGCGAGACGTTGACCGCCGAGGCATAGACGTTGGTCGTGTCGGTCACCGCCGTGGTCGCGGGCGCGGTGTCCCAGCCGATCGCTGTCAGCCGGCTGTCGGTTCCCGCCGACGTCCCAGTGCTGGTGTTGGTCGCCCGCATCTGGAACGTAACGGTGTTGCCTGAGAACACGAAGTTCGCCATCTCGACGATCGCCTTGGGCAGGATGCCGCCTTGCGACGGCGCCGCCCACGAGATGTCGATATCAGTGGTGGCGGTGATGGCGGTGGCGTGGGCCGGAACGGCACCGACCCATGCCGCGACCGCCAGCGCGGTAGAGAGTAGAAAGCTACGCGAAGTCATTATCATATCCCATCGGTTAAGGCCGCAGAAAACCCCCGCCAGTCACCCGGAGGGGGTTTTTTTGCGAGAGGCTTAGCTACGCTTGCGGCTGGCGACGCAGCCAAGGCCGAGCAGGCCGACGCCGAGCAGTGCGAGCGAAGCGGGCTCAGGCGCAGGCGTCGCAAGGGCCGTCGCGGAGAAGGTGACCGTGGGGGGGTTCGGCCCCTGCGTCGTCAGCGTCCAAATGCCGGGGGTGTTGTCGAACCCGGTCAAAGAGAAGATGCCGACGCCCGAGACCGTCAGGCTCGGCAGCGCCCCGCCGGTGAAGGCGAAACTGGTCGGCGGCGTGATGGCGAGCGACCCCACCTCGCCCAGGTGGCCGGGCACGCCACTGATGGTGAACAGATTGCCGGTCGATGACGCGGTCAGCGTGGAGATCATCGTTACCACGTTGTCCACCACGGGCGGCACGGTGCCGAAGTCGGTGGCGAAGCTGCCGCTCGTCGCGCCCAGGTTGGCCGGGTTGGTGAAGGTGATCTGGGTCGCTGTGAACAGGTCGTCGCCGTTGATGGAAACCTCGCCCGTGATCGGCGCGGCGAAGGCGGGGGCAGCGAGCAGCCCGGCGAGGGCGGTTGCCGCGTAAAGAAGTTTTCGCATGAGGATATCCCTTGCTGTGTGGGCCTCGTCGGGCCAGCGAGAAAAGGCTACCGCATTCGTTTCTATCCGTGTTGTAAAGAGTTCCGACAAACCGACCTCCGGGGCAACTATTTTACGGTAACGGGCTGCCGTTTTTTGGCCGGTGTAAAGGAAACCGCCGCTACCATGTCCCAGGACGAAATGCTTGGCCTCCGGGTCGAAGTGGCCGAGCGCCTAACCGACTACCGCAAGGAGTTGTCTAAGCTCCGCAGTGAAGTGGGGCACCTCCGGACGCGCATCGTCATCCTGGAGCGGCTGGCAAACGAGGTTCTGCGTCAGAGAATACCGCGCGCAAAGCCGGGCGATGACGACGCAACCGTAGCCGGGCTTATCGATGCCTGGACGCCGCACGCAGTTCGTCGGTGTAGCGTTACACGGCCGCGACTTCGCCAGCTTCGCCCGCTGGTGCACCCCGTCCGGCACAGGCCCTATGGCAGCGATCACAGCGCATCGCGCGCGACAGCTCAGCCGGCTGACGCTGGCTCCAAGAGGGCGGCGACCGCTACCCGCAACTCCTCGACCTGCCGTTTCAGGTCGGCGTTCTCGCGCTCCATCTCGTGGACACGATCGGCGTGCCGCCGTTTGAGCTCAGCGTTATCGCGTTGCAGTTCGTGGACACGGTCGCGAAGTTCGCGCACCAGAGCGGGTTCGAGCGGAGCGGTCATGGCGCGACTGTAGCGTCACGCTTCGCGGGCGTCGAGCGTCGCGCGCGGCGCTTCTGCGCGATATGTCGAGATCACTCCCCCGCAGCGCCGCCCTGAGCCGCGCCATCAGCCCCCTCGCCTTCCGTGCATCGTCAGCGCGCCGGAGCGCGTCCGCGGCGTCCTGCGCAGCCTGGGCTTCACGCCGCGCCTGATTGGCGGCATCGAGCGCGGTCGCGAGATCCAGCTCGAGCCGGTCTGCCCTCCCGCCGGCTGCGGCGAGCTGTGCCAGCGTGCGATCGGCCAGGGCGAGGGCGGCATCCGCCCGCTTGTTCGCCTCGGCGAGCGCCTCCTCGAGCACGGCGAGCGCCTTCTCATGGAACCCCACGTCAGGCGTCCTCGGCCGAAGTTTGCATCACGCGCGCGCAGGACTGGCGCAGCAGCGTCAGAAAATCCGCCTCCGCCCCCCCCGGTCGGCCGCACGTCAGCCACAACGCAAACAGGCTGGCGCCGTAAACCGCGGCGCCCACCGCCGCCGCCAGCACAATCGCGCCAAGCGGATCGCTCCCCGTAGCGCCCCACCCCAGCCCCGTCGCCACAAGCGCTGCAGTCATGGCAATGGAAGCCACGATGATCCGCCAGATGCGCCCCAGGATCTCGCCCAACGACAATCCGTACCGCCGATGCGCCAGCGCGGACATCAGGATCTGTTCCGCCGAAAACCCCACGGCCCCCGCCACCGCCGCACCCAATACCCCATTCCGCTCCACCAGCGGCACGAGCAACGCCACGCGAAACGCCAGCGCACCCAACATCACCGTGAACTGGCGCGCCATCAACGCGTGCACCGAAAACAGCACCGATGACACATACCCGAACACCGCCAGCGCCCCGACCGGCCCCAGCACCTGAATGACCGGGATCGCATCCAGCCATTGCGACCCCACGCTCACCCGCACCAGCGGATCGGCAATCAACGAAATGCCGAGCCCCCCCGGCAAGGTCAGCAGAAAAGCGAAAGACACCGCGCGCAGATAGGTATCGGTCATGCTCTCGCCAGCATCGCGCGCCACCACGAAGCCGGAAAAAGCCGCACGGCACAGCGGTGCGACCAGTTCCGTCGTCGGCAAGGTTGCGACCTCCTCGCCGATGGAGAACAGCCCAACTGCGGCCGGGTCCATCACCCGCCCGAGCACGAAACTATCGATCCGTGACCGCACCAGCCCGGCCATCCCGATCGCCCAGCCCCAACAGGAAAAACCGATCAAATCCCGCCAGGCCACCAGTCCCAGCCGTGGCCGGTACGGATGCATCGCGAAGCTCAAAGCCAGCCGCGCCACCTTCCCGGCTAGGATGCCCATAACCAGCGCCCAATAGCTGCGCCACACCAGCGCCGCCGTCAGAGTGACCGCGATGCTCAACAGCCGCGGCAACAACAGCAGCACGAACTCCTTGCCGAACGCCAGATCGCGGCGGAAATCGATCAGTCCGACGCTGCAAGCGCCCTGTAGCACCGTCCCCAGCGCCAGCGCCCACAGCACCAGCGCCAGCCGCGGCTCGCCAAAGAACCGCCCAATCGGCTCAGCCACCAGCGTGATGACGATGGCCGTCGCGAACCCGCGCAGCAGGCTCATCGTATAGGCTGTGTGGTACATCATCGCCGACGGTGCCTCCGCGCGAACCACCGCATCCTCCGCGTCCGGCATCGCCATCGCATCCACCGTGGTGACCAGGCCATACGCCAGCGTCACCAGGCCGAAATCCGCCGGCACCAGGATCCGCGCCAGAATCAGCGTACTGCCGAGCCCCAGCACGCGGGAAGCCATCCGCCAGCCGATGATCCATCCGGTGCCGCCCGCCATGCGGGCGAGAACCCCGGCGCGTGGCGAAGGAGGAGCGGCGATTTCCTGTGGAATGTCCATGGTCCGGGATGCCTTACCACACAGCCCGCGCGCATGTGCTAGATCAAGCCCATGCCACCCCCCAACCCGCGCGTTAGCGTACTGATGACCACGCGCAACGGTGCACGCACAATCAGCGACAGCCTGCAAAGCATCCTCACGCAGGACATGCCGGATTTCGAGCTGGTCGTCGTAGATGATGCCTCATCGGACGAAACACCCGCCCTGCTTTCCGCCATCGCCGATCCGCGCCTGTTGCTGCTCCGCAACGAGTCCCGGCTGGGCATCGCCGGCGCTCGCAACCGCGGCCTTGCGCAAAGCCGCGCCCCCTACATCGCCGCCCTCGACCACGACGACCTAAGCGCTCCAACCCGCCTCGGGCTGCAGGCTGCCTATCTCGACAACCACCCCGATACCGTCCTCATCGCCACCGCGGTGTCCGAACTCCGCAACGGCAAACTGACGCCGGAGGACCAGCCCGAGCAAATATCCCCGGCCCTGCTGCGCCTGTTGCTGCATCTGGACAATCCACTGGCCTGGTCATCGGTGATGCTGCGCGCCGATGCACTCCGAAGCCTCGATCCACCGCTGCGCCCGCAATTCGAACCGGCCGACGATTTCGACCTTTATCACCGCCTACTCGTCCGAGGCCGCATCGCACGGCTGGACACGGCGCTGACTACCTATTGCTGGCACGCCTCCAACGCGACCTACGCCACCGGGGCGAACATTGCCGACAGCGCCACCCGCGTGCTCACCCGCGCCTACACACCCTGGTTCGGCGCCGATGCGTCCGCCGCAGCTTCCCTCGTCGTCCGGCACGGCCATGAACGAAAAGCGGTCACGGACGCCGCCACCATGACGCGCCTGCGCGACGTCATTCGCCGCGTAGCCAGCGGGCTGGCCGCATCCCACCCCGCCGAAGCCTCCGAAATCACCGCCGGCGCGCGCCGGCTGCTGTGGCGTTTCACTCGCGCCGCGATCCGCTCCGGCCGTCCAACCTTGTTCCGCCTACCCGCACCCCCGCTGGACGCCGCCATCTCGCTCGTCATCGGTTCCGTCCGTTTTGTTTCCAGGTCACACGGCGCTTGTTAAGGCCGTTTTTCAGTCGCGGCACGGCGCTCTGGTCTGTCCGCCTTCCCGTCCGCCATGGATGGGGTCACCGGACGATTTGTCCAAAACTGTTGGTGGACGGCCCCACGGCATCGAGTGCCAGAATTGGGACTGTGAGCAACCAAATCCGGAGCCGTCCATGACCCAGAATAGGCGTATAGGCATCGACACGTCCAAGGCCGTGTTCACATTGCACGGCATCGATCAGCAGGAGCGGCCGATCCTGCGCGTCAATCTTTGCCGCGCGCAGATGATCCCGTTCTTCAAGAAGCTTCCTCCCACCGTCATCGCCCTGGAAGCCTGTGGCGGTTCGCATTATTGGGCTCGTAAACTGACCGCGCTCGGCCACACGGTGCGTCTCATCCCGCCTCAGTACGTCAAACCCTATGTCAAACGCGGCAAAAACGATCGCAACGACGCCGAAGCGATCTGCGAGGCCGCCGGGCGACCGGGCATGCATTGCGTGCCGGTGAAAACCGTCACGCAGCAGGCTCAGGGCATGGTCCTGAAGGTGCGTGAGACCTTGATCGGTCAAGGTGTCGCTCTGATCAACACGGTGCGTGGTCATGCCGCTGAATTCGGCATCGTCGCCGGTAAGGGTACGGAGAGGAGGCATGAATGGCTAAAGTGCTCGTTCTCTACTACTCCAGTTACGGCCACATAGAGACGATGGCGTACGCGCTCGCCGAAGGGGCGCGCGCGACCGGGGCGACTGCCGATGTGAAACGGGTGCCTGAGAACGTCCCAGAGGCGGTTGCGAAGGCTGCACATTTCAAGCTCGACCAATCCGCGCCGATTGCGACCCCGGACGAACTGCCTAACTATGACGCGATCGCAGTCGGCGCGCCTACCCGCTTCGGCCGCATGCCGTCGGCGATGGGCAGCTTCTGGGAACGGGCGGGCGCATTGTGGATGAGCGGCGCA
>DASXNR010000088.1:0-2391 GCA_036494925.1 Acetobacteraceae bacterium
TTGCAGTGCGGATCAGAGACAGGTCGTGAGCAGTGGCCTGCGCCCGCCACGACGCTGAACGAGCGACCTCACGAACTCGGCGACTATTTCCCTCCAGACCCATGGACCCGCCATCCGCACGGCCACCTCGCCGCTCAGGCGGCGGCGATGTGGGTCACCAGATCCTCGGTTGAGCCGGCCAGATCGCGCGTGAAGAATCCTTCACCGGCCGGCGCAAAGCCGAGCTTCCGATACAATTCGGCCACTACCGTGTTCTTCGCTGTCGGCTGGTATTCGCCGATCAGAGTGGTGACGCCGAGCGCCGAGGCTTGATCGATCAGGCCGCGCAGAATGAACTGTTCGGCCGAGCGCGAGAACACCCGACAGCTCATCAGCCAGGAATCGATGCGCACGGCATCGCCGTCGCGAACGGCGATCAACGTCGAGACCAAACCGTGATCGCCGAACCGATCGGATAACCGGAACACCAGAACGATCGCGTCTTCGTGAACCATGAAGCCACGGATCGCCGCCTCGGAATATCGACGCGTCGTGAGGTTGAACTGATTGGTCTTCTGCTCGAGCTGCGCGACCCGTGCGATGTCGGCGTCATCCGGCCGATACAGCCGTCCCCTCATCCCGAGGCTCGCCAGATACGTGTCGATGTCGCTGGCTTCCGACTGTTCGGCGATGGCGGCGGCGCGCGCGGTGTAGGCGGCGGCGCGGCCGAGATCGTCGCTGGTGTAGGCAGGCAGGTCGAACCAGCAGCCCGCGTCGAACAGGCCGATGAATTGCGCGGGGTCGGTGCCTAGGTGCACCACCGCGACCTCGGGGAGTTCCTGGCGGACCAGTTCGCACTCGGCAGGATTGTCGTCGGCGAACACGAATGACTCCAGCCCGAGGTTCAGGGCCTTGGCGATGCGGCGCAGGCCGCCTGCCTTGTCGGCCCAGGAGCACTCGAACGCCGCGAAGTCGTGGCGTTGCAGCACGGCATTCGAATGGGTGAAGCCGGTGGCGGCGATTTCCGGCGCGTTCTTCGAGCAAACCGCCAGCACCACGCCGCGCTCGGCCAGGCCCTTGATGTAGCGCTGCCAATCGGCAAATGCCTCACCGGCAGCGGAACCGGGGCCGAGGGCGATGCCGCCAACGCCATCGTCGCCGATGACGCCGCCCCACAGCGTGTTGTCGAGATCGAGCGCCAGCACCTTCTTGGCCCGCGCATTGGCAGCACGCCAGGCGGCGCGGAATGGCGCGAGGTAGTCGGGCAGCCAGCGCGGGTCGAAGTCGAGCTTGGCCGAATAGTGGAAGCGCGCGGCGGACCAGCGGCGGGAGCCGATCTCGCTGGCGATCCGCTCGAGGTCGAGAAAATGCACGCGGCCGTGGCACGCCTCCAGCAGCAGGTCATTGAGGCGGCGGACCTGGTTGGCCGGCGCCGCCGGGGCGCTGCGCTCAGCCAGGCCACGGTACCGGTAGGCCAGCGGGACCAGCGTATGCTGGATGATCCGGATGTCCGCGGCGGCAAGAGTGGACCAGAGTTTCTGGTAGAGCTCGATGGCGGGCCGTAGCGCGGCGTCCACCTCGATTGACGACGCGCCGATGGACAACGGTGCGAGCAGGTCGCGGGCGCAGGGTGCCAGGACCACCAATTCGGGCGCGAAGGCGTGGAACGCGGAGGCTGGGTCGAGGATCTCCTGCACAAGAGCACCGAACGGCGCCTGGTAGGTGAATGGAAACACGCGCTCGGCCGAGACGGCGCAGGCGACGGCACTGCGCAGGTAGTCGATCGTCGCCGTTCCAACAATGGCGATGCGCTGGCCAGGCATGGCCGGCTGCGGCGTGGCGGCGAGCCGGTCAGCACATTGGACAATCTGGGAGAGTGAGAGCGGTGCGGTACGCGCGGGCTGCATGGCCCCCGTCTAGGCGCCACAGACTAATTAATCCTTCACGCCTTCGGACTGCGCCGATACACGACGAATCCCCGGATCGCATCAACCATCGCCTCGGGTTCGTCGCTGCGGATCGAGTGGCTGCTGCGCTCGAATATGCGCAGGTCTGAGCCTGGGATAAGGCGCGCGATCTCCTCGGAGAATTCCGGCGGGCAGATCCAATCGTGCCGCCCAGCCATCACCAACGTCGGGGCGGTGATCCGTGCCAACTCCGGCCGCAGGTCGAAGCGGCGCAGGAAGCCGTCCGGGCCGAACGCCCGGTTCAGCGGTTCGGGCGAAAGGATGCCGCGCCCCCTGCCGGCCTCCGCCGCGCCCGCGTCGTACGAGCGCGCGTACATCGGGCCCATCACCGCGTAGAAGGTCCGCATCTCATCGGCTGACCGGAACGCACCCGCCCAGACCTTCTCGCACACTGCCTGCTGCTCAGGCGTGCCACGTTCGCGGACGATCTCCTGTGCGCGCGGAA
>DASXNR010000089.1:0-6139 GCA_036494925.1 Acetobacteraceae bacterium
TTTATCGGGAGCCTGGCCCCGATTCTGGTCATGGTCGGCTGCACGCCCCCACCGCCACCGGGCGACGAGGGAAGGCGTGAGGCATCCGCGCCGGCGGTACCGCCGCTGGTTCGGCCCGCGCCGCGCCAGGCGATCCGCACCAGTTGGACGTTCAATACCGGCGAGGACGAATGTGCCGCGGTCGCCGCGGCGGCCGGTACATCGCTTGCCGTCACTGTCCGCCGCGACATGCCGATTCGCCTGGTCGTCTCAATGGCCGCGCCGGCACACGGACCGTCGAGCGTCCCGCTGCGCTTCACTGGACCGGCGGGAGCCTGGCAGGTCGCTGCCCACCGGACCACGGCGCGTCAGATCTCGGTTGTGCTCGGCTCGGACGAAACCGCCCTCAGCCATGTCCTCGTGCTGCTCAGCGGCGGCGTGCTCGAGGCCGGACCGCCGGCACAGCCGATGGTGTCACTTGTCATCAGTTCGTCTGATGCGCAGGGACAGGCCTGGTTCGACTGCGCGCGCCGGAAGATGCTATAGCGCAACACCTTGCCTGTTTGCGCCATCCTGACGGAGGTTGTGGTGAAGCGCGTCGTCCAGGCGGCTGTGGCACCGCTGCGGCTGGTATCGCGCTCGGTTGCGTTGCTGGCGGCCGCCTTGCTGCTGCTTGGGACGTGGGGCGTCGCCTCGTACCTGCAGGCCACACAGAGCGCGAAGGACGCGCTCGGCAGCCTGGCCATCTCCGCCAGCGCGGTGGCCGCCTCGATCGACGTACCGCTCCAGCAGTTCGCCGACCTGACCGACGCCTTTCGAGCGACCGATCTCCAGGCCGACAAGGTCGCGCTGACCAGCCGGCTGCTGCGGTTGCAGGGCGCCCTACCGCCTGTCGGCGCTACTTTCGCAGTGAGCTCGGCCGGCCAGTTGCTGGCTTCATCATCGCCATTTGCCGCCGCCGACGCCTCGGTGTCCGATGCCGACTGGTTCCGCCACGCCTCGGCCGACAATGCCATGCCGCTGGCCTTGCAGCGCGCCGATTCCTGGCTGCGAGGCGGACCATCGGTGGTGCTGACCAGGGTCCTGCGCGACGCCTCCGGCAAGCTCGCCGGGCTGGTTGGCGCCGTGCTGCGACTCGAGGATCTGAGCCGCCTGATCGGGCGCACCTCGTTCCGAGCAGGGACCACGATCGAACTGGCCGGCGTGGGCGACGTGCTGGTGTTGTCGGACCGGATCGCAGCGACGGCTCTCCCGCCCGCTGCCTCCGAAGGCGACCAGGGATGGATCGTGCATCTCATGCCGATAGCGAACCGGCTGCTTGGCGTCCCGCCACAGCTGTCGGTTTCGGCGCCGCTTCGCACGGTCGATGCGATTGTGACAGTGCGCGCGGATACCGGCGTCGCCCTGAACGGTCCCTGGCTGGACATGCGCGCGATCGGTGTTCTTGGCGCTTATCTCAGTGCGGTCTGGCTGACCTGCGTGGTGCTCGCATTGTCGAGCCGGTCCGGCCGACAACGTCCGGAACCGGTGCTCATCGGATTCGGCGCCGACTGGCAGGTGGATCTGGACCGGCACGGCCGTGTGGCGGCGGTGCACGGTCACGCCGCGGACCGGTTGCGCGATGCAATCGGGCAGCCATTGGCGGCGGCGCTTGGGTTGGATCGCGCGGATGCGGACTCGCATCTGGTCGTCGAGGCTCTGGAGGTACGGGCGCGGCGCGATAACCTCCAGGTGACCGCAGCGGGCAAGGTATACCGTATCAACATCGATCCATTGCCGGGCGGTCGCATGAGCTGCGTCGGCCGCGACGTGACCCACGAGGTCCGTCTGGCCGCGAAGCTCGATGCAGCATCGGCCGCCAGTCAGGCAGCGCGCGAGGAGGCAGCCGCCGTCGCACGCGACCGCGATCGTGTCCTTGCCGCACTCGGCCACGACGTCCGCACGCCGATGAACTCGATCATGGGAATCTGCTCGCTGTTGCTCGACAGTGAACTGGAGCAGGAACAGCGGCTTTGGCTCGAGCGCATCCGGGCGAGCTGCGATGCGCTGCTTGCCATGCTGAACGGCCTGCTGGAGATCGCCAGCGGCGAGGTAGGCGGAGGTGGACTTCAGATCGACGAAATCGATGTGATCGGTCTGGTGCAGGAGGTCACCGACACGCTCCGCCCGCAGGCGCGCGACAAGGGCCTGGAACTGAAGACCCGGTACGACGACCTGTTGCGCGGCCACTGGCTGGTCGATCCGACCAGGCTGCGCCAGGTGCTGTTCAACCTGGTCGGCAACGCCATAAAGTTCACCGGCGGCGGTCAGGTGGAGGTCCGCGGATCGGTGGTTGCCGGTCCGGCAGGCGCCATGTCGATCAAGCTCGCTGTATCGGACTCCGGTCCCGGCATCGCGCCGGAGGACCGCGCCCACATTTTTGAACGCTTCAGGCGTGGCAGCGATCAGGTGGAGTCCGGCCACGCGGGCCTTGGGCTCGGCCTGGCGCTGTGCCGCGAGAACGCTGTCCTGATGGGCGGCACGCTGACCATCGAGAGTGCGCTCGGCGTGGGCAGCGAGTTCACCTTCGAATTTCCCGCCGAGCACGTAGCGCCGTCGCTCGCCAGTCAGCGCTTCGCCGGTCGGACTGCGCTGCTGGTAGGTGATGAGAACGCCAGGACCCGCGCCATCGCGGCTCAGTTCGGCGATGCCGGCATCATGGTGGAGACCGCGCTCGACGGCTATCTCGGATTGGCGCTGGCGGAGCGCATCGAGGCACAGCGAGGCGCGCTCGATCTGATGATCGTTCAGGCTGGGCTGACCGGCCTGGCAACTGAGGCATTCGTGCTGCGCCTGCGCGACACCGCTTTCGGCCGGCGGGCGCTGGTGATCTGGCTCGGGGATGGCGGCGAGACCGCGAAGGTCGATGCCATCGTTCCGGCGTCGGCCGACCCATATCAGGTGGCGTCGATGGCGCAGCAACTGCTCGCGCAGCGCTCGCCATCGGAGGCGCTGCGGCCGATGGCGCCGACCGTACGTGGCGGTCGCATCCTGGTGGTGGAAGACGACAAGGTGAACCAGTCTCTGCTGGTCGCGGCCTTGTCCCGCCGAGGCTTTTCGGCGTGCGTCGCCAATGACGGCGACGAAGCGGTGCGGCTCGCCAGCCACGACAGCTTCGATGCGATTCTGATGGATATCCAAATGCCGCGCCGCGACGGCTTCGAGGCGACGCGAAAGATCCGTGGCCTGAGCGGACGCGCGGCGACGATTCCGATCATCGGACTGACCGGCCTGAAAGGACCGGTACTGCACAAGCAGTGCGCCGAGGCCGGCTTCACCGCGGTGTTGGAGAAGCCGATCAATCTCGACCGGCTGGGGGCGACGCTGCGCCGGTGGCTGCCGGGCGGAGCATCGGCGCCGACGCCGCGCGATCCGGTGTCGGTGACGGACTCGCTGGGTGTGCTCGAGGATTACGATGCTGACATCTCGCGCGTATTCCTGGAGGAGATGGTGGCGGTGGTCGGCATGGAACGGGCGCGCGCCTGCATCGACGAGTTCGTGGTGGATGCGACGGCGCGCTGCATGCGTCTGGGCGAATTGCTGCCTGGCTGGGAGGCAGGCGCCATCGTCAGGACCTGCACAGAGATCTGCGGCCTCGCCGAAACATGTGGGGCGGTCGGTCTGGGTGAGGCGCTGGAGGACGTCGCCGACGCGGTGAAACGCAACGACCGTTCACGCGCCGAAGTGCTGGTCGCGCGGCTGGAGGAGGTGACGTCACGCCTGGGTCCGGCGATGGCTTCCTGCCTGGGCGACATCGCGCGGCGATGGAAGGACAGCGGCAACAGGGCGGCGTGACGGCGGGCAACCGCTGTCGCCGGAGTCGGATCCACAGTTCGCACTCACCGCTGTTGCGCAGGCGGCTTGAAACGGTTGGCCGACCATCGGTGCGGGCGACCTTATTATTCTCTTTCACGAAGAAGCAGGAAGGATTCCACGAAGGTCACGCGCCCATCCTTCAGTCTGACGCAATTGAAATTCATCAGTAAGCCAACTCGGCACCCACTGACACGCAGATATGTCAGCAATTGCGACCCGTGCAGCGGCACAAGCCGCTCGACCGACCTGATCTCCAGAATGACGCTCTTCTCCACAATCGCGTCGGCACGATAGCCATTATCCAATTTGATCCCATCATAGAAAATCGGCAGAGACACCCGCCGTGCGACGGCGAGCCCACTGCGCTTCAGCTCGGGGCACAGACACGCCTCATAGACCGACTCCATCAATCCCGGCCCGAAGTATCGATGCACCCTGATGGCAAGTCCGATGATCTGTTCGGTCAGACCGTCGTCATAGGCGAGATGTGGCGTATCGGCGCATACCATCCGCCGATTGTGCCAAGCGCAAATTGCTGAAAACCTGACCATCCCGACCGCACGGAGGAAAACGCCATGGCAGACAACCCACGCTGGACCAACCGCCCCGCCGGCTCCACCTGGGGTGACTTCGGCGCCGATGACGAGCGCGGCCGCCTCAATCTCCTGACCCAGCAAAAGGTCCTGCAAGGCATCGCCGAGGTGAAGGTGGGAAAGACGTTCTGCCTGTCGCTGCCGCTCGACTATCCCGGCGGCGCGATCCTGTCGCCGCGACGGCATCCGCCGGTGCTGAAGCCCACCATGCGCGGCGACAGGCCCAACATGAACTACCCGCTGCGCTGCGACGATCCCACTGCCACCGACATCGTCTGCGACGACCAGGTGCTCCTGACGCTGCAATACTCGACGCAATGGGACAGTCTCGCCCATGTCGGGCAAATGTTCGACGCCGATGGCGACGGCAAGCCGGAGGACGTGTTCTACAACGGCTATCGCGCCGGCCGCGACATCATCGGCCCCGCCTACTACGACGCGCAGGGTAACATGACGCCGTGCGACGAGCCGCAGGGCGCGCGGCATCTCGGCGTGCAGAACATGGCCGAGGCCTGCATGCAGGGCCGCGGCGTGCTGATCGACCTGGAGGCGCATTTCGGCCGCACCGGCCACATGGTCAGCTACGAGGAACTGATGGAGGTGATGCGCAAGGACAACGTCGTCGTGGAAGCCGGCGACTTCGTGCTGTTCCGCACCGGCTTCGCCGAGATGCTGCTGGAGATGAACAAGCAGCCCGACCGCGAGAAGCTGATGGCCGGCACGGTGGGCCTCGATGGCCGCGATCCCGAGCTGCGGCAATGGGTGACCGACAGCGGCGCCGTGGCATTGATCTCCGACAACTTTGCGGTCGAGAGCATGCCGGCGCGGCCCTGCATGGACGATGTCTGCGCGACGCTGCCGCTGCACGAGCACTGCCTGTTCAAGCTGGGCTGCTATCTCGGCGAGATGTTCTATCTGACGGAACTTGCCGACTGGCTGCGCGCCAACCACCGCAGCCGCTTTCTGTTCACCGGCCCGCCGCTGCGACTGCCCGGCGCGGTCGGCTCGCCGGCCACACCGGTGGCCACGGTCTGACCGCTACGACAGCGCGCCGCCCGACAGGTCGGTGGTCTTCTGGTTCAGGCTCTCGATCAACGCCTGCGCGCCGCCGCGCGCGACCAGCCGGCGGAAGTCGGAGCGCTGTACTGCCACGCGGCTGATCGAGCCATCGGCCAGCACGTCCACCGCCTTCCAGGTGTCGGCCTCCTGGCGCATGACGTAGTCCAGTTCGTGCGTTTCGCCCGATGACGAGATTATCCGCGTCTGCGCCACCTGCTCGCCGTTCGGCAGCGCCTTGGTGTCCGGCAGCACGTCGAAACGCTGGCCGCTATAGTTGTCGAAGCTGTTGACGTAATTGGCGATCGTGTAGCGACGGAACGCGGTCAACAGGGTTGTCTGCTGGTCGGGGGGGAGGCCGGACCAGGATGGTCCGACCGATAGTTGCAGGATCGCAGGCAGATCGAAGGCACGTTCGACAGCCGGCGCGAGCATGGTGAAGCGCTGCCCGAACGGTGTGGTGCGGCCTGCCCGCATGATTCCCAGCAGGCTGTCGCAGAGCTCCCGGATCGGCGCGATCGCCGCGGGGTCGGCGATCACCCGCGGCGCCACGAGTGCCGCTATGGCCGCGCCCAGGGCTGTCCGCAGCCATCGCCGACGGCCAATCGAGGCAAGCGACATTGATGTGTTCCTCATATTGGTGTGCGAACGCGTCC